>NZ_JBSGWY010000039.1:20064-54884 GCF_053609145.1 Streptomyces sp. NPDC054961 | reverse complement strand
TATCTTCCTGTGTCCCAACACTGAAAAGTGGACACTCTTGGTGGTCCTACCCAGCGCCCCCGCCCACCACCGTGATTTGGGCGCCACCCCCCCCCCCCCCATCGGACGGGGGCGGTTCCCCCGGTCACCAGCGGCAGCCCGCACCGCGCTCGTACGGCTGCCGCGTCAGAGCCCCGGCCCCGGCCCCGGCCGCGGCTCAGTGCGCCGCCGTCCTGACCAGGGCGGCGATGCGGGTCTCGTCGGCCGGGGTCAGGTTCTTCAGGGCGAAGGAGGTGGCCCACATCGCGTCCTCGTCGAGGTTCGCCTGGTCGCTGAAGCCGAGGGTCGCGTAGCGGGCCTTGAACTTCTCCGCGCTCTGGAAGAAGCAGACGACCTTGCCGTCCCTGGCGTACGAGGGCATCCCGTACCAGAGCTTCGGTGCGAGGGCGGGGGCGTTCGCCCTGACGATCTCGTGGACGCGTTCGGCCATCGCCCGGTCGGAGTCCTGCATCTCGGCGATCTTCGCCAGGACCGCGGCTTCCTCCTCCGCCGCCTTGGCGGCGCGCGAGCCGGCGCGGGCGGACGCCTTCAGCTCCTTGGCGCGCTCCTTCATCGCCCCCCGCTCCTCGTCCGTGAACCCGTCGTACGCCGGGGTCGTCGTGGTGGTCTTCTCGATGGTGGTCTTCTGCGTGGCGGTCATGGCGGGTTCCCTCCCGGGATACGGATCGGTCTGTCGTGTGCGGGTGTGCTGCATGGCCGAACGCCCGGACCGCGTTCGCCATGCCGGAGGCCGGAGCGGCGTTCCGTCGGGCGAACTCAGCCCCAGGCCCCCGCGATCTGGCGGGTCGTGGCATTGAGGCGGTTGAACATGTTGGTGACGCCGACCATCAGGACGATCGCGGCGAGCTGCTTCTCGTCGAAGTACGTCGCCGCCGTGTCCCAGACCTCGTCGCTCACCGGGTCGGGGCGGTCGGCCATGCGCGTCGCGGCCTCGGCCAGGTCGAGGGCGGCGCGCTCCTCGTCGGTGAAGTAGGGGGCCTCGCGCCAGGCGACGACCGTGGCCAGGCGCTCGTCGCTCACGCCGGCCTTGCGGGCGGTCTTGGTGCCGCCGTCGACGCAGGCGCTGCACCCGTTGATCTGGCTGACCCGCAGGTGCACCAGCTCGAGGACCTGGCCGTCCACGCCCCCGGAGTGGACCGCCTTGAGGATCTCCTGGACGGGCCGCATCGCGTCGGACAGTACGACGGCGGGATTCTGCATACGAGCCTGCATCGCGGTCTGCTCCTCTGGTTGGTGCTCCGTGCCCCGTTCTCCCCGGGGTGTGACTCCATGACAGCCGCCGCGGCGCGATGTGACGACGGCCGTGGGACGGCCTGGGACAGGCGCACCGGCCTTGACCAGCGCGGAAACGGGCCTGAATACTTCTGGCACGGCGGGACAGGGGTACGGGGAAGCGGTGGACGTGGAACAGCGGACGGCGAGCGACGACCCACAAGCGGAGTTGGCGGCCCGGCTCAGGTCGCTGCAGGAGCTGTCCGGGCTCGGCGTGCGGGCCCTCGCCAGGGACACCGGGCTCAGTTCCTCGTCGCTCTCGCGCTACCTCGGCGGGCAGACCGTGCCGCCCTGGCCCGCGGTGATCGCCCTCTGCCGGATCGTGAAGCGTGATCCACGGCCCCTGCGCCCCCTGTGGGAGCGGTCCTCGAACCCGTTGCCGGCGCCCCCGAAGGCGAGTCGGCAGGTCCAGCCGAGGCCTCGTAACGATCTGCCCCGCGACGTACCCGACTTCACGGGAAGGGCGGAGCAACTCGACGCGGTGTTCGCCGCGTTGAAGAGCCACCAGCTGGTCGCCGTCGACGGGATGGCGGGCGTCGGCAAGACCTGCCTGGCCGTGCACGCCGCGCACCGGCTCGCCGCCGGCCATCCGGACGCGCAGCTCTACGTGGACCTGCACGGGTTCACCGAGGGGCGGGAGCCGCTCGACCCCGGTTCCGCGCTGCGGATGCTGCTCGGCGCGCTGGACGTACCGTCGGAGCGGGTCCCGCAGGAGGGCATCGAGCAGCTGGCCGCCTGCTGGCGGGCGGAGCTGGCCGGGCGGCGGGCCGTCGTGGTGTTGGACAACGCCGCCGACGCCGACCAGGTCCGTCCGCTGCTGCCCGGCGCCGGACCCTCCGTCGTGCTGATCACGAGCCGCAACCGGCTGCTGGGCCTCGACGACGTGCCTCCGGTGTCGCTGGACGTCCTGAGCCCCGGGGAGAGCGCCGAGCTGCTGGCCCGCGCGAGCGGCGATCCCGTCGGCCCCGGGGGCCGGCTGGGCCGTGATCCGGAGTCCGCCGCCGAGGTGCTGCGGCTGTGCGGGCACCTCCCGCTGGCGCTCAGGCTCGCCGCGGCACGGCTGCGGCACCGGCCGGGCTGGACCGTGGGCATCCTCGTCGAGCGGCTGGCGGAGGGCGCGAGCGAGTTCGACACCGCGTTCGCCATGTCCGTGAGGCAACTGGACCGGGCCCAGGCCCGGCTGTTCCGGATGCTGGGCCTCCTGCCGGGCACCTCCTTCGACGAGTACGTGGCCGCCGCCCTGGCGGACGTGCCGCTCCACAGCGCCCGGGCGATGCTCGAGGACCTGCTCGACGCGCACCTGGTCCAGCAGCCGACGGCGGGCCGCTACCGGCTGCACGACCTGGTGCACCAGCACGCGCGCCGGGCCTGCGAGCAGCAGGACGCACCGGCCGAGCGGGGCCGGGCGCTGGGGCGCTTCCTCGACTTCTACGTGCACGCGGCGGCCGCCGCCGACGCCGCGATGCCCGTCCTCTCGCCCGGCCGGGCGGTCACCGCGGGCCGGCCGCCGGCCGAGCTGCCGCGGTTCGCGGACAAGCACGCGGCCCTGGCCTGGCTCACCGCCGAGTACGAGGCGATGATCGCCGCCTTCGAGACGGCGGTCGCCCTCGGGGCGGACGTGCACGTGTGCGAGCTGCCGCGCTTCCTGCGGGCGTACTTCGCGCGGCGCTGCGGTACCACCCACCTCAACTTCCTCTTCGAACGGTCACTGACGGCCGCGGAGCGCCTCGGCGATCCGCTGCAACTGGCCGAGGCGCACAGCGATCTGGGCTTCGCGCGCTACAACGCGGGCCGGATGGCGGAGGCGGGGGCGGCGTACGAAGCGGCCGGACGCGGCATGCCGGAGACGGGGGGCTCACTGTCCGAGGCCGAACTCGCCCTGCGGCGGGGGTACTTGATATGGGAGGAGGGGAGCGTCGAGGGGGCGCTCGAACTCTTCGGGCGGGCCGGGAAGGCGTACGGGCGGATCGGCTGTCCGACGGGCGCCGCGCACGCGGCCGCGTCGGAAGCCTGGGCGCTGCTGCAGCTCGGGGAGCGCGAGCGGGCGGCGCGCCGGGCCCGGGAGGTGCTGGCCGTCCCGCACGAGGATCCCGCGTGGCCGCCCACGCTGACGGCTCGGATCACCCTCGGCGTGGCCCTCGCCGCCGAGGAGCCCGAGGAGGCGCTGGAGCACCTGCGCCGGGCGCTGGAACTGGCCCGCGAGGACGGGCACATGAACAACGAGGCGTGGTGCCTGAACTGCATGGGTGTCGCGCTGCGTCGGATGGGCCGTTTCGAGGAGGCGCTGGCCAGCCACCGGGAGGCGTTCGCGCTGCTGGACGAGCTGTTCGAGGAGCACTGGAAGATCCGTTTCCTCAACGGCTACGCCGAGACCTGCCGCCTCGCGGGCCTGCCCGACGAGGCCCTGCGGCTCCACCGGGAGGCGCTGGAGCTGGCCCCGAGGCTGGGGAACCGGTACGAGGAGGCGCTGGCCCACGAGGGGGCCGCGATCGTGCTCGACGCGACCGACCCGGCCGCGGCCGAGGGACACCGCGCGGCGGGCCGGGCCCTCCTCAGGGGGCCCGGCCCCGGGGAGGCGGGGACGGAGGACCGGCGCGGTCCGCGGGAGGAGAACGTCCCGACGCTGTTGCAGGACGGCGCCCGGGCCTGACAGCCTGGCTCCCGAGCCGGCCCGCCCGAGGCCGGCCGGACCCGGGGGGACCACCGTGAACATCAGAGCCGCAGCCATAGCCGCCACCGCCGCCTTCGCCCTGACCGCCCTGGGCGCGGGCCCGGCCCTCGCGGACAACCACAGCAGCGTCGCGCCGCAGGGCCAGGACGGGGCCTTCGAGCACAGCGACCCGCAGCAGGCCCTCATCGACGGCCAGTCCGAGCACCTGGCCCCGCAGGGCGCCCGGTAGCCGCGGGACGGCGCGTCCGTCCACCCGGCCCGGCACGGCCGGGTGGCCGGCGGCCCCGCCGCCCGTGGGACCTCGGCGGGGCTACGGCGTCTCGGCGCCCCAGCCGTTGGGGCAGGCGGCAGGGGTGGCCGGGGCGGGTCCGTACGCGTAGGCCACGAAGTCCTTGAGCTCCGGACCCCAGAACGGCCACGCGTGATCGCCGGCGCCCTGGCAGTAGCGGTGCTCGACCGAGCGGTCCTTCAGGTCCTGGTGGAGGGCCGCGGTCATGGCGCCGATCTCCTTCTCCCCGGCGCCGCCCGCGCCGCCGGCGTAGAGGGCCATCTTCCCGCCGTACGAGGCGTACTTGCCGTCGAGCGCAAGGCTGACCGGATTCTGTCCCGGCCAGGTGCTCGGCGGCCCGAAGACCGTCGCCATCCGGTACGGGGTGTCACCGGTCACCCGGAACTTCCCGTCGAACAGGCCCGTCCACAGGATCGACGCCCCCACCTGCCAGGTGGAACCGGTGATGATGCCCTGCGCGCCCGGATCGTAGAGGTCGGTGCCCGGCGAGAGGGCGCCGACCGCGGAGAACACCTCCGGGTGGCGGCCCGCGTAGCGCAGGGCCCCGTAGCCGCCCATCGAGACGCCCGCGACGGCCCGGCCGGAGGCCGACTTCGACGTGTTGAAGTTGGCGTCGATCCACGGGACCAGCTGCTGGATGTGGAAGGTCTCCCACTGTGGGGCGAAGAAGCCGTCCGTGTGGCCCGGCCAGTCGCTGTACCAGCCGGCCTTGCCGGCCTCCGGCATCACGACGATGCCCTGGAAGGCCGAGTCCTTCAGAGCCGCGGTGACATTGCCCTCGTCGGTCTTCGACCACTGCTCGACGTCGCCCGAACCGCCGTGCAGCAGGTACAGCACGGGGTACGGGCGGGCCGGGTCGCGCCGGTAGTCCTCCGGCAGCAGGATCCGTACGCGCACCGGCACCTGGACCGGATCGATCGACGGGGTCCCGCCGTGCGCGGTGAAGACCGCCGCCGAGGTCACCGAGGCGTCGCCCATGCGCTCGCTCTGGCCCGCGGCGACGGACCAGCTCCGCAACGTCAGCCCGGCGGCGTTCGGCGCGGGCAGCGAGGGCAGTACGGACGCGGCGCCCACGGGCGCGGCCGGAGCGGCGACGAGGAACGCGGCCGCGGTGGCGAGCAGGGCCGCCGCGCGGCGCAGGGGCGACGTACGGAACGGTCGGCGCACAAGGGCTCCCAAAGGGCGAGGGGGGAGGGGAAGCGGGCGGAGCAGGGGGCGGGGAGGGCCGGGTCCCGGCCGGTCTAGCACGGGCGGGCGGCGCCCACCAGGAGGTGGCCCGGGTTCCGGTCCCTGCCGGGTCTTCCCGCCCGGTCCCGCCCGGTCCTCGCCGGGTCTTCCCGCCAGGTCCCGGCGGCGCCGGACCGGCTGGTTCCGAGGGGCGGGCCCGCCGGCGCGTTCACCCGCGGTCCACCCGGGGGCCGGCGGCCCGTCGGATGCGTCGGTGGGGATTGTCAGCCGGTCGTGCTTTGCTGGAGACATGATCGAAGAATTCCTCGCCCGAGACCTGTCCGCCGTCGACGAGGCCGTCCGCAAGGCGGCGGCGATCGAGATCATGCCGAGGTTCCGCCAGCTCGCCGACCACGAGGTGGACCAGAAGAGCGGCCCGCACGACCTGGTGACCGACGCCGACCGCAAGGCCGAGGAGTACCTCACGGCCGAGCTGACGCGGCTGCTGCCCGGCTCGGCGGTGGTCGGTGAGGAAGCGGTGCACATCGACCCGACGGTGTACGAGGCGCTGCGCGCGGACGCTCCGGTGTGGATCGTCGACCCGGTCGACGGCACCCGGCAGTTCGTGCACGGCGACCCGGCGTTCTGCACCCTCGTCGCGCTCGCGCACCGCGGGGAGATACTCGCGTCCTGGACCTTCGCCCCGGCGCTGGAGGAGATGGCCAAGGCCGTGCGCGGGCAGGGGGCGTACGTCAACGGGGTCCGCATCCACAGCGGTTCGCCCGAGCCGGGCGCCGACCTGCGCGTGGCCACGGCCCACCCGCTGTACACCTCCGAGGACGACCGGCGCTCGCTGGCCCGCCTGGACGTGCCGGGGGTGGCCGCCCGCCCGTGCGGTTCCGCGGGACTGGAGTACCTGCGGGTGGCCCGGGGCGAGATGGACGGCCTGGCCTTCACCTGGCCGTCGGCCTGGGACCACGCGGCCGGGCTGCTCCTGGTCGCGGAGGCGGGCGGCGCCCAGAGCACCGTCGACCGGATCCCCTTCCGGGTGGACCGGGACAACGCGCTTCCCTTCGCGGTGGGCCGGGACGAGGCGACGGCGGTACGCATCCGCGAGCTGCTCAGAGGAGAGTGAGGCCATGACCGCGGGAGTGCGTGCGACGCGCGGAACCGGCGTGATCCACGGAGCACTTGGGGCCCGTGGGGTTCGAAGACCTCGCGCACCTCGCGGAATTCGCGTATAGACAGGCGCACTACCCTGGGGCGGTGGCGCCGCCGGACGAAGGAGTCGCAAGTGCCGTCGATTCTCGATGCGGTCGTGGTGGGAGCGGGGCCCAACGGGCTGACGGCCGCCGTCGAACTGGCCCGGCGCGGCTTCTCGGTGGCCGTCTTCGAGGCCGCTGACACCGTCGGCGGTGGAGCCCGGACCGAGGAGCTCACCCTCCCCGGCTTCCGGCACGACCCCTGCTCGGCGGTGCACCCCCTCGGGGCCGGCTCGCCCGTCTTCGCCACCATGCCCCTGAAGCGGTACGGGCTGGAGTGGCTGCACGCCCCGCTGCCCATGGCGCACCCCTTCGACGACGGCACCGCCGCCGTGCTCTCCCGCTCCGTCGCGGAGACGGCCGCGTCCTTCGGGGCGCGGGACGCGGGCGCGTACCGGCGGCTGGTGGAGCCGTTCCTCGGCCGGTGGGACACCCTGGCCCGGGACTTCATGTCCCTGCCGGGCACCGCCCTGCCCCGTGACCCGGTCACCCTCGCCCGCTTCGGGCTCGCCGGGCTGCCGCCCTCCACCTGGCTGCTGAGCCGTTTCCGTGACGACCGGGCCCGCGCCCTGTTCGCCGGGCTCGTCGCGCACGTCATCGCCCCGCTCGGCGGGATCGGCACCAGCGCCGTCGGCCTGGTGTTCGCCCTCGCCGCGCACGCGGGCGGCTGGCCCATGCCGCGCGGCGGCTCGCAGGCCATCTCCGACGCCCTCGCCGGGTACCTGCGCGACCTCGGCGGCGCCGTCCACACGGGCTTCGAGGTCAAGCGCCTCGACGACCTGCCGCCGGCCCGGGCGTACGTCTTCGACACCTCGCCGACCGCGCTGGCCCGCATCGCGCGCCTGGGCCGGGCGTACGACGGCTACCGGTACGGCGCGTCCGTGTTCAAACTGGACTACGCCCTGGACGGCCCCGTCCCCTGGACCGCCGAGGAGGCGCGCCGGGCCGGCACCGTCCAGATCGGCCCGCGCACCCGCGATATCGACGCCGCCCTGCAGCTGGCCTCCAGCGGGCGGGCGCCCCGCACGCCCTTCCTCATCGCCGCGCAGCCCAGCCTCGTCGACGCCGGCCGGGCGCCCGAGGGGAAGCACACCTTCTGGGTGTACGGGCACGTCCCGGCGGACTGGGGCGGTGACCTCACCGACGCCGTCGAACGCCAGCTGGAGCGCTTCGCCCCCGGGTTCCGCGACCTGGTGCTCGCCCGCGCCACGGCCGGCCCGCCGCAGCTCGCCGCCCGCAACCCCAACTACGTCGGCGGGGACATCGCCTGCGGCGCCGCCACCGGGCTCCAGCTCCTGCTGCGGCCCCGGCTCTCGCTGTCTCCGTACTCGACCAGCCATCCGGCCGTCTTCCTCTGCTCCTCGGCGACCCCGCCGGGCCCCGGAGTGCACGGCATGTCGGGCCACAACGCGGCCAAGGCCGTGTGGCGCCACCTGAGAAAGGGATCCTGATGCCCCGCATCACGCTCGTCCGCGGCGACATCACCGCGGAGAAGGCGGACGCCGTGGTCAACGCGGCGAACTCCTCGCTGCTCGGCGGCGGCGGGGTCGACGGAGCCATCCACCGGCGCGGCGGCCCGGAGATCCTCGCCGCCTGCGAGGACCTGCGCCGCTCCCACTACGGCAAGGGCCTGGCGACGGGCCGGGCGGTCGCCACCACGGCCGGCCGGCTCCCGGCCGGGCACGTGATCCACACCGTCGGGCCGGTCTGGTCGCGGGACGAGGACCGCTCGGAGCTGCTGGCCTCCTGCTACCGGGAGTCGCTGCGCGTCGCGGACGGGCTGGGGGCCCGCAGCGTCGCCTTCCCGGCGATCTCCACCGGCATCTACGGGTGGCCCATGGACGACGGGGCGCGGATCGCGGTGGAGACCGTACGGGCGACCCCGACCGCGGTGGAAGAGGTGCGTTTCGTGCTGTTCGACGAGCGGGCGTTCGAGGCGTTCGAGGCGGCGGTGGGCGCGTAGCGCCGCGGGGCGGCGGGCCGGTGGGGCGCCGGGGGACCGGCCGGGCGGCCGGAAACGGCGCCCGGGGCGCCCCGGCGCGGGGCACGGGCCGGCACCCGGGCGGCCCCGTGGGCCAGGGCCGCCCCGGAATCGACACAGCGCCGCTCCCCGCCCCCTCGGTTAGTGTGATTCGGTAGGAATCGGGCCCCCCAGGGGTGAGGTCGGCGCATTGGACACGTACCAGGAGACGAGCGGGGTACCGGACCAGCCGGTGGCTGCTGTCGGGTACGCCGGCGTACTGAGCGAGCTGCTGCCGATCGCCCTGTGGCGGGAGGACGCCGACGGGCGCGTCGTCGAGTGGTCCCTGGCCGCCCAGGACCTGCTCGGCCACCGGCCCGAGGACATCCTGGGCCGGTTCGGCGCCTCCGTGCTCGTCCCCGACGCCAACCACGAACTCGCCGCCCAGCTGACCCGCCGGGTCCAGGCCGGGGAGACCGTCGTCGGCACCCTGCCCGTGCGCCACCGCGAGGGCCACCGGGTCCCGATGGAGATGTGGATCGTGCCCGCACCCGATCCGCAGGGGCGCACCGGGGCCATGCTCATCGCCGTGGAGACCACCGAGGTCCTGCGGATGCGCGATTCGCTCGCCGCCCTCCAGAGCCTCTTCACCCAGTCGCCCATCGGCCTCGGCACCCTCGGCACCGACCTGCGCTTCCTGCGCGTCAACGACGCCCTCGCCCGGATGAACGGGGTGTCGGCCGCCGAGCACGTCGGCAAACGGCTCAGCGATGTCGTGCCCGGGGTCAACGCAGCCGTCCTCGAGCGCCTCATGCGGCAGGTGCTGACGCGCGGTACCGCCGTCGTGGACGTGCGCCGCACCGGCCGCACCTCGGCCGACCCCGACCACGACCACACCTGGTCCTGTTCGTACGCCCCGCTGCGGGACGGCTCCGGGCGGCTGCTCGGCGTGATCGCCTCCCTCATCGACATCACCGAAGGGCAGCGCGCCCAGGCCGAGGCCGAGCGGGCCCGGAGCCGCTTCGCCCTGCTCGCCGAGGCCGGCACCCGCATCGGCACCACGCTGGACCTGAGCCAGACGGCCCAGGAGATCGTGGAGGTGCTGGTGCCGCAGCTCACGGACTCGGCCGACGTACAGCTCCTGGAAGCGGTACTGGAGCCCGACGAGGCGGCGGCCTCCACCCGGGGCGTGCTCCGGCGGCTGGCGGCCGTCTTCCCGGACTCGGCGGCGCCCACCGCCAAGCTGGTCGCCGGACAGACCTTCCAGATCCCGGTGGGCACCGCCTACGAGCAGGTCATCACCGAGGGCCAGGCCATGAACCTGTACACGGCCGACATCCCGGCCCTGATCCGGGATCCGCGCGCGGCCGCCCTGCGGGCCTACCTGGCCACCCTCGGCTGCGCCCGGATGGTCCCCCTGGTGGCCCGCGGCCGGGTGCTCGGCGTGGTGGTGGTGACCCGGGTGCGCGGGCGCGAGGTCTTCGACCACGAGGACTGCGTGCTGATCGACGAGGTGGTCGCGCGGGCGGCCCTGAACATCGACAACGCCCGGATGTATACCACCCAGCGGGCGGCCGCCCTGATGCTGCAGCGCAGCCTGACCAACAACGCGCTGCCCGAGGTCGCCGGTCTCGAACTGACCGGCCGCTACCTGCCGGCCAGCGACCACGACGTGGGCGGCGACTGGTTCGACGTGATCGAGCTCGCGGACGGCCGGACCGGCCTGGTGATCGGCGACGTGATGGGCCACGGCGTCCACGCGGCCGCGGTCATGGGCCAGCTGCGCACCGCGGTCCGGACGCTGGCGCGCCAGGCCGTGGAACCCGAGCAGATGCTCCGCTCCCTCGACGCGGTGGTGGCCGACCTGGGCGAGGACGAGATGGCCACCTGCGTCTACGCCGTCCACGACCCCGCGACGGGCGTGTGCGCGATCGCCCGCGCGGGCCATCCGCCGCCGGCCGTGGTCACGGCGGCCGGAGCCGTGCGCTTCCTGGACGGATCGCCCGGAGCCCCCCTCGGCACGGGCGGCCGGCAGTTCCGCACCGAGGAGGTGCTGCTGCCCCCGGGGAGCCTGCTGGTGCTCTACACGGACGGCCTGATCGAGTCGCGGGACCGGGACCTGGACGAGGGCATGGCGGGTCTGGCGGCCGCCCTGAGCGGCGCGGAGGAGCCGCTGGAGACCCTGTGCGACGACATCCTGGCCCGGCTCCTCCCGGCCGCCCCTCAGGACGACGTGGCGGTCCTGCTGGCCCGGACGGGCGCATTGCCCTAGTGCGAATATCCATTGCGTCTAGTGCAATGGCCGGATATCGTCTGCGGCATGTCTGTCACGCCTGCGCCCCCGGCCAAGTCGCCGTCGCCCGTCACGCTCACCGGCCGCCACGTCCGCCTGGAGCCCCTCACCAGGAACCACCTCCCCGACCTCTACCTCGCCGGCGGCGGCGACGAAGAGGTGTGGAGGTGGCAGGGCGGCCCGGCTCCGCGGACGGAGGCGGAGCTGGGCGCCAAGCTCGACGCGGTGCTGGCCGGGGAGTACCTCCCCTTCGCCGTCATCCACCTCGAGAGCGGCCGGGCCGTCGGCTGGACCACGTACCTGGACATCAGCCCGGCCAACGAACGGCTCGAGATCGGCTGGACCTGGTACGGGCGCGCGTACTGGCGCAGCGCGGTGAACACCGAGGCGAAGCTGCTCCTGCTCACCCACGCCTTCGAGGACCTGGGCATGGGCCGCGTGCAGTTGAAGACCGACCACCTCAACACCCGCTCCCAGGCCGCCATCGCCCGCCTCGGCGCCCGGCGCGAAGGCGTCCTGCGCCGCCACCGCCGGCGCCCGGACGGCACGTGGCGCGACTCCGTGTACTTCTCCCTGCTGGCCGACGAATGGCCCGAGGCGAAGGCGCGCCTGGCCGCCCGGCTCTGAGGGGGGAGGCGGGAGGCGGGAGGCGGGGAGCCGGGGAGGCCCCTCCGGCCGCCCGGCGCCGCGGCCGGCTACCAGGCCAGGTCTTCGAGGGCGTCCAGGTCCGGGAAGGGCGGGGGCGTCGGCTCCGCCGCCTCCGTCAGGGGGAGCTGGGCCCAGATGACCTTGCCGCGCTCCGTGTAGCGGGTGCCCCAGCGTTCCGCGTACTGGGCGACGAGGAACAGACCGCGGCCGCCCTCGTCGGTGGTGGCCGCGTACCGCAGGTGCGGGGAGGTGCTGCTGCCGTCGGAGACCTCGCAGATCAGGGCGCGGTCACGGAGCAGCCGGACCCGGATCGGCGCGGTCCCGTAGCGGATGGCGTTGGTGATCAGCTCGCTGAGGATGAGTTCGGCCGTGAAGGAGACGCCTTCCAGGCCCCACGCGGCCAGTTGGGCCGCGCCCGCCCTGCGCACCCGGGAGACGTCGGAGGGGTCGGCGCGCACCGCCCACTCCGCGATCCGCCCGGCCGGCAGCCGCCGGGTGTCCGCGACGAGCAGGGCGATGTCGTCGCTCGGCACCGGGAACAGCAGCGCGGCCAGTACGTCGGCACAGGCCTGCTCGGGGCTGCGGTCCGGCCGGGACAAGGTCTCGGTCAGCAGGCCGAGGCCGGTGTCGAAGTCGCGCTCGCGGTCCTCCAGCAGCCCGTCGGTGAACAGCACCAGCCGGCTCGCCTCGGGCAGGTCCAGCTCGACGGCCTCGAAGGGCATCCCGCCGACGCCCAGCGGCAGCCCGATCGGCAGCTCGGGGTACTCGACCCGGCCGTCGGGGCGGACCAGCGCGGGACCGGGGTGGCCGGCGCTGGCCATGGCGCAGCGGCCGGACACCGGGTCGTAGACCGCGTAGAGGCAGGTGGCGCCCGTCACGGCCGAGGCCTCGCCCACCACGTCGCCCCCGCCGGGGCCCGCGCCCCCGGCGGACTCGTCCTGGTCGATCCGGTCGATGAGCTCGTCCAGGTGCCCGAGCAGCTCGTCGGGCGGCAGGTCGAGGGTGGAGAAGTTGTGGACGGCGGTCCGCAGCCGCCCCATGGTCGCGGCCGCGTGCACCCCGTGCCCGACCACGTCCCCGACGACGAGGGCGACCCGGGCCCCGGCGAGCGGGATCACGTCGAACCAGTCCCCGCCCACCCCCGCCTTCGCGGGCAGGTACCGGAACGCGACGTCCACGGCGCTCAGTTCCGGCAGGGCCCGGGGCAGCAGGCTGCGCTGGAGGGTCACCGCCACCGCGTGCTCGCGGGTGAAGCGGCGGGCGTTGTCGATGGAGACGGCGGCCCGCGCCCCCAGCTCCTCGGCGAAGGACAGGTCCTCCTCGTCGAAGGGCTCGGGGGTGTCGGCCCGCCAGAAATTGGCCATGCCGAGGACCACGCCGCGCGCCTGGAGCGGTACGGAGATCAACGAGTGCAGGCCGTAGTCGAGGGCCACCCGCGTCCCGTCGTGGTCCTGGGCCCGCCAGCCGAAGGCCGCGCTCAGATCGGCCGCGAGGACCGCCCGCCCCGCGTCCAGGGCCGCCGCCATCGGCGCGGTCGGCACCACGAAGCGGATGGTGTCGCCGACGGGCTGGAGCGGCTGATCGCCGCGGACCCCGCTCATCGCGGCCCGGCGCATCTCGACGTGGGCGCCGAGGGTGGGCTCCTCGCCCTGCAGGACCGGCTCCAGCAGCTCCACGGTGACGAAGTCGGCGAAGCGCGGGACCGCCACCTCGGACAGCTCCTCGGCGGTGCGCACCACGTCGAGGGTGGTCCCGATGCGCACGCCCGCGTCGTAGAGCAGCTGGAGGCGGTCGCGGGCCACCGTGGCCCGGCCGGACAGCGCGGCGAGCTCGGTGGAGTCGCGCAGGGTCATGACGGTGCCCGAGGGGCGGCCGCCGTAGGTCTTGGTCGGCCGTACGTTGACGGCGATGAGCCGGTCGCCCGACAGGTGCACCTCGTCGGTGGCGACCCGGCCCGAGGCGAGCAGCGCGGCGGTCCGCGGGTCGAGGCCGAGGTCGCCGACGTGCCGCTGCTCGGCGTCGGGCGGCAGGCCGAGCAGGCGGCGGGCCTCGTCGTTGGCGAGGACGAGCAGGCCGTCGGCGTCGATGATGAGGACGCCCTCGCGGACGGCGTGCAGAACGGCCTCGTGGTGTTCGTTCATCCGGGTCATCTCGGCCTCGCCGAGGCCCCGGGTCTGGCGCCGCAGCCTGCGGCTGACCAGGGCGGCGCCGCCGGTCCCGAGGAGCAGCGCGCCGCCCGCCGCGCCGATGAGCAGGGGCAGCTGGCCTTCGACGACGTCGCCGACGTTGGCGACCTCGATGCCGGTGGAGACCAGGCCGACGACCTTGCCGGAGGAGTCCCGTACGGGTACGACCGCGCGGACCACGTCGCTCGGCTGCCCCTGGAAGGTCTCGGTGAAGGCGTGCCCGGCCAGGGCCCGGGAGAAGTCTCCCGTGGAGCGTCGGCCGATCAGCTCGGGGCGGGAGTCGGTGTACCGGGTGCCGTTGGTGTCCAGCACCGCGATGAAGTCCACGCCGGAGTCCCGGCGGGCCCCCTCGGCCAGGTCCTGGAGCGCGGCGGTGGGATCGGCCGACATCAGCGCGGACGGCAGGCCCGGGGAGTGGGCGAAGGCCTCGGCGGCCGCGAGAGAGCGGTTGCGGGCGTCGCGCTGGCTGTCGTAGCGGGCCTGGAAGAACAGGGCCAGGGCGGCGGCGGTGATCAGCACCAGCACGATGACGGCCTGGAGGGCGAAGACCTGGCCGGCGACACTGCGCGCGCCGAGCGACAGGCCCGTGGAGAGCTTGGAGAAGGGGCGCGAGAACCGGCGTGCGAACCGGCGTGCGCGACCACCGCGCGGGGCGCTGTGCCGGGGCCCGCTCCCGGCTGCGTCCGGTCCGGGAGGAAGGCCGGACGGCGGCTCGGTCGGCGGACCGGAAGGCGGCTCGGACGGGGGCTCGGACGGGGGCTCGGACGGCGGCCCGTCCTGGGGAGTCCCCTCACGGCCCGGGGGCGGGCCATTTCGTCCGGTCATGAGCCATTTCTAACACTGTCCGTGGGGTTTGGGGGAGGCCCTGATGCGGTAGCCGCCGCACGGTAGGCGCGGGGGCTCGTGCCGACGTGCGCCGTGAAGTGCTGGCGGAAGGTGACCTCGCTGGTGAAACCGGTCCGCCGGGCCACCTCGGTGACCGGGTGGTCGGTCCGCTCCAGCAGTTTGCGGGCCTCGTCCAGTCGGTGGCCGAGGAGCCATTTGTGCGGGGTGGTGCCGGTGGCGGCGGCGAAGTGCCGGGCGAAGGAGCGCGGTGACATCCCGGCCCACCGGGCCAGCGTGGCCACGTCGAGCGGCTCCCGGAGCCGCCCCAGCGCCCGTTCCCGTACGGAGGCCAGCGCCTCGGCGGTCCGGTCGGCGGCCGGGGTCGGGCGGTCCAGGTACTGGGCGTGGTCGCCGGTGCGGAAGGGGCCCGTCACCATCGAGCGGGCGATCGCGGCGGCCGCCTCGGCTCCGTGGGCCATGCGGACCAGGTGGAGGCAGAGGTCGATGCCGGAGGCGACCCCGGCCGAGGTCCACAGGCCGTCGTCCTCCACGTAGAGCGGGGCCTCCTCGACGCGCACGGCCGGATGGCGGCCGGCCAGCGTCGGGGCCAGGGACCAGTGCGTCACGGCCCGGCGGCCGGCGAGCAGCCCGGCCTCGGCGAGGATGAACGCGCCCGCGCACAGGGCGGCCATCGTGATGCCCCGGGCGTGCGCGTCGCGCAGGGCGGCGAGGACCGGCTCCGGGGTGGGGTCGCAGGGCCGGGCCAGGGCCGGGACGACGACGAGGTCGGCGCCGGAGAGCCAGTCGAGCCCCCGGTCGGGGGTCAGCTCCAGCCCGCCGGGGAGCGGGATCGGTCCGGGGGTCACGGCGCACCGGCGCAGCTCGAAGGGCGGGACCCCGAGCGGGCTGCGGTCGGGACCCCAGACCTCGGTGATGACGGCCAGGTCGAAGGCGCGGATGCCGGGTTGGACGACGATCGCGACGCGGTGCATGACGTGAGTCTGCCACGGCCGTTCCGGCCGCCCAGGGGCGTCCGGGGGCTCGTGGGGCGGTGGCCCGGGGGTCCGGCGGGGGGACTCGCGAGAGGGGGCACGGGGGCCGTGGGATGCCTTCGGGAGGCTCCTCGGGTCTCCCGCGGTCGCGGGCGGCCTCCCCGGGACTGCCGGGAGGGGGGTGCGGCGGCCGGCCGGGAAATGGGCGGAGCGGGCTTGCGGGGAAGCTGCGGCCGGGGCGGCCGGGGGCGTGGCCGGGGACGTCCCCCGGGCCGGCAGGGGCTCGCGCGACCCCTGCCACATTGGCAGGATCCCATCGGTCCGGGTCCCGGGTGGTCCTGTTCCGGCGCCCCCGCGCCGCCGAGGATGGAGCCATGACGAACGAGATCGAGATCGCCGCGAACAGTGCCCTGCTGGTCATCGACGTCCAGAAGGGCTTCGACGACGCCGACTTCTGGGGCCCGCGCAACAATCCGGCCGCCGAGGCCAACATCGCCGCCCTCATGGACGCCTGGCAGGAGTCCGGCCGGCCCTTGGTGATCGTCCAGCACGCCTCGCGCCAGACCGGTTCCGTCCTCGCGCCGGACCAGCCGGGGTACGCCCTCAAGGACTTCGTCGCCGAGCGGGCGGAGCGGGCCGCCCTGCACATCACCAAGTCCGTGAACTCCTCCTTCTACGGCACCCCGGACCTGGCCGACTGGCTCACCGAGCAGAACGTCGGACAGGTCGTCGTCGCGGGGATCCAGACCAACATGTGCGTCGAGACCACCGCCCGGATGGCCGGGAACCTGGGCTACGAGGTCCTCGTGCCCCTCGACGCCACCCACACCTTCGACCTGGCCGCCGAAGCCCGCCCGGACGCCCCGCGGCTGACGGCCGACCAGCTCGCCACCGCCACCGCCGTCAACCTCCAGGGCGGCGGGTTCGCCCGGATCGTCACCACCGGCCGGCTCGTCGAAGCGGCCCGCGCCCGCGTCACCGCGTAGGACGCGCACCCCGGACCGCCGGCGCCGCTCCGGTCCACCGGGCCCGGGAAACAGCAGGGGCCCGGACCCCCGGCGTGTGCCAGGGGTCCGGGCCTCCCGCTCCTCAGGCGTGCCGCAGGACGTCGGCCGCGATGTTCGCCGCGACCCGCTCCAGCAGCGGGCCCGCGTTCGCGATGCAGACCGCCGGGTCCGGCTCGATCTCCGTGAGCGGGTACGCCCGCCGGATCCCGGCCGCCCGGAGCGCCTCCTGGGTGAGCAGCAGGCGCCCGCAGACCGCGACGACCTCCTTGCCCGCCGCGCGGGCCGCCGCCGCGACACCGGCCGGAGCCTTGCCGTGCAGGGTCTGCTCGTCCAGCGAGCCCTCACCCGTGATGACCAGCGTCGCCCGCTCCAGGGCCGGCGCGAAGCCCAGCACCTCGAGCATCAGCTCGATGCCGGGACGGAAGGAGGCTCCGAGCAGCAGGGCGCCGTAGCCGATGCCGCCCGCGCCACCGGCGCCGGGCGAGGCCGCCGCCTCCGCGGCCAGGGAGCCGATCGACTTCTCCAGGACCACCGCGAAGTGCGCCAGCGCCGCGTCCAGCGTCGCCACGTCCTCGGGCGACGCCCCCTTCTGCGGGCCGTAGACCGCCGGAGCGCCCTTCGGACCCGTCAGAGGGTTGTCCACGTCACTCGCCAGGACGAAGTCGACCTCCTTGATGCGCGGGTCGATGCCCGACAGGTCGGCCGAGGCCAGACCGGCCAGCGAGCCGCCGCCCGGACCGACCGGTTCACCGTTCGCATCCAGGAACACCGCACCCAGCGCGGCCAGCATGCCCGCGCCGCCGTCGGTGGTGGCGCTGCCGCCCACACCGAAGACGATCGAGCGCGCTCCCGCGTCGAGCGCGGCCTTCAGCAGCTCGCCGGAACCGTAGGTGGTGGCGGTCAGCGGGGCGAAGACACCCGCCGGCAGCAGCTGGAGGCCCGAGGCCTCCGCCATCTCGACCACCGCGGTGCTCCCGCGCACCGCGAAAGCGGCCGTGACCTGGTCGCCGAGGGGTCCGGTGACCCGGACTTCACGGCGTTCGAAACCGGCCGCCACGGCGGCCGCGACCGTACCGTCGCCGCCGTCCGCGACGGGGAGGGTCTCGATTTCCACGCCCGGCACGGCCCTGCGAAGGCCGGCCGTCACCCGCTCCGCGACCTGCACGGCCGTGAGCGAGCCCTTGAATTTGTCCGCGGCGATGAGCACGCGCGCGGTCTCAGTTACTGCTCCGTCCGTCACTTCTGATCCCTTGCTATCGAACAGTGCAGTCGCGCCACCCCTGAGCCTATCCGGAGGATCCTCCTATGCCCATGGGTGGCCTGGGCCACACTCGGCGTGCCATGCCCCTAAATACGGATATACGCCTGCATAGTGTGGCCGCATGCGTACGGATTCACTGGAACAGGCAAGTCCGGATTCCTCCGGCGGGGGACCCGCGGGCCCGGACGACGGCACTCCCGACCGTACTGTCGTGGCCATCGGAGTGATCTCCGTACTCGCCGTCGTCGCCTGGGCGGCGCTCGGCAAGAGTTCCTTCGACACGGCGTCGAGCACGGCGCTGACCTGGGTGCTGAACAACTTCGCCTGGCTCTTCGTGATCGCCGCCGACGTGTTCCTGGTCATGTGCGTGGTCCTCGCGATCAGCCGCTTCGGCCGGATCCGGCTCGGCAGGGACGACTTGGAGCCCGAGTTCACGAACCTCGCGTGGATCGCGATGATGTTCAGCGCGGGCATGGGAATCGGCCTCATGTTCTACGGGGTGGGGGAGCCGCTCACCCACTACCTGAATCCGCCGCCCTCCAGCGGCGCCGCCCCCGGCAGCGGAGAGGCCGCCCGCGCCTCGCTCGACTACTCCTTCTTCCACTGGACCCTCACCCCCTGGGCGATCTACGGGATCGCCGGCCTGGCCCTCGCCTACGCGACCTTCCGCAAGGGCCGCGGCAACCGCCTCAGCTCCGTCTTCGTCCCGCTCATGGGCGCGGAGCGGGCCAACGGCTGGCAGGGCAAGGCCATCGACCTGCTCGCCGTCTTCGCGACCGTCTTCGGCACCGCCACCAGCCTCGGCCTCGGCGCGCTCCAGGTCGCCAAGGGGCTCGAGATCACCGCCGGGGTCGAGGACTCGACCGGCGTCGAGCTGGTCATCATCGCGTCCCTCTCCGGCGCCTTCGTGCTCTCCGCCTTCTCCGGCCTGCACAAGGGCGTCAAATGGCTCAGCACGACCAACATCGTGCTCGCCGGGGCCCTGATGCTCTTCGTCTTCGTCCTCGGTCCGACCGTCTACATCCTCGACGTGATCCCGGCGAGCGTCGGCAGCTACCTGCACGAGCTGCTCCCGATGGCCACCCGGACCGGCGCCTTCACCGACAGCGCCTGGCTCGGCGCGTGGACGATCTTCTACTGGGCCTGGTGGCTCTCCTGGGCGCCGTTCGTCGGCACCTTCATCGCCCGCATCTCGCGCGGCCGCACGATCCGCGAGTTCCTCGTCGGCGTGCTGCTGGTCCCCAGCGGCGCCACCGTCGTCTGGTTCTGCGTCATGGGAGGCACCGCGATCCGGCTCGACTCCACCGGCGTCGCCGACATGGCCTCCAAGGTCAAGGAGGGCACCGAGGCCTCGCTGTTCGCGATGCTCGACGCGCTCCCGCTGGGGACGGTCACCTCGTGGATCGCGATGCTGCTGGTGATGACGTACTTCGTCACCAGCGCCGACTCCGCCTCCCTCGTCATGGGCTCCCTCACCAGCCGGGGCTCGCTCAACCCGCCGACCTGGCTGGTCGTCACCTGGGGCGTGCTGATGGCCGCGGTGGCCGCCGTACTCCTCGTCGCGGGCGGCCTGAAGTCCCTCCAGACGGCCACCATCCTGGTCGCGCTGCCCTTCGTGATCGTGATGCTGCTGCTCTGCTGGGCCCTGGTGAAGGAGCTGCGGGAGGACCCGGGCGCGGGCCCCGTCCGCCACCACCCCCTGCACGGCGTGCGCGACGCGGTCAAGGCCATGGTCGGCGACGCCCTCACCGAACAGGGCCCGGCCAGCCACCCGCGACTGCGCCGCGTGGCCGAGTCGAAGTACCGCGGCCGCGAGGAAGGCGGCACGGGCGGTACGGGTACGGGTGCGGGCGGCCGCGGCGGCGGTCCGGGCGGGGGCGGTCCCGAGACGTGAGCGCCGCCCCCGCGGGACGGTTGGTTAGGGTGGCGGCGTGACCACCACGGATGACTACGCCACCTACATCGCGAGCCTGCCCCGGGTGCTGGCCGGTGCGGCCGCCCTCTACCGGGACACCGAGGGCCGGGTGCTCCTCGTCGAACCCAACTACCGGGAGGGCTGGTCCCTGCCGGGCGGGACCATCGAGTCCGACCGGGGCGAGTCCCCGCGCGCGGCGGCCCGCCGCGAGAGCGCCGAGGAGATCGGCATCGACGTCCCGCTCGGCCGTCTGCTCACCGTCGACTGGAGCCTCGGTACGGACCGGCCCCCGCTGGTCGCGTACCTCTTCGACGGCGGTGTGCTCGACGCGGAGCAGCTCGCCTCGATCAAGCTCCAGGAGGAAGAGCTGATCTCGTGGCGGCTGGTCGAGCCGGCCGAGCTGACGGACTACCTGCCGGGACCGACGGGGCCGCGCACGCAGGAGGCCTACCGGATCCTGCAGTCGGGCGAGGGCACCGCCGAGCTCGAGAACGGGCGCCGGCCGCAGGCCTCGTAGCCCGTCCCGCTCGTTATTTCGTGCCTACACCGAGCAGGACAGAATTCAGCAGATGATCACGATGTACGCCTGGCCCAGCACCGCCGACGGGCCCGACGCCCTGCCCATGGTCCACTTCACCACCGACCAGCAGGCCGGTGGCGAGGTCACCCCCGAGGGGGTGCAGGTCTGGATGTTCGACACCGCGATCCGCGAGGGCGGCTGGGCCCAGTTCACCGATTTCGAGGCATGGTCCGTGCCGGCCGCCGACTGGCAGGCCTACTACCGCCGCGAGGACGACGTCCTCGCCGTCACCGGCCCCGGCTCCTGCGAGGGCTGGTACCAGGGGAGCCTCGGCGCCGACGCCGAGTGGGTGGGCGCGGCCGCCGCCCAGCAGAGCGTGGTGCTGCTGGCCGCCCCCGTGCAGCACCCGTCCCTGTACGGCTACGCGGTCGAGGCCGGCGCCGCCTTCGCGCTGCTGGTCCCGCTCCTGGTGATCTGAGGCGAGGGCCCGGCGACGGCGTTCCCGCGACGGGCTGCCCCCGACGGCGTGCCCGCCACGGCCTGCCCCCGACGGCGTGCCCGGGACGGCCCTCAGAGCTGCTCGGCCCCGGATTCGAAGGCGAGCAGCCGCACCTTGCGGTCGATGCCGCCGCCGTAGCCGGTCATGGAGCCGGAGGACCCGATGACGCGGTGGCACGGCACGATGATGCCCACCGGGTTCTTCCCGTTGGCCAGGCCCACCGCGCGCGAGGCGTTCGGCTTGCCGAGCCGGGCCGCCAGTTCCCCGTACGACCAGGTCTGCCCGTAGGGGATGCGGACGAGCTGCTCCCACACGCTGCGCTGGAAGTCGGTGCCCTCCAGCCGGACGGGGAGGTCGAAGGCGGTGAGCTCCCCGGCGAAGTAGGCGGCCAGCTGCCGCACCACCTCCGGGAAGGGGGCCTCGCCGGCCGCGACCCGCTCGCCGAAGGACTCCTCGGCGGGGCGGTGGCGCTGACCGGTCATGTAGAGGCCGCTGAGGAAGCCGTCGGTGGCGACGAGCGTGAGCGGCCCGTACGGGCTGTCGACGACGGTGTGCTGCTTCACCGTGCTGCTGCTGCGGGACATGGACATGATGCTCGTACTCCTCGGCGGATCGGGCGGGTCGGCGGATCGGGCGGTGCGCGCCGTTCAGGCGGGCAGGACGTTGATGGCGTGGTCCTCGGTGGCCCACAGGTACTGCACCGCGTAGGCGCGCCAGGGCCGCCAGCGCGCCGCGCGGGCCGTGAGCGCCGCCGGCGTGGACGGCAGGCCGAGCCCCTTCGCGGCCCGCCGGATCCCCAGGTCGGCGGGGATGAAGGCGTCCGGGTCGCCCAGCGCCCGCATGGCGATGATCTCGGTGGTCCAGGGCCCGAATCCGGGCAGCGCGGCCAGCCCGGCGCGGGCCGTCTCCCAGTCGCTGTCGATGCCGAGCGGGAGGGACCCGTCGGCGAGCGCCGCGACGAGCGTGGTGAGGGTGGACCGGCGGCTGCGCGGCAGGGCGAGGGCCTGCGGGTCGAGCTCGGCCAGCGCCTGCGAGGACGGGAACAGGTGCGTCAGCCCGCCCTCGGGGTCGGGGTCGCCGACCCGCTCGCCGTGCGCGGTCACCAGCCGGGCGGCGTGCGTGCGGGCGGCCGCCGTGGACACCTGCTGCCCGAGGACGGCCCGTACGGCGAACTCCTCGGCGTCGACCGTGCGGGGCACCCGGCGCCCGGGGGCCTTGGCCACGAGCGGCGCCAGCAGCGGGTCGGAGCTCAGCTGCTCGTCGACGGCCTCGGGGTCGGCGTCGAGGTCCAGGAGCCGCCGGCAGCGGCTGATGGCGATGGTGAGGTCGCGCAGGTCGGTGAGGGCGAGCTGGCAGCCGATGTGGTCGGGCTGCGGGGACAGCGCGACGACGCCGGTGCCGTACGGCAGCCGCAGCGTGCGGCGGTACGCGCCCGCGCGCCACTCCTCGACGCCGGGGACGGCGGTGGCGGCGAGGTGGCCGAAGAGGTTGTCGGGGTTGAGGGGGGTCCGGAAGGGGAGCCGCAGGCTTATCGTGCCGGGCACCTGGGCCTGCTTGGGGCCCTTCTCGGCCCGGGTGCGCAGCTCGCTGGGGGCGAGGGCGAAGACCTCGCGGACGGTGTCGTTGAAGGTCCGGATCGAGGAGAACCCGGCGGCGAAGGCGATGTCGCCCATGGGGAGCTCGGAGGTCTCGATCAGCAGCCGGGCGGTCTGCGCGCGCTGGGCACGGGCCAGGGCGAGGGGCCCGGCGCCGAGCTCGGCGTTGAGCTGGCGCTCCACCTGGCGGGCGGAGTACCCCAGCTTGGCGGCCAGCCCGGGGACGCCCTCGCGGTCCACGACGCCGTCCTGGATGAGCCGCATGGCGCGGGCGACCGCGTCGGCGCGGGCGTTCCACTCCGGGGAGCCGGGGGAGGTGTCGGGACGGCACCGCTTGCAGGCGCGGTAGCCGCTCTGCTGGCAGGCCGCGGCGCTGGGCAGGAAGGTCATGTTCTCGACCTTGGGCGGCACGGCGGGGCAGCTGGGGCGGCAGTAGATCCCGGTGGTCCGGACGGCGGTGAAGAACCAGCCGTCGAAGCGAGCGTCCTTGGACTGGACGGCCCTCACGCAGCGCTCGGTGTCGGTGTACATGGGTCCATCCTCCCGGCGGGCCGATGCCGGGGCTGGCGGTTTTCCGACATCAAGGCTACCCGGGGGTGGCGTGTGCCCACCTGATCCGGCGCCCTGCCCCGCCCTGCCCCGCCCAGCCCCGCCCAGCGGCCGCCGAGGGCCCCGCGCACACGGAAGGGCCCCCGGTCGCCTGGTGGCGGCCGGGGGCCCTCTCGTACGCGTACAGCCGTGCTTACGGGGCCTGCGTGGCCCTCGCCTCACGGCGGTTGTGGCGGAACGTGTTCGCCCGACGGGTCGTCGCGAACAGCGGGATGGTCGCCGCCAGAGCGATCTGCAGCGCGCAGCCCGTCTGGAGCAGCAGCCCGCCGCCCGGGGCGTCGAACGCCCAGGCCGCCAGCAGCCCCATCGCCCCGACGATCCAGCACAGCATCGCCACCGCGAGGACACCCCGCGGCTTGGGGTACTCGACCCGGCTCACCATCAGCCACGCCACCCCGACGATCGCCAGCAGGGTCGGCACGAACGGCAGCTCCAGCAGCACGATCGAGACGACCGTCAGCGCGCCGAAGGGGCTCGGCATGCCCTGGAACATGCCGTCCTTCATCGCCACGCAGCTGAATCTCGCGAGCCGCAGTACGACCGCCAGCAGCACCACGATCGCCGCCAGCGCCGACATCTTCTGGACCGCGTCGTCGGCGACCATGCCGTAGACGAGGACGAAGTACGCGGGCGCCAGCCCGAAGCTGATCAGGTCGGACAGGTTGTCCAGTTCCGCGCCCATCGGCGAGCTGCGCAGCTTGCGGGCCACGATGCCGTCGAAGAGGTCGAAGACCGCCGCGAGCAGCATCAGTATCACGGCCGTCGCGGCGCTGCTGCGGGCCATGCCCGACTCACCGCTGCCGGTGAGGTGCGGGATGAGGATCCCGGTGGTGGTGAAGTACACCGCCATGAATCCGCAGGTCGCGTTGCCGAGGGTGAGGGTGTCCGCTATCGACAGCCGCAGTGACAGCGGCATGTCGTCCTCGGCGGACTCCTCCTCGGACGTGGACGCCTCCGGCACCCAGCCGGTGGCCGGAGTCTCAGGGTCAGTCACGGTCAATTCGGGTCACCCCCGCGGTGGTGGCCTGACCGACCTCGACCGCGACCTCGACACCCTCGGGGAGGTAGATGTCGACGCGGGAGCCGAAGCGGATCAGACCGATGCGTTCGCCCTGCTCCACCTTGGTACCGGCCGGCAGGTACGGGACGATGCGACGCGCGACGGCGCCGGCGATCTGCACCATCTCGATGTCGCCGAGCTCGGTGTCGAAGTGCCAGACGACGCGCTCGTTGTTCTCGCTCTCCTTGTTGAACGCCGGAACGAATCCTCCGGGAACGTGTTCCACGGACGTCACCGTGCCCGCGAGGGGCGCGCGGTTGACGTGGACGTTCAGCGGGCTCATGAAGATCGCGACCCGGGTCCGCCCGTCCTTCCACGGCATGATGCTCTGCACCACACCGTCGGCGGGCGAGATGACCCGGCCCTGCGTGATCTCACGCTCGGGGTCGCGGAAGAACCACAGCATGCCCGCCGCGAGCGCGGTGGTGGGCACGGCCACTGCCGCCCAGCGTCCGGACTTCCGGGCGCGGGTGAGGCTGAGAGCGGCGGTGGCGACGGTCGGCAGAAGCCACGGCGATGCTCCGCGCGCGAGGCGTCCACCGAGGAGGCCGACGCGAGGTGCAGAGGTTTGGCTGTGGGGCATGGATGACCTTCGTAGCGGGTGATGCCGCGCCGCAAACAGGGGGACGGGACGGCGGCTTTACTGGAATGCTATCGGTTGCGCGCAACAACTGGGCAAGCCAGAAGCCGAGTCGATGGCCGTCGGCCAGTGACTGGCAGTGACTCTTTTGCGGAAAACCACAGGATGATCTAGCGCAAAAGGGACTTTCAGCCCTGGATCCGGTACTCCTCGAGCAGGCGTCGCCCGATGATCATTTTCTGGATCTCGGCGGTACCTTCACCGATGAGCAGCATGGGTGCCTCTCGGTAGAGACGCTCGATCTCGTACTCCTTCGAGAAGCCGTAGCCACCGTGGATACGGAACGCGTCTTCCACCACCTCCTTGCAGTACTCGGAGGCGAGGTACTTCGCCATCCCTGCTTCGAGGTCGTTTCGTTCCCCGGAGTCCTTTTTGCGTGCTGCATTTACCATCATCGCATGGGCGGCTTCGACCTTGGTAGCCATCTCGGCCAGCTTGAACTGGATGGCCTGGTGCTCGGCGATGGCCTTGCCGAAAGTATGACGTTGCTGGGCATATGAGACACCCAGCTCGAACGCACGCTGTGCTACGCCGCAGCCACGGGCCGCCACGTTGACGCGGCCGACCTCGACCCCGTCCATCATTTGGTAAAACCCTCGGCCCGTCTGGCCTCCGAGCACCCGATTGGCCGGAATGCGCAGTCCGTCCATGATCAGCTCGGTGGTGTCGACCCCCTTGTAGCCCATCTTGTCGATCTTGCCGGGAATGGTCAGGCCGGGACGGACCTCACCGAAGCCGGCCTCCTTCTCCACGAGGAAGGTCGTCATCGACTTGTGGGCCGCGGTGCCCTCGGGGTGTCCTTCGTCACTTCGGACCAGAACGGCCACCAGCGTGGACGTGCCGCCGTTGGTCAGCCACATCTTCTGGCCGTTCAGGACGTACTCGTCGCCGTCCTTCACCGCCTTGGACGTGATGGCCGACACGTCGGAGCCGAGCGCCGGCTCGGACATCGAGAACGCGCCGCGCACCTCGCCCAGCGCCATGCGCGGGAGGAAGTACTCCTTCTGCTCCTGCGTGCCGTGCTGCTTGAGCATGTACGCCACGATGAAGTGCGTGTTGATGATGCCCGAGACGGACATCCAGCCACGCGCGATCTCCTCGACGCACAGCGCGTAGGTGAGCAGCGACTCACCCAGGCCGCCGTACTCCTCCGGGATCATCAGGCCGAAGAGGCCGAGTTCCTTGAGGCCGTCGACGATCTGCTGCGGGTACTCGTCGCGGTGCTCCAGCTCGGTCGCGACCGGAATGATCTCCTTGTCGACGAACTCCCGGACGGTCTTGAGGATGTCCCTCTGGTCGTCCGTCAGGCCGGCGGTCTGGGCAAGTCGGCTCATGGTTCTACTTCCCCTGTTCCTTCAGCGTGGGGCGGCCGGGCTGCTCGCCGCCGCGCTCCTTGATGTACGTCTCGGTCGGGACCATCACCTTGCGCCGGAAGACGCAGACGAGGGTGCCGTCCTGCTTGTAGCCCTTGGTCTCCACGTAGACGATCCCGCGGTCGTTCTTCGACTTCGACGGGGTCTTGTCGAGGACCGTGGTCTCGCCGTAGATCGTGTCGCCGTGGAAGGTCGGCGCCACGTGCCGCAGGGACTCGATCTCCAGGTTGGCGATGGCCTTCCCGGAGACGTCCGGCACGGACATGCCCAGCAGCAGCGAGTAGATGTAGTTGCCCACGACCACGTTCTTGCCGAAGTCGGTGGTGTTCTCCGCGAAGTTGCTGTCCATGTGGAGCGGGTGGTGGTTCATGGTCAGCAGGCAGAAGAGGTGGTCGTCGTACTCGGTGACCGTCTTTCCGGGCCAGTGCTTGTAGACCGCGCCGATCTCGAACTCTTCGTAGGTGCGTCCGAACTGCATGGTCCTAGGCCTCCGGGATCTCGAACTTGGTGGTGCGCTGCATGCCGGCGGCGCGGCCCTTGCCCGAGATGACCAGGGCCATCTTGCGGCTGGCCTCGTCGATCATCTCGTCGCCGAGCATCGCCGAGCCCTTCTTGCCGCCGGCCTCGGAGGTGCACCAGTCGTACGCGTCGAGGATCAGCTCGGCGTGGTCGTAGTCCTCCTGGGAGGGGGAGAAGACCTCGTTGGCCGCGTCGACCTGGCCGGGGTGCAGCACCCACTTGCCGTCGAAGCCCAGCGCCGCGGCGCGCCCGGCGACCTCGCGGTAGCCGTCGACGTTCTTGATCTGGAGGAAGGGGCCGTCGATCGCCTGCAGGTCGTGCATGCGGGCCGCCATCAGGATCCGCATCAGGATGTAGTGGTAGGCGTCCGCGCCGTAGCCGGGCGGCTGCATGCCCACGACCAGGGACTTCATGTTGATCGAGGCCATGAAGTCGGCCGGACCGAAGATGATCGTCTCCAGCCGCGGCGAGGCGGCGGCGATCGCGTCGACGTTGACCAGGCCCTTGGCGTTCTCGATCTGCGCCTCGATGCCGATCTTGCCGACCTCGAAGCCCATGGTCTTCTCGATCTGCGTCAGCAGCAGGTCGAGGGCCACCACCTGCTGGGCGTCCTGCACCTTCGGCAGCATGATGCAGTCGAGGTTCTGGCCGGCGCCCTCGACGACCGTGATCACGTCGCGGTACGTCCAGTGAGTGGTCCAGTCGTTGACGCGCACCACGCGGGTCTTGCCGGTCCAGTCGCCCTGGTTCAGCGCCTCCACGATCGTGTGGCGGGCACCTTCCTTGGCGAGCGGGGCGCAGGCGTCCTCCAGGTCGAGGAAGACCTGGTCGGCCGGCAGGCCCTGGGCCTTCTCCAGGAACCGGGGGTTGGAACCCGGCACCGCGAGGCAGGAGCGGCGCGGCCGCAGCCGGTTGACCGGGGAAGAGGGCGTGGTCATGCGGGGACCTCCGTGCTTGCAGCTGTGTCGATGGCGTCGTTGGTGTGGCTGTCGTCGGCGTCGCCGAGCGGGTGGAGCTTGTTCGCCTTGCGGATCTCGTCGACGATACGGCCGATGATCTCCGTGATGCCGAAGTCCTTCGGGGTGAACACGGCGGCCACCCCGGCGGCCTTGAGGGCCACGGCGTCGGCATTCGGAATGATGCCTCCGAGGACGACGGGGATGTCACCCGCCCCCGCCGCACGCAGGCGCTCCAGCACGTCCGGCACGAGCGCGCTGTGCGAGCCGGACAGGATGGACAGTCCCACGCAGTGCACGTCCTCGGCCAGCGCCGCCGAGGAGATCTCCTCGGGGGTCAGCCGGATGCCCTGGTAGACCACCTCGAAACCGGCGTCACGGGCGCGTACGGCGATCTGCTCGGCCCCGTTGGAGTGCCCGTCCAGGCCGGGCTTGCCGACCAGCAGGCGCAGCCGGCCGGAGCCCAGCTCCTCGGCGGTGCGGGAGACCTTCGCGCGGACGAGGGCCATGGGGGTCCCCTCCTCGGCGGTCACGGCCACCGGGGCCGAGGAGACCCCCGTCGGCGCCCGGAACTCCCCGAACACCTCGCGCAGCGCGCTCGACCACTCGCCGGTGGTGACACCGGCGCGGGCGCACTCCAGGGTGGCTTCCATCAGGTTCTCGGTCCCGGCGGCGGCCTCCTTCAGCCGGTCCAGGGCCTGCATGACCGTCGGGAAGACGAACGGGTCGCCCTCGCCCTGCCGGTCCGAGGACTCCTGGCGCTCGGACCTCCAGCGGCCGATCCGCTCGACGGTCTGCGCCTCCAGGGTCCCGTCCACCGTCATGATGGCGCCGTCGAGGTCCGCGGTGAGCGGGTTCTCCTCGGTCTGCTGGAAGCAGTTGACGCCGACGATCTTGTCCTTGCCGTCCTCGATCCGGGCCCGCCGCTCGGCGTGCGAGGAGACGAGCTCGCCCTTCAGGTATCCGGACTCGACGGCCGCCATCGCGCCGCCCATCTCCTGGATCCGGTCGATCTCCGCCAGGCACTCGGCCACCAGGGAGTCGACCTTGGCCTCGATGACGTGGGAGCCGGCGAAGATGTCCTCGTACTCCAGCAGGTCGCTCTCGTGGGCCAGGACCTGCTGGATGCGCAGCGACCACTGCTGGTCCCAGGGCCGGGGCAGGCCCAGCGCCTCGTTCCAGGCCGGCAGCTGCACGGCGCGGGCGCGGGCGTCCTTGGAGAGGGTGACCGCGAGCATCTCCAGCACGATGCGCTGGACGTTGTTCTCCGGCTGCGCCTCGGTCAGGCCCAGGGAGTTGACCTGGACGCCGTAGCGGAAGCGGCGCTGCTTGTCGTTCTCGATGCCGTAGCGCTCACGGGTGACCTGGTCCCAGATGCGGCCGAAGGCGCGCATCTTGCACATCTCCTCGATGAAGCGGACGCCCGCGTTCACGAAGAAGGAGATACGGGCGACGACCTCGCCGAAGCGCTCCTCGGGCACCTGGCCCGAGTCGCGCACCGAGTCCAGGACGGCGATCGCGGTGGACATCGCGTACGAGATCTCCTGGACCGGGGTGGCCCCGGCCTCCTGGAGGTGGTACGAGCAGATGTTGATCGGGTTCCACTTCGGGATGTGGTTGACCGTGTACGCGATCATGTCCGTCGTCAGCCGGAGCGACGGCCCGGGCGGGAAGACGTGCGTCCCGCGCGAGAGGTACTCCTTGACGATGTCGTTCTGGGTGGTGCCCTGGAGCAGGGAGACGTCGGCTCCCTGCTCCTCGGCGGCCACCTGGTAGAGCGCCAGCAGCCACATGGCGGTGGCGTTGATCGTCATCGAGGTGTTCATCTGTTCCAGGGGGATGTCCTGGAACAGCCGCCGCATGTCGCCCAGGTGGGAGACGGGGACCCCGACCCGGCCCACCTCGCCGCGGGCGAGGATGTGGTCCGGGTCGTAGCCGGTCTGCGTCGGCAGGTCGAAGGCCACCGACAGGCCGGTCTGCCCCTTGGCGAGGTTGCGGCGGTACAGCTCGTTGGACGCCTCGGCCGTGGAGTGGCCGGCGTACGTCCGCATGAGCCACGGACGGTCTTTCTGGCGCTCTGTCATCTCAGGCGATCCTTATGGCCTTTGAGCGGACTCAGACGTTGCGGAAGCGGTTGATCGCGTCGAGGTGCTGCGCGCGCAGCTCGTGGTCGCGGATGCCGAGGCCCTCTTCCGGGGCGAGGGCGAGGACGCCGACCTTGCCCTGGTGCAGGTTGCGGTGGACGTCGTAGGCGGCCTGCCCGGTGTCTTCCAGGGAGTAGACCTTGGAAAGGGTGGGGTGGATCTTGCCCTTGGCGACCAGGCGGTTGGCTTCCCAGGCTTCGCGGTAGTTGGCGAAGTGCGAGCCGATGATCTTCTTGAGGGACATCCACAGGTAGCGGTTGTCGTACTCGTGCATGTAGCCGGAGGTGGAGGCGCAGGTGGTGATGGTGCCGCCCTTGCGGGTGACGTACACCGAGGCGCCGAAGGTCTCGCGGCCCGGGTGCTCGAAGACGATGTCGATGTCCTCGCCGCCGGTCAGCTCGCGGATGCGCTTGCCGAAGCGCTTCCACTCCTTGGGGTCCTGGGTGTGCTCGTCCTTCCAGAACTTGTAGCCCTCGGCGTTGCGGTCGATGACCGCCGTGGCGCCCATCGCGCGGCAGATGTCCGCCTTCTCCGGGGAGGAGACGACGCAGATCGGGTTGGCGCCGCCGGCCAGCGCGAACTGGGTGGCGTAGGAGCCGAGGCCGCCGCTGGCGCCCCAGATCAGGACGTTGTCGCCCTGCTTCATGCCGGCGCCGTTGCGGGAGACCAGCTGGCGGTACGCGGTCGAGTTGACCAGGCCCGGGGAGGCGGCCTCCTCCCAGCTGAGGTGGTCCGGCTTGGGCATCAGCTGGTTCGACTTGACCAGGGCGATCTCGGCGAGGCCGCCGAAGTTGGTCTCGAAGCCCCAGATGCGCTGCTCGGGGTCGAGCATCGTGTCGTTGTGGCCGTCCGAGGACTCCAGCTCGACCGAGAGGCAGTGCGCGACGACCTCGTCGCCCGGCTTCCAGGCGTTGACGCCGGGACCGGTGCGCAGGACGACGCCCGCGAGGTCGGAACCGATGACGTGGTACGGCAGGTCGTGGCGCTTGGTGAGCTCCGAGAGGCGCCCGTAGCGCTCCAGGAAGCTGAAGGTGGACACCGGCTCGAAGATCGAGGTCCACACCGAGTTGTAGTTGACCGAAGAGGCCATGACGGCCACCAGGGCCTCGCCCGGGCCGAGCTCCGGCACCGGGACCTGGTCCAGGTGCAGGGACTTGCGCGGGTCCTTCTCGCGGGTGGTGAGCCCGGCGAACATCTCCGCCTCGTCCTTGTGCACGGTGATCGCGCGGTACGAGTCGGGGAGCGGCAGGGCTGCGAAGTCGGCGGACGAAGCGCTCTGCGACTGGATCGCGTCCAGGATGTCCTTCACGGTGTTGCCTCCGGCCGTGCGCTGATGAGGGTGCGCTGAGGTAGACGGGTTGCGTGGAGCGGTGGGGTTTTCGGGGCGCCGTCGATTCGGCTGGGGTGCTGCTGCGCGTTGCCCGTGGTGGGGCGTTGCGGGGGCCTGGTGACGCAGGCATCCGGGGCGCGTTCCGTGCCGAGTGGGCTGGGCCGCGGGGACATCCGGACAAGATTTAACGTATGGCACCCCGTGTCACTCAGCAAGGCACCGCGTGCCAAAACTTTCTCTCATTCGTGGATTGACCTGCACGGATGAGCGATGATCGATCAGAGTTACCGGCGAGTAGGGGCAACCCGGACAAACGAAAGCGGCCGCCCCCGGAACGGGAGCGGCCACTGTGACGCGAGCTACACGCGAGCTAGACGCAAGCTGTGCGCGAGTCGTACGCGCGGGAAGGGCGAGCTTCTACGGCTTGTTCCTCAATGCTTCCTCGATGGTCCGCATGACCTCGTCCAGCGGGGCGTCGGTACGGGCCACCGCCACCAGCACCTCGCCCTGGGTACGGACCGCGGCCGCTGCCGGGGCCCCGGCCACCGTGGCACCCTGGGCCGGAGCGGGGGCGTGTGCCGCCGTGCCCGAGCCCAGCGTGCGCCCCGCGCCGATCCCGGAGCCGAAGGTCTTGCGCACGATCGAGAAGGCGTGGTCCAGCTGCGCCTCGACGTCCCCCTGGCCGCCCGCCCGGAGCCAGCGCCGCAGCACGTGGTTGTGGGCCGTGACCACCGCCGAGGCGGCCACCTCGGCCAGCAGCGGGTCGTCGTTGCCGTCGTGGTGGTCCTGCTCGTCGAAGTGCGCGAGCAGATAGCGGGTGAACAGCCGCTCGTAACGGGCGACCGAGGCGATCTCCCGCTCCCGCAGCGCCGGCACCTCGCGGGTGAGCCGGTAGCGCTCCACCGACACCGCCGGCGAGGCGGCGTACATCTTCATGACCTCCTTGATCCCCCGGCACACCGTGTCGAGCGGGTGCTCGTGGGCCGGCGCCACGTCGAGGACGGCCTCGGCGCGGGTCAGGGTGTCGTCGTGGTCCGGGAAGATCGCCTCTTCCTTGGACCGGAAGTGCCGGAAGAAGGTCCGGCGCGCCACCCCGGCCGTCGCGGCGATCTCGTCGACCGTCGTCGCCTCGTACCCCTTGGTCGCGAACAGCTCCATCGCGGCCGCCGCCAGCTCGCGGCGCATCTTGAGCCGCTGCGCGGCCGCCTTGGTGCCGGCCGGGCTCTCCGTGGCGTCGGAGGCCGAGGAGGCGCGGGTCGAGGTCTTGGCGGGCTGGGACATAGAGCGAAAGTACTTCATTTGTGCGGGAGAGCGTTCCCGAGGGTGGTGGGGCCTTGGTGGATGCGGGGGAGAGCCCGCACTGGGCTCGGAAGGTACGGCCTGCCGTGAGGGTCCGGCAGACCCGAGCAGCCCTCCCCACGCATCCGGCTCGATGGCCCGCCGTCGGTTACCGGCGGGGGGCGTACTCACGGAATCCGCGGCCGGTCTTCCGGCCCAGGCAGCCCGCCGCCACGAGGTGCTCCAGCAGCGGGGACGGGGCCAGGCCCGGGTCGCGGAACTCCTTGTGCAGGACCTGCTCGATGGCCAGCGACACGTCCAGGCCGACCACGTCGAGGAGCTCGAAGGGCCCCATCGGGTAGCCGCCGCCCAGCTTCATCGCCGCGTCGATGTCGTCGATGCCGGCGTAGTGCTGCTCGACCATCTTGATCGCGTTGTTGAGGTATGGGAACAACAGCGCGTTCACGATGAAGCCCGCGCGGTCCCCGCAGTCCACCGCGTGCTTGCGCACCTTGGCGCAGATCCCGCGGACCGTGGCGTGCACGTCGTCGGAGGTCAGGACCGTCCGGACCACCTCGACCAGCTTCATCGCCGGAGCCGGGTTGAAGAAGTGCATGCCGATCACGTCCTGCGGACGCGAGGTCGCGCGGGCGATCGCGATCACCGGCAGCGAGGAGGTCGTGGTGGCCAGCACCGCGCCGGGCTTGCAGACCTTGTCCAGGGCCTGGAAGAGCTCCTGCTTCACCGCGAGGTCCTCGGCGACGGCCTCGACGGCCAGGTCCACCTCGGAGAACGCCTCCAGCGAACCCGCCGCCGTGATCCGGTCCATGGTGGCCGCGGCGGCCTGCTCCGTCAGCCGGCCCCTGTCCACCGCACGGGACAGGGACTTGCCGATGGCGGCCTTCGCCGCGTCCGCCTTCTGCTGGCTCCGGGCCGCGAGCACCACGGGGAAGCCGGCCTGGGCGAAGACCTGGGCGATGCCGCTCGCCATGGTGCCCGAACCGGCCACGCCGACCGAGTTCACCGGACGGCTCGCGCGGACCAGGTCGCCGTCCGGCGGGGTCTGCAGGTCGCGGACGATGACCTGGCTGCCCGGGGCCTCGTACGTGTAGAAGCCGCGCCCGGACTTCTGGCCGGTCAGGCCCGCCTCGGCGAGGTGGCCGAGGATCGGGGCCGGAGCGTGCAGCCGGTCGCCGGAGGACGCGTACATGGCCTCAAGGACGGTGCGCGCGGTGTCCACGCCGATCAGGTCGAGCAGCGCGAGCGGGCCCATCGGCAGGCCGCAGCCCAGCCGCATGGCCGCGTCGATGTCCTCGCGGGAGGCGTACTTCGCCTCGTACATGGCGGCGGCCTGGTTGAGGTAGCCGAACAGCAGGCCGTCGGCGACGAAACCGGGCCGGTCGCCGACCGCGACGGGCTCCTTGCCGAGCTGGCGGGCGAGCTCGGTGACCGCCTCGACGGCCGGCGGGGCCGTCAGCACGCTGGAGACGACCTCGACCAGCTTCATCGCCGGGACCGGGTTGAAGAAGTGCAGGCCGACCACGCGCTCCGGGCGCTGCGACTCGGCGGCCATCCGCGTGACCGACAGGGCGTTGGTGCCGGTGGCCAGGATCGCGCCGGGCCGGACGATCGCGTCGAGCTCGCGGAAGACGCGCTGCTTGAGCTCGTAGGACTCGGGAACGACCTCGATGACGAGATCGGCCTCGGCGGCGGCGCCCAGCTCGGAGAAGGTGCGGAACCGGGCGAGCACGCCCTCGCGCTCCTGCTCGGTGAGCTGCCCCTTGACCACGGAGCGGGCGGTGGAGGCGGCCAGGGCCGCGGTGGCGCGGCGGGCGGCGGCGTCGCTGATGTCGATGCCGACGACCTCGCGGCCGGCGCGGGCGAGCACCTCGGCGATGCCGGTGCCCATGGTGCCGAGGCCGACGACGGCGATGGTCTGCAGGGCCGGCTGGGAGGAGGGGGAGGACTGACTGGACGTGGACGGAAGGTCCATCGCGGGACTCCAGTGGAAGAGGGTGACGACTGAGGGAGCGCGCGGCGCACGGCGCGCGCGGATGCCGTACGGAAAGCCGTGCGGAGATGCCCGGGGAACCCTGAGGGAGGGAGCCCGGAGCCCGTGGGGAAGGTGCCCGTGGGGAAGCCCGACGGCGGATGCCCGCGGGCGTCGGCCCGGGGAAAGCCCGGAGGGCGGAAACGGCGGAGCCCTGTCCCGGGGTCACGCCGTGAAGGTGGTGCTGAGGTCGTGCAGAACCGACTGGCACGAGGGGGCTGCGTCACCAGGCCGCCCTCGTACGTGTTGTAGCGACAGTAACCCGTCGGTAACTGGTCCGCCAGAGCGCGGAGATGTGACCTGTACCGCCCAAATGTACCGATCATCGATCATCGATCAACCGCAGTGCCGGAACCCGGCGCGGCGGCCGCCGCCGGCCCCCACCCGTGCCGCGCGAAACAACCAGTGGTAAGAAACCCCGCGGAGCGCCCACCGAGGCCCCAAAAAAAAGCACGAGGAA
>NZ_JBSGWY010000039.1:0-20054 GCF_053609145.1 Streptomyces sp. NPDC054961 | reverse complement strand
CGCCTGCGCGGGTTTTTTGCCCCTGTCCCCACAAATTAGCCCTATAAACTAACATCGAACACCCGCTGGGCGGCCCCCGGGCGCGGCGCCCGCCGCGGCCCCCTAGGGTGGCCGCGTGAACGACGTGTTGGAGCGCCTGCGGGCGGAGGCCTCGCGGGCGCCGGAGTACGAGGCGCTGCTCGCGGCCGGCCCGGACGCCCTGGCGGCCTCCCTGACCGAGTCCGGACGGCCGCTGTGGGCCCGCGAGCTGGCCGCCTACCGGCTCGGCCTGGCCGGCGACCGGCGGGCCTTCGAATCGCTCGTCCTGCTCCTCAACCACCGGGACCCGCCGCGCTGCGAGGCCGCCGCGCAGGCGCTGGCCGTCCTCGGGGACCCGCGCACCGCCCGCGCGGCGGCCGCGCTCGCGACCAACGAACTGCGCACGGCCTACGCCCTGCACCCCGTCCGGCTGCTGGCGGCGCTGCGCGCCCCGGAGTCGGCGCCGGCCCTGATCCGCACCCTGGCGAGGCTGCTCGCGCCGAACGACCCGTACTGGCGGGTGGCGCTGGCGTGCGTGGAGGGGCTGGGCGCGCTGGCGGACCAGCGCGCCCGGGAGGTCCTGACCCGGGCGCAGTCCCACCCCCGGCTCGCCGTGGCGGCGACGGCGGCCCTGCGGGGGCTGGAACCCGGCTAGACCGTCCCGCTCCCCGCGACCGGGCACCTGGCTACGCCGGGACCACGGCGAACGCCTCGATCTCCAGGAGCAGTTCGGGCCGGAACAGCGCAGCCACCTGGACGGCCGAGGAGGCCGGCAGCCGGTCGGGGGCGATCACCGCGTCGCGGGCCTCGCGTACCGCCGGCAGGTCGGCCACGTCGGTGACGAAGTAGGTCAGCTTGACCACGTCGTCGAAGGTCGCCCCGGCCGCCGCCAGGCACCGCCGCAGGTTCTCGAAGACCTGCCGGGCCTGGGCGGCGGCGTCGCCGGCTCCGACCACCTCGCCCTTCTCGTCGAAGGCGCACTGCCCGGACACGGCGACGAACCTTCCGGTGCCCCAGACGACGTGGCTGTATCCGGTACCGGCGGCGACGCCCTCGGGAGCGGAGATCCGGGTGAGGTGGCTGTTGGCTGTCATGGCCGCGATTCTGCCCGGCGTGGACCGGCGGGCACCGCCCGCCCCCTGGATCCGCTCCCCTTCGCGTCGCTCCCCGGAGCGTCTAGCCCCGGAAGCCCAGCAGGCCGTGCAGCGCCGCGCCGCCCGCGGACGCCGGGACCGCGCGGGTCGCCGGGATGGGCTTGGGGGCCGGCTGGGCGGGGCAGACGGCGTCCGTGGCCTTGCCCGTCAGCAGGTACGAACCGAGCTTCTCGTCCAGGCACTTGTTGCCGCTGAGCGCGATGCCGTGGTTGCCGCCGCCCTCCTCGACCACCAGCGCCGATCCCGCGAGCTTGCGCCGCATGCTCACCGCACCCTCGTACGGGGTCGCCGCGTCCTCCGTCGCCTGGAAGAGGAGCGCCTGCGGGAGGGCGGTGTTCGTGACGTCCGGGGCCTCGAGCGACTCGGCCGGCCAGAACGCGCACGGAGCGTTGTACCAGGCGTTGTTCCAGGTCATGAAGGGCGCCTTGGCGTGCGTGCGCCACATGTCCGCGCGCCACTGGTTCCAGTCCTTCGGCCAGGCCGAGTCACGGCACTGCACCGCCGTGTACACGCTGTAGCTGTTGCCCGCCGACGGCTCCACCGCGCCGAACTTCTCGTACGCCGCGACCAGCGGCTTCGGGTCGCCCTCCACGGCGTACGCGGAGAAGGCCGCGGCGAGGTGGGGCCAGTAGCCGTTGAAGTAGCCGCCCGGCATGAAGGTGTCCTCCAGCTCGGCCGGACCCACCTTGGCGCCCGCGGGGGTCGCGCGCAGCGCGGAGCGCATCGCGTACCAGCGGGTCTCGACCGCGGAGGGATCGGTGCCCAGGTGGTACGTGGAGTCGTACTGGGCCACCCACGCCAGGAAGGACTTGTGGCGGGCGTCGAAGGCCTGGTCCTGCGCGAGGTTGTCCTCGTACCAGACCCCGGCCGGGTCGACGACCGAGTCGAGGACCAGGCGGTGGATCCGGTCGGGGTGCAGCTTGGCGTACACCGCGCCCAGGTAGGTGCCGTAGGAGTAGCCGAAGTAGCTGAGCTTGTCCGCGCGCAGGGCGGCGCGCAGCACCTCGAGGTCACGGGCGGCCGAGACCGTGCCGATGTACGGGAGCACGTCCGCGTGCTTGGTCTGGCAGGACTCGGCGAAGGACTTCACCCGCTCCAGGTTGGCCCGCTCGGTCTCCGCGTCCACGGGTACGGAATCGGGCCGCACGGGCGTGAAGTGCCCGGCGCCGCAGTCCAGGACGGGCTCGCTCTTGCCGACGCCCCGGGGGTCGAAGCCGATCACGTCGTACTGGGCCGCCACGTCCTTGGGCAGCGCGGCGGCGATGTACCCGGCCAGGGTGCGGCCGCTGCCGCCGGGACCGCCCGGGTTGACGAGCAGCGGGCCCTGGGAGCGGGCGGCCGTGTGGGGGACCCGGGTCAGGGCGAGTGCGATCTGCCGGCCGTCGGGGCGGTCGTGGTCGAGGGGGACCTTGAGCGAGGCGCACTGGAGCGTCGGATAGCGGGAGGTCGCGCAGTTCGACCACCGCAGGGCCGCGGGCGCGGCCGAGGGCGCGGGCGCGGACGGTGCGGCGGCCGTGACCGGGCTCGCGAGCGCGGCGGCGACGGTGGTGACCGCCAGCAGGACGGCGGCCCGCTTCTTCAGGAGTGGACGGATCGTGGCGCTCATGGGGCCTCCCAGCCGAGGGTTCTGGGCGGAATCGTCCCGGAACCTGCGCTCGGAAGGGGGGATTGGGCGGCCGATTGGCCCGATGTGATGACCTTTCAGTCGGTCGTACGGTCGAACGGAGGGCTTCGGGAGGCCCGGAGCGGGCTCAGGGCGGGCCCGGACTGGCCTCAGCGCGGGCTCAGAGCAGGCTCAGCTGGGTCGGCCCGGCGGACGGGGGTCCGGCCGGCCGCTCCGGGACCACGACCCGGCGGGCGGGCCCGCGTCCGCCGGGACCGATGCCGAATTCGGCCGCGAGCTCGTGGACTTGGCGGGTGATCGCGCGCTGGTACCAGGTGGGCGCGTACGAGCCGCCCGCGTACATCCGCTCGTACCGCCCGACCAGGTGGGGATGGTGCTCGCCCAGCCAGGCCGTGAACCACTCGCGGGCGCCGGGCCTCAGATGGAGCACCAGGGGTGTCACGGAGGTCGCGCCCGAGGCGGCGACGGCCCGGACGGTGTCCCGCAGCTGCTCCGGGGAGTCGCCGAGGAAGGGGATCACCGGGGCCATCAGCACCCCGCACTCGATGCCGGCGTCGGTGAGGGTGCGCACGGCGTGCAGCCGGGCGGCGGGCGAAGGGGTGCCGGGTTCCACGGTGCGCCACAGGGCGGTGTCGGTGAAGCCGACGGAGACCGAGATCCCGACGTCGGCGACGGCGGCCGCCTCCTGGAGGAGGGCGAGGTCGCGCAGGATCAGGGTGCCCTTGGTGAGGATGGAGAAGGGGTTGGCGCGCTCGCGCAGCGCCCCGATGATCCCGGGCATGAGGCGGTAGCGGCCCTCGGCGCGCTGGTAGCAGTCGACGTTGGTGCCCATCGCGACGTGCGCGCCGGTCCAGCGGGATGAGCCGAGTTCGCGGCGCAGCAGCTCGGGGGCGTTGGTCTTGACGACGATCTGGGAGTCGAAGTCGATGCCGGTGTCGAGATCGAGGTAGCTGTGCGTCTTGCGCGCGAAACAGTAGACACATGCGTGGCTGCAGCCCCGGTACGGGTTCACGGTCCATTCGAACGGCATCCGCGAGGCGCCGGGGACCCGGTTGAGGATCGAGCGGGCGCGGATCTCGTGGAAGGTGATCCCGCGGAACTCGGGGGTGTCGAAGGTGCGGGTCACGACGGCGCCGGTCCCGAAGAGCGCGGCGGGACCCGTGGGTCCGGCGCCGTCGTGCCCGCGGCCGAGCCCGCCGCCCTTCGCCTTGTCCGGTCCGTCCGCTCCGTCTGCTCCGTCCGCTCCGTCTGCTCCGTCGCTCAGATTGTCCCAGCGCATGGTGCGCCTCCCTCGGTAGCTCTGAGCCGAGAATAGAACAAATGTTCCCATGATCGTGCGTGGCGGGGACCGCGCTGCCGGACGGCGCCCTCCTCGTCGGCGTCCGCTGCCCCGTCCGGCCCGGATTTGGGCCCCCGCCCCGGAGGTGGTTGGCTTGCCGCGACGACGGACACAACTGCTGGAGGAACAGCCATGGCGCAGGTCGAGGCCACCACGGAGCGGATCATCGAGGCCGACGCGGAGACCGTGTTCGACGCGCTGGCCGACTACGCCGGCACCCGGGGGAAGCTGCTGCCCGAGCACTTCAGCGAGTACGAGGTGCGCGAGGGCGGCGACGGCGACGGCACCCTCGTCCACTGGAAGCTCCAGGCCACCAGCAAGCGGGTCCGCGACTGCCTGCTCGAGGTCAGCGAGCCGACCGACGGCCAGCTGGTGGAGAAGGACCGCAACTCCTCCATGGTCACCACCTGGACGGTCACCCCGGCCGGCGAGGGCAAGTCCAGGGCCGTCGTCACCACCGTGTGGAACGGCGCGGGCGGTATCGGCGGCTTCTTCGAGCGCACCTTCGCGCCCAAGGGCCTGGCGCGGATCTATGACACCCTGCTCGACAATCTGGCCGCCGAAGTCAAGCGCTGAACAAGGGCGTTGCCGGTGGGGCCGGGACGCGGCCTCACCGGATCGGGTGAACCGGGCGACCCGCGCCGCCGCGGCCGGGCCGCAGGGGCGAGCGGGGCCGAACCGGGAGCGGACCGGGGTCGTGGACCCGGCCCGGCGCGGCAGCGGAGCGCTCTGGCGTGGCCCCGGGACCCGTGGGGTCCGGGCGGTTAGGGTGGGGGCCTGAGCGCTACCTACCGCCCGGGGGCCCGATGAAGATCCTCATCTCCGCCGACATGGAAGGCGCCACCGGCGTCACCTGGCCTGCCGACGTGCTGCCCGGGACGCCTCAGTGGGAACGCTGCCGGTCGATGTTCACCTCCGATGTGAACGCCGCCGCACTCGGCTTCTACGACGGCGGCGCCGACCAGGTCCTCGTCAACGAGGCCCACTGGACCATGCGCAACCTGCTGCTGGAGCAGCTCGACGAGCGCGTCGAGATGCTCACCGGCCGGCACAAGTCCCTCTCCATGGTCGAAGGCGTCCAGCACGGGGACGTGGACGGCATCGCCTTCGTCGGCTACCACACGGGCGCCGGCGCGGAAGGGGTCCTCGCCCACACCTACCTCGCCAACTCCATCACCGGCGTCTGGCTGAACGGGACCCGGGCGAGCGAGGGGGTCCTCAACGCCCACGTGGTCGCCGAGTACGGGGTCCCGGTCGTCCTCGTCACCGGAGACGACCTGACCTGCGTCGACGCCGCCGGCTACGCCCCGGACGCGATGACCGTCGCCGTCAAGGACCACGTCTCGCGCTACGCCGCCGTGTGCCGCACCCCCACCCGCACGGCCGCGGACATCCGGGCCGCCGCCAAGGCCGCCGCGGGGCTGGCGGTCCGTCACGAACCGTTACGCGCGGGGCCGTTCACGGTAGAGGTGGAGTTCGACGCCGCACACCTGGCGATGGCCGCCACGGTGGTTCCCGGCGTCGCCCCGTCGGGCGAGCGCAAGGTCGTGTACACCAGCGCGACCATGTACGAGGGGATCCGGACCTTCAAGGCGGTCACGACGATCGTCTCGGCAGCGGTGGAGGAGCAGTATGGATGACATGTCCGACCCCAGTCCCGGCTCGGTCCTGGAGTCCCCGGTCGACCCGACGGCGCTCGAGGAGGTCGTCGAGTTCACCTCCGGGCTGATCCGGATCGACACCACCAACCGCGGCGGCGGCGACTGCCGGGAGCGTCCCGCCGCCGAGTACGTCGCCGAGCGGCTGGCGGCCGTCGGCCTCGAGCCGAAGCTGCTGGAGCGGACGCCCGGCCGCACCAACGTGGTGGCCCGGATCGCGGGCACCGACCCCGCGGCCCCCGCCCTCCTGGTCCACGGCCACCTCGACGTGGTCCCCGCCGAGGCCGCCGACTGGACCGTGGACCCCTTCTCGGGAGAGATCCGGGACGGGGTGGTCTGGGGCCGCGGCGCCGTCGACATGAAGAACACGGACGCGATGGTGCTGGCCGTCGTACGGGCCTGGGCGCGGGCCGGTGTGCGACCGCGCCGGGACATCGTCATCGCCTACACCGCCGACGAGGAGGACAGCGCGGTCGACGGGTCCGGCTTCCTCGCCGACCACCACCCGCACCTCTTCGAAGGCTGTACCGAAGGCATCGGCGAGTCCGGAGCCTTCACCGTGCACACGGGGCCGGACCAGTCCCTCTATCCGATCGCCGCCGGTGAACGCGGCACCGCCTGGCTGAAGTTGACGGCGACCGGCACCGTCGGACACGGATCCAAGCCCAACCGGGCCAACGCCGTCAGCCGGCTCGCCGCGGCCGTGGCCCGGATCGGCGAGCACCGGTGGCCGGTCCGCCTCACCGACACCGTGACCGCCTGCCTCACCGAACTGGCCGCCCTCCAGGGGATGTCGGTGGACCCCCGCGCCCCCGGCTTCGACCTCGACGGGGTCCTGCGCTCGCTCGGCCCGGCCGCCGCCCTCGTCGAGGCGACCGTCCGCAACAGCGCCAACCCGACCATGCTGCAGGCCGGTTACAAGCTCAACGTCGTTCCCGGCACCGCCACCGCCTACGTGGACGGGCGCATCCTGCCCGGTGGCGAGGAGGAGTTCGCCGCCACCCTCGACGCGCTCACCGGCCCCGACGTGCGGTGGGAGTTCCACCACCGCGAGGTGGCCCTCGAAGCCCCCGTGGACGGGCGGACGTACGCGGTCCTGCGCGAGTCCGTCGAGAAGTTCGACCCGGAAGGGCACGTGGTCCCCTTCTGCATGGCGGGCGGCACCGACGCCAAGCAGTTCTCCCGCCTCGGCATCACCGGATACGGGTTCTCCCCGCTCAAGCTGCCGCCCGGCTTCGACTACTGGTCCCTCTTCCACGGCGTGGACGAGCGGGTCCCCGTCGACGCCCTGCACTTCGGCGTGCGCGTCCTCGACCACGCGCTGCGCACCCTGTGATGGAGGTCCGGACGGCCCCCTACGGCAGCTGGCCCTCGCCCATCGACGCGGCGCTCGCCGCCTCCCTCGACGGGCGGCCCGAGTACGTGGGCGCCGTCGGCCCCGAGGTGTGGTGGACCGAGCCCCGGCCTGCCGAAGGCGGCCGCCGCACCCTGGTCCGCCGGCCGGCCGGCGGCGGACCCGTGACCTCCGTGCTGCCCGCGCCCTGGAACGTCCGCAGCCGGGTCACCGAGTACGGCGGCCTGCCCTGGGCCGGCACCGTCCGGCCCGCCGGGGGGCCGCTGGTGGTGTTCGTGCACTTCGCCGACCAGCGGCTGTACGCCTACGCGCCGGACGCGCCGGACGCGCCGGAGGGAGGGGGCGGACCGGGCGGCCACGGCGGCGGGGACGGCCACCGCGGACCCGGCGGCTCCGGCCCCCGCCCGCTGACCCCCGTCTCGGCGGTCGGCGGCGGGCTGCGCTGGGCCGACCCCGTGCTGCGCGGCGACGAGGTCTGGTGCGTACTGGAGGAGTTCACCGGGCCCGGACCGACCGATGTGCGCCGCGTCCTGGCCGCCGTACCCCTGGACGGGTCCGCCGCCGAGGACCGGTCGCGGGTGCGGGAGCTGACCGACGACCGGTACCGCTTCACCACCGGCCCCCGGCTCTCCCCGGACGGACGGCAGGCGGCCTGGCTGGTGTGGGATCACCCGCGGATGCCGTGGGACGGCACGGAGCTCAGGCTGGCCGAGGTCACCGAGGACGGCCGGCTCGCGCGGCCGCGGACCGTACTCGGTGGACCCGACGAGGCCGTCGCGCAGATCGAGTGGGCCTCCGACGGGAGCCTCCTCGCGGTGAGCGACCGGGGTGGCTGGTGGAACCCGTACCGGGTGGACCCGCAGACCGGATGGGCCGTCAACCTGTGCCACCGGGAAGAGGAGTTCGGCGGGCCGCTCTGGAAGCCCGGGCTGCGGTGGATCGCCGCGCTCCCCGGGGGCGCCCCGCAGGCCGGGGGCTCCGGGGGAGGGCTCGTCGCCGTCCTGCACGGCCAGGGCTCCTCGGTGCTCGGCGTGCTCGACCCGGAGAGCGGGGACCTGGTGGACGCCGCCGGGCCGTGGACGGCCTGGCAGCCCACGCTCGCCGTCATCGGCAGCCGGGTCTACGGGGTCGCGGCCAGCCCCCGCAGCGCCTACGAGGTGGTGGAGCTGGACACCGTCACCGGACACGCCCGGCCGGTGGGCGGCCGCGGCCCCTCGGGGACGGACGCCGAGGCCGCGACGGACCGCAGGGCCGGAGCGGACCACAGGGCCGGGGCGGACCGCGCGGACCGCGTCGGGCGGGCCGACCCGGCCTACTACCCCGAGCCGCAGAGCAGGACCTTCCACGGTCAGGGCGGCCGCCTGATCCACGCCCACGTCTACCCGCCGCACCACCCCGTCCTGCGGGCACGGGCCGACGAGCTCCCCCCGTACGTGGTGTGGGCGCACGGCGGTCCCACCGACCACGTGCCACCCGTACTCGACCTGAACATCGCCTACTTCACCTCGCGGGGCATCGGCGTCGTCGAGGTCAACTACGGCGGATCCACCGGCTACGGACGCGCCTACCGGGAGCGGCTGCGCGAGCAGTGGGGCGTCGTCGACGTCGAGGACTGCGCGGCTGTGGCGCGCGGACTGGCCGCCGAGGGCACCGCCGACCGGGACCGGCTCGCGATCCGCGGCGCCAGCGCGGGCGGCTGGACGGCGGCGGCCTCACTGGCCGCCACCGACCTCTACGCCTGCGCCGCGGTCATCTACCCGGTGCTGGAGCTGCTCGGCTTCGCCGAGGAGACCCACGACCTGGAGTCCCGCTACGTCGACGGCCTCGCCGGACCGCCGCAGACCCTGGCGCTGCGCAGCCGTGAGCGCTCCCCGGTGGCCCGCGCCGACCGCATCACCGCACCGTTCGTCCTGCTCCAGGGCCTGGACGACCCGGTCTGCCCGCCGGCGCAGGCGCAGCGGCTGCTCGCCGCGATGCGCGGACGGTCGGTACCGCACGCCTACGTGGCCTTCGAGGGAGAGGGGCACGGTTTCCGGCGGGCGGACACCATGGTCCGGGCGCTGGAAGCGGAACTGTCCCTGTACGCGCAGGTGTTCGGGTTCGAGCGCCCGGACGTGCCGTTGCTCCCCCTGGAGCCGTGACGCTCAGCCGGTGTGGACCCAGACGCGGAGCGGGCCGATGGCGGTGAAGCCCTGGCGCAGCGCCGTGTCGAGGTCGTCGCCGGACTCGTAGCCGACGACCGTGAGGCCGGGCCAGAGCGAGGAGACCAGGGCCAGCGCGCCCGCCCAGGCCTCCTCGTCCGGGGTCCCGTCGACGGAGAACACGTTGGAGACGCCGACGACCTCCCCGGTGCGGTTGGCGGCGGCCCCGGCGAGGATCCGCCCCTCGGCGTCCCGGCCCGCGAGGAAGGCGATGTCCCCGTCGTGGTCGGTCAGGAGGCCCGGAGGGAACAGGCCGGTGCTCTTCTCGCCGTCCCAGGCCCTCTCCCACGCGTCCAGCTCCGCGGGACCGGCGACGGGGGCCCACTCCAGAGCCGGGGCCGCGGGGGGAGCGCCCGCCGGGCGGTGGATCCACTGGGCTCCGAAGAGCACCTCGAAACCGGCCGGAGCCAGATCGAGCGCGGCGAAGCTGTCCTTGACCGAGGCACCCGGCGAGGCGGTGTCGATCCCGGCGACGAGCGCGGCCGCGTCGGTGTCCCGGGTGAGGGCCACGGCGTCCGGGTAGTAGAGCGGGGTCCGGCGCGCGCTGACCCACGCCTCTGCGGTGAACTCGCCGTCGCGGCTGACCGCGGCGCACCACGCGGCGTTGTTGTGCGCGGCCGCGAGGAGGAGTTCTTCGGTGTTCGGGGTGATGATCACCCGGAGATCCTGCCACGCGGCACTAGCCTGGGGCGATGGCTTATCCCACGTACCTCGCGGAAGGGGAGCGGGTCGGCCTGCGCCCCTTCCGGACCGCCGACGGACCCGAGTTCACCGCCCGGGTGCACGAGAGCCGCGAGCTGCACCGGCCGTGGCTGTTCCCGCCCGCCACGATCAAGGAGTACGAGCCCTACGCGGCCCGGCTCGCACAGGAGGCCGACGGCCGCAGGGCCGGGTTCCTGGTCTGTGAACGCAACAGCGGGGCCATCGCCGGGTTCGTCAACGTCAACGACATCGTGCGCGGCGCCTTCCGGTGCGGGGCCCTCGGGTACGGGGCCTTCGCGCACGCGGCGGGGCGCGGGCTGCTCGGCGAGGGGCTCGATCTGGTCATCGGCCACGCCTTCGCCGAGGACGGGCTGGACCTGCACCGGCTCGAGGCCAACATCCAGCCCGCGAACACCTCCTCGAGCGCCCTCGTGCGCGGGCGCGGGTTCCGCCTGGAGGGACTCTCGCCTGACTTCCTCCACGTCGACGGGGCCTGGCGGGACCACGAACGCTGGGCGATCACGGCCGAAATGCCTCGTCCCGCGGCCCGGCATCACACAGGATGAGACCATGCGAACCCTCGTGCTCCTCGACGCGCCGTCCAACCTCGGGCTCCGGCCGCCCGCACCGGGCTCCGTACCGGGCGTCTACAAACTGGCCGGCGCCCTGCGGGAACAGGGCCTCCTCGCCCGGCTCGGCGCGCGCGAGGGCGGAGTCGTCGTCCCGCCGCGCTACGACCCGGGCGACTGGAAGGAGGGCGACGGCGTGTTCCACGCCGGGCCCCTCGCCGCGTACACCGTCACCCTCGCCGACCGCATCGAACGTCACCTGCGGGACGGGGAGTTCCCCGTCGTGCTCGGCGGCGACCGCTCCATCCAGCTGGGCGCCGCGCTCGCCATGCGCCGCCTCGGGCGCTACGGGATCGCCGCGATCGACGGCTCCGCCGACTTCCGCCACCCCGGCAACGAGGCCGTGAACGGGCCCGTCGGGGCGGCGGGCGGTGAGGAACCGGCCCTCGCCACCGGGCGCGGCCAGGCCGCCCTGGCGAACCTGGAGGGGCTGGCGCCCTACGTCCGCGACGAGGACGTACGGCTCTTCGGGCTGCGCGACGGGGACCCGGACCTCGTCGAGCTGCGCGCCGCCGGGATCTTCGCCGCCACCGTCGCGGCGATCCGCGACCGGGGCGCCGGGCCGGTGGCGCGCACGGCCCTGACCGGGCTGCAGCCGCCGGCCACCGCCGGATTCTGGGTCCATCTGGACGCCGACGCCCTGGACCCGTCGGTGATGCCGGCCGTCGACAGTCCGGACCCCGGTGGGCTGATCCCGGACGAACTCGCGGAACTCCTCGGCGTCTTGATCAGCTCGCCGCGCTGCGTGGGCCTCGACGTCACCACGTACGACCCGGATCTGGACCCGGAGGGACGGGCGGGAGCCCTGCTCGCGGACCTGGTGGCCGGGACGTTCGCGTAGGAGCGGCTCCGGGGGTGGGCGGGTGCGCCCGCCCCAGACCCGATCGCGCCGTCGTCGCGCTCGCGCAGCAGGTCCGCGTGGCCGGTGTGCCGAGCGTGCTCCTCGCTCGTGTGCGCGGCCACCGGCCCGCGCCACGACGGGCTTTGCGTAATCCTGACCGGTGGTGATCCGGCGAATCCCTGTGCACCGGCCGCCGTGGCGTGTTCCATTTCTCCATGGCCACCACCGTCAGCCGCTCCGTACTCACCCTCCCCGCCGCCCCGTTGGGACCCGAGAACCCGCTGCCCGCCCTCCGCGCGCCGGACGGCGTGCACGTGCTCGACGAGCGTTCGCGCGCGGGCCTGCCGCGCGACATGGCCCGTCAGATCGGGTACGAGCCCCTGCGCTCACTGCTGCCCGTCCGGATCCGGGACGGGTACCGGCGGCAGCGGTCGGAGCGGGACTTCGAGACCGTCGTCATCGAGAACGCGCACCTGCGCGTCACCGTCCTGCCCGGACTCGGTGGCCGGGTCCACTCGCTCGTCCACGTCCCCACCGGACGCGAACTGCTGTACCGCAACCCGGTGTTCCAGCCCGCCAACTTCGCCCTCAACGGTGCCTGGTTCTCCGGCGGCATCGAGTGGAACCTCGGCGCCACCGGCCACACCACCCTGTCCTGCGCCCCGCTGCACGCGGCTCTCGTACCGGCGCCCGACGGGGGAGTGATGGTGCGGCTGTGGGAGTGGGAGCGGCTGCGCGACCTGCCGTTCCAGGTGGACCTCTGGCTCCCCGGGGACTCGGAGTTCCTCTACGTCGGCGTCCGCGTGCGCAATCCGCACGAGCGCCCCGCGCCCGTGTACTGGTGGTCCAACATCGCCGTTCCCGAAGGCCCGGGCACCCGCGTCCTGGCCCCGGCCGACGAGGCCTGGCACTTCGGGTACGAGCGGTCCCTGCGGAGCGTCCCCGTGCCCGCGTGGGAGGGCACGGACCGCACGTACCCGCTGAACAGCACCTACCCGGCCGACTTCTTCTACGAGGTCCAGGAGGGGCACCGGCCCTGGATCGCCTCCCTCGACGCCGACGGGCAGGGCCTCGTACAGACGTCGACGGCCCGGCTGCGCGGCCGCAAGCTCTTCGTCTGGGGTGCGGGCGAGGGCGGCAGGCGCTGGCAGGATTGGCTGACGGAACCGGGCACGGGCGGGTACGCGGAGATCCAGGCCGGGCTGGCCCGGACCCAGCTGGAGCACGTACGGCTCGAGGCCGGAGCGGAGTACAGCTGGCTGGAGGCCTACGGGGCGCTGTCCGCGGATCCGGCGGCCGTGCACGGGGAGGACTGGGCGGCGGCGCGCGGCGCGGCCGGGACGGCGCTGGAGTCGGCGCTGCCCGGCGCGGCCGTGGACGCGGCCTACGCGGCGTGGCGCGCGTGCGCCGACACCGAGCCGGGGGAGCGGCTGGCGGCTGGCTCCGGCTGGGGCGCGCTGGAGGTGGTGTGCGGGGGCCACAAGCTGCCCGGCACCCCGTTCGGCGAGGACACGCTCGGCGAGGAGCAGGAGCCGTGGCTGGAGCTGTGGCGCACCGGGGTCTTCCCCGCTCCGCGCCGGGTGGCGCCGCCCGGCCCGAGCCTGGTCGCCCCGCACTGGCGGGACATGCTGGAGACGGCGCGGGCGGACCCGCTGACCGAGTACCACCTCGGGGTCGCGCAGTGGCACGCCGGGGACATCGCCCAGGCGGTGCGCAGCTGGGAGCGCGGGCTGGCGCTGGCGCCCTCGCAGTGGCCGCTGCTGAGGTGCATGGCGGTGGCGGACGGCCTCGCCGGGGACCCGGAGCGGGCGGCCCGCCGGTACGCGGAGGCCTTCGAGGACCTGGCCCAGGAGAGCCGGGGCGGGGCGGCCTGGCTGGCCGCCGAGTCGGCGCTGGGCCGCGAGGCGATGGGGGCCCTCCTGGCGGCCGGCCGCCCGGCACGGGCCCGCGCGGTCTGGGACCGGCTCCGGCCCGCCCTGCGCGACGAGGGCCGGTTCCGCCTGGCGGCGGCCCGGCTGCTGGCGGCGGAGGGCCATGTCGTGGCGGCCCGACGGGTGTTCGAGGAGGACTTCGAGCTGGCCGACCTCCGGGAGGGCGAGGAGATCCTCTCGCAGGTCTGGTCCACCCTCACGGACCGCCCGCTGCCGACGCAGTACAACTTCCGCATGCGCCCGCCGGGGGACTGAGACGGGGGCCGGCCGCTCTGCCGTGCGGTCCCCGGGGTTCTACGGCGACGGCCGCCTCTCCCGGGTGGGAGGGACGGCCGTCGTCATGCTGTCGTGGTAGCGGTGCTCTTGGTGCTACCGGTGGGTCAGGGGGCCGCGTCGAGGCTCGGCAGGGGCAGGGGCGCGGTGCCCAGGGCCGTGATGGTCCAGCGCTGGGCGTCGGAGCCGTTGCAGTCGAACAGCCACAGCTGGCGGCCCGGGGTGAGGTCGAAGTTGCCGACGTCGATGCAGCGGCCGGAGGCCGGGTTGTAGAGGGAACCGTCGGCGCGGGGCAGGAACTGCTGCGCGGGAGTTCCGCCGCAGGTCCGCAGCTCGAGCAGGGTGGTGTTGATGGTCCCCGCGTTGGTCGCGTTGACGCATCCGCCCTGGACCCGGAGGGTTCCGTCGGCCCGGACCTCGAAGTCCTGCGCGCCGGTACCGTTGCAGCCCGTAATTTGGATCTTGTTGCCGTCCTGGGTGCCGGAGTGGTCGTTGTCCACGCAGATGCCCGGGGTGCCCGGTGCCGCTGTGAGCGCGATGCGGCCCGCGGTGGCGGGTGCGGTGGGGGCGGCGGCGTAGTTGTAGGCGGCGAAGTTGCTGACGCCGCCGTTCAGGACGTCGGAGTTGACTCCGCCGACCTTGTACCGGCCGAAGACGATCGGACCGCTGGGAGCGGGGCCGGTGGCCGCCGCGTGGTGACCGGTGCCGGCGAGAACACCGTTGACGTAGAGGCTCATCAGACCGCTGTCGGCCTTGTAGACGGCGGTCAGGCGGGTCCAGGCGTCAGGGGTCCACCGGGCGGCCTCGTTGGCCACTGCGGTGTAGTCATAGGGCCAGCCGCCGCCCTGGGCGTTGGCCATGGCGAAGCTCCACTGACCGGTGTTCTTGTCGCCGTAGATCATGAAGGAGCTGTTCTGGGTGCCGTCCTGACTGACGACCATGCTGGTCGTGGGGCCCGGGTTGGTCGACCCGTGTTTGGCCCAGGTGGTGATGGTGAAGTCCTTGCGGGTGTCGATTCCCGGGCCGGTGGTGGTGATGGTGGACCCGGCGCCGTTGAACGCGGCGTAGGAGGTGCTGCGGCCCTCGATGGCCTCGGCGGCGGGGTAGGTGATGCCGGTGGTGGTGGCGGGGTTCTTGTTGCCGCCGGCGCTGGGGGTGGTCGTGGCGGTCCCGGTGTTCAGCTTCCACTGGTAGGTGGGGGTGTTGAGGCTGCCCTGGAGGGTGAAGGCGGGGGCGATGCCGGTGACGGTGGGGTAGAGGACCGAGGTGCCGTTGGGTGCGGTGCCGAGGCCGTTGAAGGAGACGAGCTGCTGGTCCTTGTCGACGGCCCAGAGGTCGGGGATCTTGTCGCCGTCGAGGTCGCCGTCGGAGCCGACGCGCGGGTAGCGGGCCGGGTCGATCTTGCCGGTGATGAGGCCGGCGGCCGGGTCGGTGAAGCCGGTGAGGTCCGGGGCGTCAGCGGTGCCCTTGATGCTGAAGGCGTGGAGGGTGCCGCCGTCGGTCTTGTTGCGGGCCCACAGGGTGGGGAAGTTGGTGCCCTGGGCGCGGCCCGGGGTGAGGAGCTCGTAGGAGTCCCACTTGGTGTCGTTGGCGGAGATCAGGATCGCCGGGGAGTCGAGCTGGTTGGGCTCGATCTTGGGCAGGGCCAGCCACAAGCGTCCGTTCTCCACCCAGAGGAGGGAGGTCTGCGGGAGGGAGTTGGGACTCCCAGGGATGCTGTCGCCGGTGACGGAGCCGTAGGCGGCGATCTGGGTGACCTTGGACCAGTCGCCGCCGAAGCCGTAGTCGGGGCAGGCGATGGTGGTGAAGTCCGGGGTGGCGCAGCTGGTGGGCTTGGGCACGCTGGTGGGGGTTTGGCTGTCGACGAGTCCGGTGCCGTTGTTGGTGAAGATGTAGAGCTTGGGCTTGCCGGGTTCGTGGGCGAGGAGGTCGTCGACGAGCTTGTCGTTGAGATTGCCGCGGTGGGTGAGCTGGATGCCGTTCCAGCCGTTGCCGCTCACGCTGGAGCGGGCGAGGGCGACGGCGGAGGCGGCGGGGTCGGCGCCGCCGTTGATCTGGCGGATGTTGCCGGCGGAGTCGGCGAGGACGACGTCGGCCTTCTTGTCACCGTTGATGTCGCCGAAGATCGGGGCCGGGCTGTTCGGGTTCGACGGGACGTAGAAGCTGTGGACGACGGGCTGGGACATGTTGCCCGCGTTGTCCTGCGTCTGGAGGTAGAGGTAGTTCGTGCCCCAGGCCCGCGGGGTGTACTTGACGGTCGCCTTGCCGTCGGTGAAGGTCTTGATGATCTGCGGGTCGGAGTCCGTGCAGTTCCAGTCGGAAGCCGCCTTGACCGGGTCCGTGGTCCAGCGGGCGCAGGCCAGGCCGGAGCTACGGGTGCCGGCGCCGGCGCCGAGCGGAAGGTTGTCCGCTCCGGCGAGCGTGAAGGTGCCCTCCTCGCCCACACGTTTGGGGTGACCGCCGGTGGTGCCGGAGAGCGGGAAGTCGGTCGAGGCGACCGATGCGGACGGTGGGGTCCGGTCGACGCGGAAGAAGCACCAGCTGGTCTCGGGGCTGGTCAGGGTCCCGTCCGTGGTGCGGGAGGTCCAGCCGTACTGGTGGCCGTCAATCGTCGCGCCGATATCGATGGCTGCGTCGCCGGAGGAGCCGTTCCATCCGGTCTGGTGCCACGTGGTGGCACCGGCGGCATCGTCGTCCCAGACCTGGAAAGTCGTCTGGAGCAGGCGGCCGGATGTCGAGTTGGTGGCAGAGCGGAGGATGACGCTGGTGTTCGCGCCGATCCAGCCCGGGTTGTCCCAGGGCTTGGCCACACCGGGGGTCGTGCAGACGGAATAGGCGCCCGCGTCGGCGAAGCCGGGGGTGGGGCTGGTCCGCGGGTTCCAGATGCTGGGGGCGGTGTCGTAGGTGACCACGATGTGGGGGGCGTTGCTGAACCGCTGCCGGTAGTACATGTTGTACTCGTCGTCCGGCGCGAGGCCGAAGGTGATGGTCGAGGACCGGTTGGAGGCGTGGGTCCTCATCTGCGCGGTGACGTCGTACTGGATCTCACCTGTGCCTGAGATCGTGGCGCCACCGATCTTGGTGCAGCCGCCCATGCGCGAGTTCTTGTCGCAGGGCTGCCTGTCCCAGCTCGTAGGGCTGCTGATCCCCGACGGCGTGAGGTACAGGCCCATCGGAGTGGCCGTGCTGGGGCTGGAGGAAGAGACGACGGTGGCGTAGAAGCGCGCGTCAAGGACCTCGGTGCCGTAGATGGCGGAGTTGATGCCGATCTGGAAGTAGGCCCGCTCACGCCCCTTCCTCGTACACGTCGAGTAACCGCAGTAGCCCGAGGCCGGGGTGTTCTGGCCGTTCGAGGTCCCGTTGAACTCATTGGTGTCCGGGTACGCCTCCTGGACCTGCGACCAGGCCTGGTTGGTGTTGTCCACGGCGGGGCTGACCCCGGGGTCGATGTACCACGGGCCGGTGCCCTGGCCGAGAACGGAGGCATCGGGGGTCAGCTCGATACCCGTGGCGTCGGCCTTGATGCCGATCGGCTTCACGTTGGCGCCGCCACCGGGGCCGTCGGCGCTGGAGGTGAGGGCCGCGTCAGCGGCGGGGACAGCGGGATCTGCCTGTGGGGCGGTGTCCGCACCGCTCACGCCAGCGGACTTGCTGCTCTTCGCGCCGCTCTGCGGAACCGCCGCCTGAGGGGCGGCCGCCGTCGCCGAGTCCCACATGAAGGAGGTGGGGCTGGTGAAACGGACCTTGCCCTGGGCGTCCTTGAAGGAGATGTTTCCGGCGGCGTCGGCGGAGGTGGTGAGACCTTGGGCGTCGACGTCGAGGCGGATCTTCGCCAGGGCCGGGTTGGCGGCCGCCTGGGCGGTGTGGACGATCAGGACCTGGCTCCAGCCGCCGAGCTGGGTGGCGGTCAGGCGCAGGTCGACATCGGGCAGGACGTTCTTGTAGAGCGCGTCGTTGCCGTCGAGCGTGGGCTTGGGCAGCGTGAAGGGCGCCTTGACGGCCAGCTTCTTTCCATCGCCCGTGGTCATCGTCGCCATCGGGCCGGTTCCGCCACCGGAAAGGCTCAGGGGGGAGGGGACCACAGCCGGGGATATGGTGCCGTCGGCGTTGACCTGCAGCGTGGTGTCGATCGCCCGCCAGGCCCCGTCCTTCTGCTTCACCCGCTCCGGAGCCGAGGCCGCATCCACCGTGAGCGTGCCGCCGGGGTTGGCGAATGTCTGCGAGTTGCCGGTCGCCAAGTGGTCAACGGCCACCCGCTTGCCCATGCTCTTAGCCTGAGCCAGCGCGGCCTCGACGGCCTTCTGCTCGGCAGTGAGCTCAGGCCTGCGGGTGGGGGCAGGCCAGTCGTGGCTGGCCGGCCCGTTCGAGGCGAAGGCGTTCGGGGCGGTGAGAAGCCCGGCTCCGAGCGACAACACCGCCGCGCCGACTACGGGCAGCATCGCAGCCGCGGATGCCCGTCGCCGACGGAGGAACCCCGGCCCGGGGTGAGATGAAGAAGTTGGCCTCATGGACAGAGGTCCTCGCTATGTGCGTTGGTGAACGAAGGTCACGCGCACGATCCTTGCTAATCGCAAATACGTCAACATTTTCTAGGTTCTGTATGTCCGGTAAGCACTACGAAGCATCAGATTGCCCACCAGGTGACATTGATCATGTAAGCGGATGTTAAGGAAAGTCTGTACGCGGCGATCTTCCTCTCCTTAAGGTGCGCTGGATCTGGACCCGACCGGGGCCGGACCGCTCCACCTCTTTCCCTGTGGGGGGATTTTGTTGTCTCGTCAGGGTGGCTCGTTTTCGCGCGTGCGCGCGAAACGGCCACGTGTAGCGATGGTCGCCGTGCTAGCGGTGCTCATCTCCGGCCTGGGCTTGCCCGCGGCCGAAGCGGCGGCGAAGCCGCCGAAGGTGTGGGTGCCGCCGAAGACGGCGCTCCCGCAGACCAAGCCCGTCAAGGGCTCCAATGCCAAGCCCACCGGCGCGAAAGCGCCCGCGAGCAAGCCGTGGTCACTGGACGCGAAGGCCAAGGCTCCCGCCGGCTCCGCAACCGTTCCACTTGTTTCTACTAGCGAATTCACAACTGTCGCTGATGCAAAGGCTGTTCGGGCCGGTGAGCTGCCGGTCTGGCTGTCCGCTCGGTCAGGCTCAAAGGCTTCCACGAAGCTTTCCGAACTCGCGATCGCCCCTTCCGGTAGCAGCGGTTCCGGTGAGGGTTCGCTGCGGGTGGAGGTGAAGGACGAGGCGAAGACGCGTGCGGCGGGTGTCGAGGGTGCGCTCGTCGCCCTCACCGACGCCGCGGGTTCTGCTGCTTCGGGCAAGGTGCAGGTCGGTTTCGACGTGTCGGCGTGGTCGAAGACCGCCGGTGCGAACTGGGGCGACCGCGCACGCGTGGTGCAGCTTCCGGGCTGCGCCCTGACGACACCCGGTGCCGCGGGTTGCACGGCCCGTACCCCGGTTGCCTCGCATCGGGATGCGTCGGGCCGGCTGGTAGCCGAGATCGACCCGCCCAAGTCGGCGGCTCCGGCCGCGAGCAGCTTGAAGTCGCCCTCGGGTACGAAGTCGGCGCTTGCGTCGGCTCCGCAGGTGATGGCGCCGCAGGCGGTGGCGCTTGCGGTCGAGCCGGGTCCGTCGGGTGCGTCGGGTGACTTCACCGCGACCCCGTTGCTTCCTTCCGCTTCTTGGCAGGCGGGTTCGAACGCGGCGAACTTCACTTATGGCTACACGGTGGAGGTCCCGTCGTCGATCGCGGGCGCCGGGCCGGATGTGGGCCTGGCCTACGACTCGTCTTCGATCGATGGCCGTACGGCGTCGACGAACGCGCAGGCGTCGGGTTTTGGTGAGGGCTGGGACTGGAGTCCGGGTTCGATCTCGCGTTCTTACAAGGGCTGTAAGGATGCGGGGATCGCGGAGTCGGGTGACGAGTGCTGGGCGGGTGACATCCTGTCGTTGAGTCTGGCGGGTCACGCGGGTCAGATCGTCCGGGACGACGCGACGTGTGTCTATCACCTGCAGGGTGAGGACGGCACGAAGATCGAGCGTCTGACCGGGCAGCGCAACGCTGCGTGGAAGGGTGAGGGTTTCAAGGTCACCACGACCGACGGCACCCAGTACTACTTCGGCGCCAACCGTCTCCCGGGCGGTGACGGTACGGACCCCGAAGCCAAGTCGGTTTCGACGGTCCCGGTGTACTTCAACAGCGGTCAGGACAAGTGCCTGGGCGCTGACACCCCTGGCAACGGTTCGTGGCAGCAGCTGGGCTGGCAGTGGAACCTCGACTACGTCGTGGACCCGCACCAGAACCTGGTGACCTACCGCTACGAGCAGGAGGACAACTAC
>NZ_JBSGWY010000038.1:46637-85464 GCF_053609145.1 Streptomyces sp. NPDC054961 | reverse complement strand
GCCTACGCCATGCGCTGGGTCGCCAAGAACGTCGTCGCCGCCGGCCTCGCCTCACGCTGCGAGGTCCAGGTCGCCTACGCCATCGGCAAAGCCGAACCCGTAGGCCTCTTCGTCGAAACCTTCGGCACCCACAAAGTCGACGTCAGCGCCATCGAACACGCCATCGGCCAGGTCTTCGACCTCCGCCCGGCCGCGATCATCCGCGACCTCGACCTCCTGCGCCCCATCTACGCCCAGACCGCCGCCTACGGCCACTTCGGCCGCGAACTCCCCGACTTCACCTGGGAACGCACCGACCGCGTCGACGCCCTGCGCGCCATAGCGGGGGTCTGACGTGCGCATCGCCGTCACCGGATCGGTCGCCACCGACCACCTCATGACCTTTCCCGGACGCATCAGCGACCAACTCCTGGCCGACAAGCTCGACCGGATCTCTCTGTCCTTCCTCGTCGACACCCTGGAGATCCGGGACGGCGGCGTCGCCGCCAACATCGCCTACGGCCTGGCCCGGCTCGGCCACCGTCCGCTGCTCGTAGCGGCCGTCGGCCAGGACTTCCAGGACTACGGCCGACGGCTCGCCGAACTGGGCGTGCGCATCTCGGCGGTGCACGCCTCCGCCACCCGGCACACGGCCCGTTTCCTGTGCACCACCGACCCGGACGGCAACCAGCTCGCCTCCTTCTACGCGGGCGCGATGGCGGAGGCGGCCGACATCGACCTCGTCGACGTGATGGACCGGTGCGGCAGAGCGGACCTGGTCCTGATCGGGGCCGACGCCCCGGCGGCGATGCTCCGCCACACCCGTGCCTGCCGTGCCCTCAAGATCCCCTACGCGGCCGACCCGGCCCAGCAACTGGCCCGTCTCGAAGGCCCGGAGATCCGGGAACTCGCGGACGGGGCGCGGCTGTTGTTCACCAACGAGTACGAGCACGAACTGCTCCTGCGCAAGACCGGCTGGACCCATACCGAGGTGCTGCGGCGGGTCGGCACGTGGATCACCACGCTCGGCGAGAAGGGCAGCCGCATCGAACAGGCGGGCAGCCCGGCGCTGGACGTCTCCGCCGTCCCCACGGACTCCGTCGTCGACCCGACCGGCGTCGGCGACGCCTTCCGGGCCGGCTACCTGGCCGCCCTCGCCGCGGGAGACACCCCCGTGCGCTGTGCGCAGACGGGTTCGGTGATGGCCTCGCTCGCCCTGTCGGCCGTGGGCACGCAGACGTACGACACCACGCCGGAGGCGGTGGAGGGACTGCTCCGCACCACCTACGGGACGTACGTGCCGGGCGTGCCGGGCGTGCCGGACACGCAGGACAGCACCCCCACCGCGGTGGCGTCCGCATCCGCGTCCGTGGAACCGGTGGGGTCAGCCGCGACGGCCGTGCGGTTCGCGGGTTCCGCAGACGGCGAGGCACACCGGTGAGCACCCTCACGCTGCCCCGCACGAGCCCGGGCCCGGCCGCTCTCATCGCGGCCGGCCACCGTTCGTACTCCTTCGAGTTCTTCCCGCCCAAGACGGACCAGGGCGAACGCGTCCTGTGGCAGGCCCTGCGCCGGGTCGAGGCCGTCGACCCGTCCTTCGTCTCCGTGACGTACGGGGCGGGCGGGTCCTCACGCGAGCGGACCACCGACCTCACCCAGCGCATCGCGGAGCACACCACCCTGCGCCCCGTCGCCCACCTCACCTCGGTCGGCCACTCGGTCGCCGAACTCCGCCGGATCATCGGGCGCTACGCCGACGCGGGCGTACGCGACGTCCTCGTCCTGCGAGGGGATCCGCCCGGTGACCCGCGGGGGCCGTGGACCCGTCACCCGGACGGTCTCGACCACGCGGTGGACCTGGTCCGGCTGGTACGGGAGCTGGGCGACTTCAGCATCGCGGTCGCCGCCTTCCCCGAACGCCATCCCCGCTCACCCGACTGGGACAGCGACATCCGGCACTTCGTCGCCAAATGCCGGGCGGGCGCCGACTACGCCATCACCCAGATGTTCTTCCGCGCGGAGGACTACTTCCGGCTGCGCGACCGGCTGGATGCCGCCGGATGCGACACCCCGGTCATCCCGGAGATCATGCCCGCCACCCGGTACGACCAGATCCGCCGCTTCGCCGAACTGAGCGACGCCACGTTCCCGCCGGACCTGGCCCGCCGTCTGCACGCCGCCCGGCACGACCCCGACGAGGCCCACCGCGTCGGCGTCGAGCACGCCACCGCACTGGCCCAACACCTCCTGGACCAGGGCGCACCGGGGCTGCACTACATCACCCTCAACCGGTCCACCGCCGCACTCGACATCCACCGTCGGCTGAGTCTGCCCACCCGCCCCGCGGACCAGTAGGGCGCGATCCGAGTCCGCGATCCTGAGCTAGGGAGACGTTTTGCCCATGACCCGCACAGCCCCGTACATGACCTGCACGGGCCCCGTGCTCACTTCCGTCCCCGCCCGGTTCGTGTGGACCGAAGAGGACCAGCGGGCCGTCGACACCGTGCGCCGACTGGCCGCCGGCACCGTACGGAAGCCCGGTACCGGTACGGCGATGCGCCTCGCTCCGGCCGCGTACACCCTCTTCCACAAGGTGATGCGCCACGACCCGGCGGACCCCGGCTGGACGGGGCGCGACCGGCTCGTCCTGTCCGCGGGCCACGCGTCCCTGACCCTCTGCATGCAGCTGTACCCGGCCGCTTTCGGCCTGAAGCCGGACCACCCGAAGGCTTTCCACCCCCGCGACCGCGACTTCGACGGCGACGGCGACGGGGACCGCGACCACGGGGACGTGCGCGGGCGCGGGCGCGGGCACGCGACCGGCAGCGAGACCACCCCGGGCCTCCCGCTGGGCCGGGGTGTGGCGCATGCCGTGGGCATGGCCCTGGCCGCCCGCTACGAGCGCGGCATGTTCGACCCCGAGGCCGCCCCGGGGACCTCGCCGTTCGACCACTACGTCTACGCCATCGCCGGTGACGGCTGCCTCGAGGAGGGCATCTGCGTCGAGGCGTCGTCGACGGCCGGGCACCAGCAGCTCGGCAACCTGATCCTGTTGTGGGACGACCACCACACCTCGAACGGGAGTGACTCCGAGACGCCGGTCTCCGAGTCCGTCCTCGAGCGCTACGAGGCGTACGGCTGGCACGTCCAGCGCGTGCGGCCCAGAAAGGACGGTGACATCGACGCGGTCGCCCTGTACGCGGCGATCGAGGCCGCCAAGGCCGAGACCGAGCGCCCGTCGTTCATCGCGATGCGCTCGACCCTCGCCCGGCCGCGGCCGAACGCGCGGGGCGACGAGGTCGCCGTCCTGCCCCGTGGGGCCCTCGACCGGGCCCTCGACCGGGCTCTCGACCGCGGCGCCTGGGCCAGGACCACGTGGGACAGGTCCTTCGCCGCGTGGCGCGCCGCCAACCCCGACCGTGCCGCCGAGTTCGACCGCATCCGCCTGGGCACACGGCCGGCCAGCCGGAAGGAGAAGACCCCGGCGTCCGGGACGGACACGGGGGTGTCCACCCGCGCCGCCTCCGCCCACACCCCCTTCGACGAGAACTCCTCGCCCCCACCGGCGGGCAACCCGCTGCCGGAGGCCGCTCACACCCCTCCGTACGGCGCGCGTGCCCTGACGAAGGAGACCCCGTGAGCAGGCTGCGCTGGCTGACGGCGGGGGAATCACACGGGCGCGCGCTCGTCGCGACGCTCGAGGGACTTCCCTCCGGAGTGCCGATCACCACGGAGAGCGTGGCGGCCGACCTGGCCAGACGCCGGCTCGGTCACGGGCGCGGCGCCCGGATGAAGTTCGAGGAGGACGAGGTCACCTTCCTCGGCGGTGTGCGCCACGGCCTCACCATGGGCGGCCCCGTCGCGATCATGGTGGGCAACACCGAATGGCCCAAGTGGGAAAAGGTGATGGCGGCCGATCCGGTGGACCCGCAGGAGCTGGCCCAGCTGGCGCGCAACGCGCCGCTGACCCGTCCCCGCCCCGGTCACGCGGATCTCGCCGGTATGCAGAAGTACGCCCTGGACGAGGCCCGTCCGGTCCTCGAGCGGGCCAGCGCACGGGAGACCGCGGCGCGGGTCGCGCTGGGCACGGTGGCCAGGTCGTACCTGCGGCAGACGACCGGCATCGAAATCGTCTCGCACGTGGTGGAGCTGGCCGGGGCCAGAGCCCCGTACGGTGTGCTGCCCAAGCCTTCCGACCAGGCCAGCCTGGACCACGATCCGGTGCGCTGCCTGGACGCGGAGACGTCGAAGGCGATGGTCGCGGAGATCGACCGGGCCCACCGGGACGGCGACACCCTCGGCGGTGTGGTCGAGGTGCTGGCGTACGACGTACCGGTGGGCCTCGGCTCGTTCACGCACTGGGACCGGCGGCTGGACTCGCGGCTCGCGGCTGCGTTGATGGGCATTCAGGCGATCAAGGGCGTCGAGATCGGCGACGGTTTCGATCTGGCACGGGTACCGGGGTCGAAGGCGCACGACGAGATCGTGTGGACCCCCGACGGCGTGCGGCGTACGACCGGCCGCGCGGGCGGCACCGAAGGCGGCATGTCCACGGGCGAACTGCTGCGGGTGCGGGCGGCGATGAAGCCGATCGCAACGGTTCCGCGCGCGCTGGCGACGATCGACGTCTCGACGGGCGAGGCGGCCCCCGCGCACCACCAACGGTCCGACGTCTGCGCCGTACCGGCCGCGGGCATCGTGGCGGAGGCCATGGTGGCGCTGGTGCTGGCGGACGCGGTGTCCGAAAAGTTCGGCGGGGACAGCGTGGCCGAGACACGCCGCAACGTGCGGTCGTACCTCGGGAATCTCACGATCTCCTGACCTCCCGACCTCCTGAGCGGCCAGGCCGGAACAGCCCGGAAACCGTTCCGGTCGGGCCGCGGAGGCGGGCTGGTCCACAACCGTCCACCGTCACGATCGACACGGATCCGGGCGCATAGGCCCCGGTCAGCGTCGCGAGCTCGGCGAGGCCCACCTGTACGGGCTCCTCACGAGCAACAGCGGCACCAACCGGCAGGTCAGGGTGATGAGCACCGCCGAGTGGATACGCACCGCGGCGGGCCGCGCACCCCGGGCTGCTCTGCCCGCGCCGATTCGCGCCTTGTCCGAGCCGAGGGCGAAAGGCGGACCACCCGCTCCGGGTGATCGCCGGAACCCGTCCGCCGGACGACCATGGGCCTGCATTGATCATCACGCCCCCCGCAGGGGCGCGGTTTCGGAGGCCGGCACACGGCCCGAAGGTGCGCTCGTACCACCGTGACTGGGGGACCTGCCGGGGTCCCGGGTAGTGCCCGGGACCCCGGCAGGTCGGTCACGGCCGCCGTGGACTCAGTTGATGGTCCACCGCTGGAGTGCGGTGCCGGTGTCGGGCTGCTGGGTGACGCGTGCGCCGGCGGCGGAGGATGCGGTGGTCAAGAGCAGTCCGCTCGCCGAGGAGGCGAGGGTGTGGGTGCCGTTGGCTTGTTGCGTGATGTTCCAGCGCTGGTTGGCGCCGTTGCCGCAGGTCCACTGGATGATCTTCGCGCCGGCGCTCGTGGAACCTCCTTCGACGTCGGCGCACAGGCCGGACTCGCTGTTCTTCAGCTGGTACGTGCCGTCGGCCTGCTGAGTGAAGGCCCAGCTCTGGTTGGCCCCGCCGTTGGGTGTCCAGGTGATGAGCTGGGTGCCGGGGGTGGTGCTGTGTCCGGGGTTGTCGAGTGCCTTGCCCCCGGCGGTGAGAGTGTGGACTCCGTTGAGGGAGGCGGTGACCGCCCAGGTGAACGTGGCCGTGCCGTTGGCGGTGCCGGAAGACGCCGTGACCGTCACGGTCGAGGCGCCGACGGCGGTGGGGGCGCCGGTGATCAGGCCACGGGAGCTGATGCTCAATCCGGCGGGCAGTCCGGTCGCCGTGAAGGTCACGGACTTGCCGAGGGAGTCGGTTGCCTCGAGCTGGAGGGAGACGGCCTTGTTCGGGGAGCCGGTCTGGTTGCCCGGGTTGGTGACCGCCACCGTTTCGGGTGCTTGGGCGATCGGGGTCAGGGTCAGGGCCTGCTCGGCGGCCGTGCGGGTGCCTCCGACCGTGTTGCCGGTGGCGTTGGTCCAGCTGCGGGTGGGCGTGGTCTCGGCGAGGCGGGTGGAGTCCGCGGAGAGCCCGATGACGAGGCCGCTGTACCGATTGACGATCTTGTACGTCCCGGTGGCGGTGCCGTCGGCGGGCGAGGTGCCGCGGATGACGAACCACTGCTGGCCGACGGTGGGCCCGCCGGTTCCGGCCGCGGTGACGGTGGGCTTGGTGCCCCAGGCGCGGGTTGCCGTGGAGGTGGCGCCCACTCCGAGGAGCTGACCGGTGCCGGAGTTGGTGATGCGGTAGGAGCCGTCGCCGTTCGAGGCGAAGGTCCACGACTCCAGGCCGGAGCCGGTGGCGGCGGCGTTCGAGGTGGTGGCCGAGCTGCCGGAGACCTGGGCCAGGACCCGGCCGCCGGCGCTGCTGATGCGGTAGGCCTTGGAGGTGTCGACCGGCGTGGCGGGCTCGGTCGTGTCGATCGCGAGGTTGACGTACTCGCTGCTTGCTCCGTTGGAGCAGCCGAAGGAGCAGTACGAGCGGAAGTTCTTGCCGACGATCGTGGAGCTGGTCTTGTTGGTGCTGTCGAGGAACCAGCGGTACCAGGAGGCGTTCTTGTAGCTGCCCGTGTCGCCGAGACGGAACCACTTCTGGGTGGTCAGGTCGGCGGTGGCGTAGATCTCCTGGGAGGCGTTGCCGCTCTGGTCGACCGCCTGGGGCTGGCCGATGTACAGGCCGAGGTGGGTGTTGTAGGTGATGTCCATGACGAACAGGGGGGACGTCGGGGGCATCAGGCCCCCGGCTACCTGCTGGCTCACGGAGCCGCTGTTGGCCGGGTTGTACTCCTTCGACGCCGGGGTGTACCCGGTCGTGCTGCCGGAGCCGACGGGGACCATATTGCTCTCGCGGCCGCCGAGGCCGGGCTCGGACCAGGCGCCGTCGTACCACTTCTGCCAGGAGCCGGGCGCCAGCTTCGCCGAGATCGGAGCGCGGGCGACGTGCCCGTAGAACGCGGCCCAGCTGCCGCCCTTGTCCACGATCCGGGAGCCGTAGAAGGCGTAGAAATATCCGGATGCGGTGTCCACGAACAGCCGCTGGTCACCGGTGCCGTAGTCGAAGGTCTGCTGTGGGAAGGCGGAGTTGTCGCCGCGCTTCGTGCTGTAGCGCGAGGTGATGACGTGGTCCTTGATGGTCCACGTGCGGCCCTGGTCCTTGGAGACGGCGTAGTCGATGCCGTCGTAGTGCAAGCCGTCGGCGAACGGCTGCGGGGTGAACTCGTTGTGCACGAGTCCGTACCAGTCGCCGGTGTCCGGGTCGACCCAGACGCCGGCCAGGTCACAGTAGTTCCGGTGTGCGTAGCCCGACCCCGCCGGGGCGGATGTCGATTCGAGCCCGGTCGGGCTGTTGTTGCAGCGCCAAGTGGTGTCGTTGTTGCGGTCGTTGGAGTTGGCCGGGTTGACCGCGTCGCTGATGGCATCGGACCGGGTGGCGGTGTCGAGGTTGGTCCCGGTGAAGAACGTCCACTTGCGGGGGTCGTTGGCGCCGTAGAGCGCGTGGGCCTGCTGGAAGTAGAACGTGCCGTCCTTGTCGACGTAGGTGCCGGCGGGAGTGTCGTCAGGCTGCGTCCAGGAGCCCTTGGCGCCGACGGTGACGGTGTAGGCGGGGGCGGGGGCAGGGGCGGTCGACGCCGCGGATGCCGTGGGCATCAGCAGCGTGCTGCCGCCGGAAATGACCAGCGCGGCGGCCGCGAGTGCGCCGACCAGTCTGTTTCGAGGAGCGATCACGGGTACTCCCTGATCGGAGGAGCCATAGGGGGCGGCTCCTTTGACGGTCCGTCGTCCTTGGGGACGGCGGTTGTGCTCGGGACCGCTGTGACACGGCCCGAGTCCGGCGCTCCCTCGCCGGGCAGGACGCCCGCTGCGCGGGAGCAGTGTGGGGGCCCGGCCCTCAGACGCCCGCAAGGACGCTCAGGAGGCGCGCGACTTCCGCCGCGACCTCCTCACGGGCCGGGCCGAGGTACTTGCGGGAGTCGCTGACGGCGGGCTGACGGTGGAGTTCCCGCCGGACGGCCGCGGAGAAGATGCCGTTGAGGTGGGTGGAGATGTTGACCTTCGTCATCCCCGCCGCCACGGCCTTGGCGAGGTCCGCGTCCGAGACGCCCGATGAACCGTGGAGGACCAGCGGCACGCGGGTGGCGCTGCGAAGACGCGCGATCAGATCGAAGTCCAGCACGGCGTCGCGGGTGGCCATCGCGTGGGAGCTGCCGACCGCCACCGCCAGGCAGTCCACCGCGGTCGCCCCGGCGAACTCCCGGGCCTCCTCCGGGTCGGTACGGACACCAGGCGCGTGGGCGCCCTCCTTGCCGCCCACCTCGCCCAGCTCCGCCTCGACGAGTACGTCGGCCCGGTGCCCGTACTCGGTGATCGCCCGGGTGGCCGCGACGTTCTGCCCGTACGGCAGCTTGGAGGCGTCGAACATCACGGAGGTGAAACCGAGCCGAACGGCTTCGTGCACCAGGTCCTCGGCCTCGGCGTGGTCCAGATGGACGGCCACGGGCACCGTCGCCTGCTCGGCCAGGGCGAGTGCGGCGCGGCCTATCGGTGCGAGGGATCCGTGGTAGCGGACGGTGTTCTCGCTGATCTGGAGTATCACGGGCAGGTTCGCCCGGTGTGCTCCTTCCACGATGGCTTCGGCGTGCTCGAGCTGGACGACGTTGAACGCTCCGACCCCCCGGTTCCGGGCGTACGCGGGGCCGATGATGTCGTCAGTGGCTGTCAGAGGCATGGGGTGTCTCCACACTCACGGTCGTGGTCGTACGGAACTGGTCGTAGAGGTCGCGGCGGAAATCGCCCGCGAGGGGTGCCGCGACGGCGGCGGCGGACAGCGCGACGGCGTCCCGCAGGAGGTCCGGCCAGGTCAGGCCGGTCGCGAGACCGGCTGCGAGCGCGGCTACGCAGGCGTCACCCGCGCCGGTCGGGTTGCCGCGCAGCCGGGCGGGCGGCAGGGCTCGGTAGCGCCCTTCGCGGGTGACGCCGTACAGGCCCCGGGGGCCGTCGGAGGCGACGACCGCCCGCGCGCCGCGCGCCTGGAGTTCCACGGCCGCGTCGGCGACATCGGCCCGTCCCGTGACTTCGAGGATCTCCGCCGCGTTCGGTTTGATCACGTCCGGGCCGGCGTCCAGCGCGGAGAGCAGCGCGGCGCCGCCGGTGTCGAGGACGGTCACGGCGCCGGCGGCACGGGCCGTCGCCACCAGTCCCGCGTAGCTGTCGCACGGCAGACCCGGCGGGAGGCTGCCGGCGAGAACGACGACGTCGGCCCGGGCGGCGAGTCCGGCGAACCGCCGGGTGAAGGCCCGCCACGACCCCGGGTCGACGGGCGGCCCGGGCGGGTTGAACACGGTGGCGTCCCCGCTGCGCTCGGAGACGACCGTGACGGTCCTGCGGGACTCACCCTGTACGGGCACCAGCGCGTCCTTCAGGCCGGACGTGCGCAGGTCCTCGCGGAGGATCCGGCCAGTCGTTCCTCCCACCAGCCCCGTGGTGAGCACCGAGTGACCCAGTGCTGCCAGGACCCGAGCCACGTTGATGCCCTTGCCGCCGGCCCGCTCGACGGTCAGCCCGACGCGGTGGGAGGTATGAGGGGTCACTTCCTCGACGAAGTAGGTGACGTCCAGGGCGGCGTTCAAGGTGACGGTGAGGATCACAGAGCTCCTCCCACCCGGTCGGCCGATCGGCCGGCGTCGGCGGCTTCCCAGCCGAGCAGTCCGGCTCCGAGGCAGCCGGACTGCGCCCCGAGAGCCGCCCGCACCAGCTTCGGCCGCCGTTGACAGCTCAGACGGCGGTCGAGTGCGACCCGTAGCGGGTCGAGCAGGAGCCCGCCGGCACGGGAGAGGCCCCCGCCGACCACGATCACTTCCGGAGCGAGGACCGCGGCACACGCGGCGAACGCCTCCGCCAGCGCTTCGACCGCGCGCTCCCACACGCGCCGCGCGTCCGGATCGGAACGGGCCACGAGTGCCGAGACCTCCTCTGCCCCCTCCACCTGACGCCCCGACCGGGCGGTGTAGGCGGCGGCGATGGCACGGGCCGAGGCCACGGCCTCCAGGCAGCCCCTCCTGCCGCACGCGCACTGCTCGGCCCCAGGGGCGACGGTCAGGTGCCCGAGTTCTCCGGCGTACCCGCCGGCACGCATCGGACGGCCCCCGATCAGGAGGGCAGCGGAGATGCCCGTGCCGATGGCCACGAACAGGGCGTCGTCGATGCCGCGCGCCGCGCCGAGCCTGCTCTCCGCCATGCCGCCCGCGCGGACGTCGTGGCCGATCCGGACCGGGAGTCCCGTCACGTCCGTGAGCACCGCGGCCAGCGGCAGGTCGCGCCAGCCGAGGTTGACCGAATGCACCGCGCGCTGCCCGGGCTCGTCGACGATGCCCGGTACCACGACGCCGGCGGCGACCGGTTCAGCGCCGATGCCGACCGCCTCGGACGCCAGGTCGTGCAGCAGCCGGGTGATCGCGTCCACCGTGACTTCGGGTCCCTGGTGCCGCGGGGTCGCACCGCGCAGGGTCGTCAGCGGCCGCATGGTGCGGTCGATGAGCGCACCCTTCATCGACGTGCCGCCGACGTCCAGAGCGATCACACATGCGTGGGTGCCGGCAAGCTCAGCCATGCTCGCCGGCCAGCACCACGGAGCGGCTCAGGGCTCGGGGCCTGTCGGGGTCGAGCCCCCGCGCACCGGCCAGGTGGACGGCCAGGCGCTGGGCCCGTACGAGGTCGGCCAGCGGGTCCAGGTCGCCCACCGCGCCGCCGGATCCGGCGAGGTAGGCGACGCCGGTACGGGCGACGTCGTCGGCGAGGCCGTGCGGTGCGGGGCCGAAGACCCAGGTGCCACGGCCGGGGCCGGCGATGCTGATGGGGCCGTGGCGGTACTCCATCGCCGGATAAGCCTCCGTCCAGGCGCCGGCCGCCTCCCGCATCTTCAGCCCCGCCTCCAGCGCGAGGCCGTAGGCCCAGCCGTCGCCCAGGAAGGTGATCTGCTCTGCCGCGCACATCTCCTCGGGCAGCGGTTCGGCCACGGCCCGCTCGGCGTCCGAGGCGGCCTGGGCGATCGTACGCACTCCCTGGGGCAGCGGGCCCTGGCTCTCCAGGTGGGCCCGCAGAAGGGCGAGTGTCGTCGTGGCGAACCTGGTCTGCACGACCGACTCCTCGTCGGCGTAGGCGAGTTCGATGACGCCGTGGGCGACGTCGGCCACCGGGGTGCTCGCGTCGGCGGTGACGGCGGTGACCGCCACCTCCCCGCGCAGCCGGGCCAGGAGGTCCAGGACCTCGGTGGTGGTGCCCGAGCGCGTCAGCGCCAGGATGCGGCCGTAGCGGCGGCCCACGGGGAACTGGGAGGCGGCGAAGGCGTCCGTCTCGCCGTGACCGCTTTGCTCGCGCAGTTCGGCGTAGGCCAGGGCCATGAACCAGGACGTTCCGCAGCCGACGACGGCCACGCGCTCGCCGGGCTGGGGCAGGACGCCCCGGTGGTCGGTGGCCGAGGCGGCCGCCCTGCGCCAGCAGTCCGGCTGGGAGGCGATCTCGCGTGAGGTGTGGGAGGTGGATGCGGAGCCCGGGGGAGTGGACATCGGTGCTGGATTCCTTCGAGGTGTTCTGCGGTCGCTGGATCGGCCACGTGAGGTGGTGCAGGGGGGAGGGGCCTCAGGGGGAGGGACGGCTGGTGACGCTTCTGGCCGGCGCGGTGTCGGGCGCCGGCGGCCGGCTTGCACCGGAGCGCCGGCAGGTCAGTCGAACGTCTCGACGTACTCCTCGCAGGGCCCGAGGACGGGCGCGTCCACGAGTTCGACGTGGTCGCCGAAGCGGTCGAGTTCGAGGATCGTCAGGACGTTGTCCCCCGTGTGCAGCAGCGGACGGGGCACGTACAGGGTCGTCTGCGGGCCCACGTCCCAATAGCGGCCGAGCAGGGTGTCGTTGACCCAGACGAAGCCCTTGCCGAAGCCGGGCAGGCTCAGGAAGGTGTCGGCGGGCTCCTCGACGTGCAGACGTGCGGTGGCGATGCCGCGGCTGTCGGCGGACTCGGCGGCCGCCCCGGCGCGCGCGAGGTCCCCGGCGGTCCATTCGTCCAGCGGCAGGGGGTACATGGTCCATCCGTGGACGAGCCGCCGCTCCACGCGGACCCCGCCCAGGATGCCCTTGCCCTGTCCGAGCAGCGGGCCGTAGTTGATGCGCCCCTGGTTCTCCACCAGCAGGTCGAGCTGGATCGCCGCGCCCGTGCCGGTGACGCCGAAGGATGCCGTCGGCCGGTCCAGGACGGTGACGAGGGTGCCGTCGACGAAAACCTGCGCGCGGTCGTGGAGGTCGGTGACCGTCACCTCGTGAGTGCCGGGCGGTACGACCGGGTACGCGGTGTAGAGCACGAGGCCGGAGGCTTGTCCGAGCTCCTCGAAACTCAGCGGGTTGGCGGCGTGCACGGGCGTAGACACCGACCTCAGCGCAGCCGGCAGCGCGGATCCGCGGTGTACGGAGAGGGTGGTGGGCTCCAGCAGGGGCGGGTCGTCCGGCGGATCGGGGACGGGCCGTGTGCTGTGCGGGGCGAGCTTGTCGCGCAGCGCATGGAACTTGGGGGTGAGCGCGCCGTGTTCGGCGACGGGGGCGTCGGAGTCGTAGCTGGTGACGGTCGGCTGGAGGGCCGTGCCGTCGTGGTTGGCGCCGGCCCACAGCCCGAAGTTGGTGCCGCCGTGTGCCATGTACAGGCTCAGCGACCCGCCTTGGGCCAGGATGCCGTCGACGTCGTCGGCGGCGCTCGAAGGGGACCGGACGTGGTGCGTCTCGCCCCAGTGGTCGAACCAGCCGTTCCAGAACTCGGCGCAGAGGAAGGGCTCGCCGGCGCGGCGTGAGCGCAGCAGCCCGGCGGCCTGGTCGGGGCGTGAGCCGAATGTGGCGGCCGCCAGTTCACCGGGAAGGGTGCCGCCGTCGAGCATCAGCGGTGTGGGCCCGTCCGCGGTGAACAGCAGCTCGCGGACGCCGCGTGACACCAGGGCTTCGCGCAGCCAGCGCATGTAGGTGTGGTCGTCGCCGTAGCTGCCGTACTCGTTCTCGATCTGCACGGCCACGACCGGGCCGTCGTCTGCCGCCTGGTGGGCGGCGACGAGCGGGATCAGCACGTCGAACCAGCGTCCGACCGCGTCGAGGAAATCGGGGTGACTGCTCCTGGGCCGCATGCCGGGCCGTCCGGTCAGCCAGGCGGGCAGGCCGCCGTTGTCCCATTCGGCGCAGATGTACGGGCCGGGGCGGACGATGACGTCCAGGCCGGTTTCCTCGGCGAGCCGGAGGAACCGCGGCAGGTCACGCCAGCCGTCGAAGCGGATGTCACCGCGTCTGCGCTCGTGGAAGTTCCACGGCACGTAGGTGTCCACGGTGTTCAGGCCGAGTGCGGCGACGCGCTGGAGGCGGTCGGCCCACTGCTCCGGGTGGACGCGGAAGTAGTGCAGGGAGCCGGACAGGACCCGGTGGGGCTGACCGTGGCGCAGGAAGGTGCCGTCAGCCCAGCTCAGCACGGGCTGCACGACCAGAGCGGGGGCGACCGGGGCGTCGGCGACAAGGGCCGGGCGGGCGGTGCCGGCGGAATCGGTGGTGAGGGCGGGAGGGGTCACTTGACGGCTCCGGCGGTCATGCCCGCGCGCCAGAAGCGCTGGAGCGCGAGGAAGGCGATCAGAAGCGGGGCGATGGAGACCAGGGATCCGATGACGACGAGGGGCGGGGGCACGGCGACGTGGCTGGCGTTCCAGGCGACGAGGCCGACCGTGACCGGCTGCAGCCGGTCGTCTCCCAGGACCATGGCGGGCAGCAAGTAGTTGTTCCAGATCTCGACGAACTGGAACAGGAAGATCGTGACGAGGGCGGGGAGCATCATCCGTGCCGCGATGGTGCGGAAGATGCGGAACTCACCCGCGCCGTCGAGGCGGCCGGCTTCGAGGACCTCGTCGGGCACGCTCTGCTCGGCGAAGACGCGCGCGAGGTAGACACCGAAGGGGCTGACGACGCTCGGCAGCAGGACCGCCAGAGGATTGTCGATCAGGTGGACGCCCGAAAACATCAGGTACAGCGGCAGCGTGAACAGCACCTTGGGCACGAGGACGGCCGCCAGGACCAGGGAGAACAGCATCCCGCGGCCGGGGAAGTCGTACTTGGCCAGGGCGTAGCCGGTCAGGGCGGAGAGGACGGTGCCGACGAACGCGCCGACACCGCAGTACAGAACGCTGTTGAGCATCCAGCGCCAGAAGATGCCGTCGTCCTGGCTGCTGAGCCGGGCGACGTTGTCGAACAGGCCGAAGCCGTCGAACCACAGGCCGCCGCCGCTGAACTGCTCCCCGAAGGGTTTGGTCGCCGACACCAGCAGCCACCACAGCGGGAGGAGGAAGTAGAGCGCGGACAGGCCCAGCAGAGCGAGTACGGTGACGCGGCCGGCCGGGCGCGTCTCGCGGCGGGGTCCGATCCGGGCGGGGGCAGGGGCCGGCGCGGGGGCAGGAACGGGGGTGGGGATCACCGTGGTCATGCCTGGTCTCCTCGGCGGGTCAGCTTGAAGAACATGAGCGACACCATGCCCACGGCGACCGCGAGCAGGACCGACTGGGCAGCCGCGTAGGGGTAGTTGCCTGCCGCGACCGCGCTCTGTGCTGACATCAGAGGCGTGAAGGCGGAGGAGATCGAACCGCCGGAGATCGGCTGCAGGACGGTCGGCTCGTTGAACAGCTGTGCCGATCCGATGATCGAGAACACCGTGGTGAGCACCAGCGCGCCCCGTACCGATGGGATCTTGATGCTCCAGGCGATCCGCAGGGCGGAGGCTCCGTCCATGCGGGCGGCTTCGAGGACCTCAGCGGGGATGGACTGCAGGGCCGCGTAGATGATGATCATGTTGTAGCCGGCCCAGCTCCAGGTGACGATGTTGGCCACCGACCACAGCACGATGTCGCCGTCGAAGAACGGAATGGTGACGGAGAGCGGTTCGAGCAGCCGGTTGAGCGGGCTGGACGTCGAGGAGTACATGAACGACCACACGAGCGCGGCACTGACGCCGGGAATCGCATAGGGGACGAAGCTCGTCAGGCGGAAGAAACCCTTGCCCCGCGCCGACTTGGAGTCGATGAGCAGGGCCAGCGCCAGTGCCACGGCCAGCATGAGGGGCACTTGCACCACGCCGAACAGGGCCACGCGGCCGAGCGAGGTCGTGAACGAGCCGTCGTGCACGGCGCGCGCGTAGTTGTCCAGAGGGGCGAAGACCTCCGTCGGCGCGGTCAGGCCCAGGCCCGACCGGCGGACGGTGAAGAGACTGTTGTAGGCCGCGTAGAGGATCGGTGCGATGTACATGGCCATGAACAGGACGACGAACGGGGCGCAGAAGAGCCATGGGCCCAGACGTCGCGGGCGCCCGGAGAGGGCCCCGCGTGCGGGCCGGGACGGAGCGGCGGCCGCCGGGCGCCGTCCGGTTGCGCGCACCGAGGGGGAGGTTTGGGTCACGAACGGGGTCCTCACTGTGGTTCGCCCCGCCGGCCGGCGAGTCGACGGCGAGTGAACGGCGGGGCGACTGCTTGTACGTGCCGCTGGCGGGGGCGCGGCCGGGAGGGACTCCTGCCACGCCCCCGCCCCGGCGACTGCTACGGGGCGACCGCCAGGCCCTGCTTGCGCATCTCGGTCTGGGTGGAGTCCTGGGCGTGGCTCAGCGCCTCCGCGATGGTGCCCTTTCCGGTCCACGCTTTGCCGAGACCGTCATTGAGGTCCGCGACCGTGGAGGTCATCAGCGGGCCCCAGGTCCACTCGGGGTCGACGTCGGGCGTGGCCGCGGCGAAGACCTCGTAGATCTGCTGCCCGCCGAAGTAGGGGTCGGCCTGCAGCTGCGGCAGGTGGAGCAGATCGTTCGCGGCGGGATAGAGCGAGGCTTTCTCGACCAGCGTTCCGAACGCCTGCTTGTCGGTTCCCAGCCAGTGGGCGAACTCCCACGCGGCCGCGGTGTTCTTGCAGCCCTTGAGCACGGCCGTGGCCGATCCGCCGGCGTTGCCGGCCTTCTTGTCGCCCTCCTGCCACTGCGGCATGGGGGCGACGGCCCATTGCCCGGACCCGTCCTTGGCGCCGCCCTTGATGACTCCCGCCTGCCACACCGCACCCACGACCGTGGCGATGTCACCGCTGCCCAGCCCCGAGTACCACGCCTGGTCGTACATCGGGGCGCTGCTGATCAGGCCGTCGTTCGCGAGGCCCTGCCAGTAGTCCGCGACCTGACTGTTCTCGGCGGAGGCCATGGTGACCTTCCAGGCGTCCTTGTCGACGCCGAACCAGTCTGCCCCCGCCTGCCAGGCGAGCCCGGCGTAGTCGTAGTCCAGGTAGGGCGAGGAGATGAACCGCTTCGGGTCGGAGGCGTGGATCTTCTCCCCCGCGGCGCGGTACTCGGCCCAGGTGGCCGGGGGCTTCAGACCGAGGGAGTCGAACAGCTTCTTGTTGTAGAAGAGGGCCATGGGGCCGGTGTCCACCGGAGCTCCGTAGACGGCGCTGCCGAGACTCACCGACTTCCAGGCGGCGCTCTGGTACTCCTGCTTGGCGGAGTTCGCGTGCTTCGACACGTCCTGGAGGGCGCCCTGGGCGGCGAAGCTGGGCATCGTCTCGTACCCCACCTGGGCCAGACAGGGCGCGTTGCCCGCCTTCACGGCGTTCAGCATCTTCTGGTAGCCGCCCTTCGCACCGGGTTGCACCGTCTGGTAGGTGACCTGGATGTCGGGGTGGGCTGCGTTGAAGGCCGCGACGGCGTCCTCGTAGCCCGGGGCCCATCCCCAGAATGTTATCGATGCCTTTCCGGAGGCCGAGCCGGAGTCGGACCCCGATGCGGAGCCCGATCCCGAGCAGCCAGCGGCCGCGAGGGCGAGGCCGAGGGCACCCACTGCTCCCGCAAGGCGGATGAAACTACGCTTCACAGCTCCTCCTGAGTGCTGCGGCGGGCAACGGAGACGTCCTGCACGGGGCCGCATGTCCGGCGGGGCACGCCGTCGGTGTCGTCCGCCCGGCATGCTGATGGCCGAAACTATGGCAGAGAATGTTATCGATGCCAATAGCTGTTAACGATTGACGTCCTGGCCAGTGAAACTGCACGTGAACGGCCGTGTGAGCGATATCATTGACCGGGTCGGACAGGAGAAAGGGATCCCATGGCGAAGAGCGGTGACACGACCAACGGAGCGCGCCCCCCGGGCATGTTGGACGTCGCCCGGGTTGCCGGCGTGTCCGCGCAGACCGTTTCCCGCGCGCTGGCCGGGCACCCCAACGTGCAGGAGAAGACGCGTGCGAAGGTCCTGGCCGCGGTCGATCAGCTCGGCTACCGCCGCAACAACGCCGCCCGGATGCTCTCGTCGGGCCGGAGCCGGACCATCGGCGTCGTGACCCTCCAGACGAGCTTCTACTCCAGGGCCGCCGTCACCTCCGGCATCGAGAAGGCCGCCCATGAGGCCGGCTACGCCGTCAGCGCCGCCACCACCGCCTCGCTGGACACCTCCGCCATCGAGAACGCACTCTCCCGGCTCGCCGACCAGGACGTCGAGGGGATCATCCTCTCGGTGCCCCTCATCCACACGAGCAGCAGGATCGAGCAGCTCACCCGCACCACGCCCACCGTCACCATCGACGGCTCGCGCACCGACGCGACCGAGGTCCTCGCCATCGACCAGGTCCAGGCCGCCCGCATCGCCACCCAGCACCTGCTGGACCTCGGACATGAGACGGTGTGGCACATCGCCGGCCCCGCGGAGTGGCTGGAATCAGCCCACCGCCGCGACGGCTGGCGATCCGCCCTCGAAAGCGCGGGCCGTGCCGTCCCGCCACCGCTGGAAGGGGACTGGTCACCCGCCTCCGGCTACCGCAACGGCCTGGTGCTCGCGCGGATCCCGGACGTCACCGCCATTTTCGTCGCGAGCGACGAGATGGCCTTCGGGGTGATCAGGGCCCTGCACGAGGTGGGGCGGCGCGTACCGGACGACATCTCGGTCGTCGGATTCGACGACATCGAGCTCGCCGAGTACTGCTCGCCCTCCCTCACCACCATCGCCCAGCCGTTCCAGCACATGGGCGCCCTCGCGGTGACCCATCTGCTCCGCCAGATCGACGCGCCCGGCGCGGTCCCCGAGCCTCGCTCGGTCGAACCACGCCTCGTCGTACGTTCCAGCACGACGACCGCACCCGGTCGTTGAGCCCTGGCGCCGGCGGAGCTTCACCCAGCACTCCCGGTGACGGCCAACGGTGGCTGGGATCCGCCTCGCCGCCTGCAGTCGGTTGCGCTTCTTGCCTGAGACGGCACCCGTATTGCGTGTGGATCGCGGTGCGGTACTGCTCCCGCACGGCCTCTGCCAGTTGGCGCGGGAGGTCCTGTCCCGGCTAGACCAGGCCTGCCCGGTGCATCTTGCAGGGGTGGATCGCGGTCCCGGCGGAGTATGGGCCGGCCGCCGGTTTGCATTCTCGGCACGCCACCCGTCGATGCGGCACGTGTGCGGTCTGCCCATGTCGGTGGCCACCGACGCGGGCAACCACTGGGTCGACTGCACCTGCCGGGTGCGATGTCGCGTAGCGCATAGCTTGCGACCATGCGCCCCCGCTTGCCCTTCTCCGCGAGCGCTGCATGCTCCTGCCAGGCCCGGTCTGATGACCCGGTGGGCCCCCGAGAATGCCACCGGGGAAGCCCCGCGGGCGTCGGCCGTGTTCCCCAATAGGTCGCGGATCCGTTTACTGTGCGTGTCCATCACCCGGTCTACGACGAACGCGTGTCCAAGGGCGAGAAGTGTGGCGACGAGGTCTTCCTCTCCGGCAGCGAACCGGACGGGCCCGCTGCGACGGACGCGAGGCGCAGGCTGTCAGTCGATTCTCCCCAGATCCCCCCAGATCCCCAGGGCCTGTCGACACCACAAAAGGCCTGGTCAGGGGCTGAGGCAAGGTGAGGAGATCACCCGCATCCATTCCCCCCAGAGACCCCCCACGGCCGCTTCGGGGTCGATCCGTGAGTGATGCGAAAGCGAAGTGCGAAGGATGATCTGAGCGGGATGCGAGGAGCCTAAAGCCAGTCCCGCCGCTTAAAAATTACGTACAAACTAACGCAGACGACCGCCATCAGCAGGATTGCGAAGGGGTAGCCGCCGGCCCAGTGGAGTTCGGGCATGGTGTCGAAGTTCATGCCGTAGATGGTTCCCACCAGCGTGGGTGCGAAGAGGATGGCCGCCCACGAGGAGATCTTCTTGAAGTCGTCACCCACACACCGCTGACCTGAGGAAATCGCCCGAACCGGCGGTCCTACCTGCGGCGATCGGCCTTTCCGAGCCTTTCACGGTGCTGCCAGCTTGTACGGCCGGTCCTCCCCAGCCGCTCCCCGACGGGCCTCAATTCTCCTCAGGTTCTCCCCAGCGGCGCCTGCCTCTGAAGGAAGATCACCGCAGGTCGGGACTGTGATCCCTGTGCCAGGGCGGGCTACGGGGCGTAGTGGCAGCGGGGCAGGAGCAAGTGCCCGCTGCTCCACGGAGGTGCTCGCGGTTGGGTGCGGGCGCCGGCGGCCATGTTGTCGGCGAAGAGGTGCACGGCGCGGCTCGGGGCCACCATGAGCGCCTACCAGCGCTCACGCAGCTTCTCGTGGCGGAGTTGGTAGCGCTATCCAGACTGTGCAGGCTGTGGTATCGCCCTGCCATGAGAACCTTCACAGCTGCTTCCGATTGCTGCAGACGCCCCCCGCCCCAGCAGTGTGCTGGAGGCAATCGATCGGAGCGCAGCCGATCAACGCGTCGATCAGTCGACCGTCCCCCGCCTCGACTGCGGTCGCGTTGCCGCTGGCCACCGGGGCATCTTCCTTGATCAAGAGGTGCATCGAACGACTCAGTGCCCTTGGCGGCGTGATCGGAAGAAGCCATAGACCCCGGCATTTTCGACCGCTTCGTTCCGATCATGCTCGACTCCGGTCCCAGCGAGGAACAGCCGAAGAACAACGGAGAACGTAAGAGGCAACGGGCAACGCCGCCGAACCTTGATTCTCAAGGCAGGCCTCGTGTCAAACTCACTCTCGGATGCGAAGCGATACGGACCGTCACGACGGGGTGTTCGCCACCGGGCTTCGTGTCCAGCGGCGAGACAGAGTTCCACGTAACAGCTACGACCCTCACGTTCGCTATGCAAGGGGAGGCTAGTGATGAGTGAAGCTTTACGGTTCGGCCCAGAACTTCGTCGCTTGCGACAGGAAGCAGGTATGACTCTCACCGAGTTCTCCGTCGCACTCAACTACGACAAGGGGTACCTGAGCAAGGTCGAACGCGGGGAGCGTTCTGCGTCCCCCGAACTGGCCCGGCGGTGCGACGCCTTCCTCGGCGCGAACGGCGAGCTGCAGCGCCTGGTCGTGCGCCCCGCGACCGAATCGGACACCACCACCGCCACCCCAAGCCCCTGGCTCGTTGGGCGCCGAGAAGTTCTGGCGGCGGGTACGGGAGCACTGATCGACCTCGGTCTGAAACTCGGCGGTCAGGCGTTCTCTGCCCCCGACCCCCTCCTTCCCTCCTTCCGAGCGCAGTTCGACCAGCTACGAAAGCTCGGCCAGTCCACCGCGCCGAAGGTCTTGCTTCCTCTGCTGGAGGCCCAGACACGCGTGATCGCCGCGCTGGCCGCCGACACGCGGTCCGCCACTCGGGCCCCCGCGCTCCTGCTCGCGTCGCGGTTTGCGGAGTTCACCGGCTGGATGGCCCAGGAGGCCGGGGACAGCGCCGCGGCCCTTGGCTGGACCGGTGAGGCGGACGGACTGGCACGTGCTGGAGGCGATCCGTATCTCGGTTCCTACGCGCTTGTGCGTCGCGCCCTGGTCACGCTCTACGACGGGGACGCCGCAGGCACCGTCGCCCTGGCCCGACGGGCCCAGAGCCACGAACTTCCGCCACGAATCAGGGGACTCGCGGCCCAGCGGGAGGCACAGGGGCATGCGCTCGTCGGCGACGAACTCGATTGCCTCCGCAGCCTCGATAGGGCACGGGATCTACTCGATCGCGACGACGCCCGCAGCAGCGCCGACCCCACGATCGGCACCACTCACGTGAGCGATCCGGCGGCGATGACGACCGGCTGGTGCCTGTACGACCTCGGTCGTCCCAAGGCTGCCGCTGAGGTCCTCGACCGGGAGTGCCGTCGCCTCCCGCCGCACGCGCTGCGGACCCGCACCCGGTACGGCTTCCGCAGGTCCTTGGCCCACGCGGCCTCCGGGGAGGTCGAGCACGCGTGCACGATTGCTGGGGAGCTCTTGGCGGTGATGCCGGCCGTGCCCTCGGCGACGGTGAACAGCGACATCCGGCGTCTCGCGCGGGAACTCTCGCGGTTCCGGAGCAGCCGGGCCGTACATGATTTGCAACCGGCGCTGGCACGGGTGCTTGCCCCCGCGCACGACTGACACGGGCTCCACGACCGACACCGGCTAGAGCCGGGAGGTTTGCAAGACTGCCCGGTCCCTCCGGATCCGGCTATCCCCGGCGAGCCCTTCTGATCCCTGCCCGATACGTCGCGCTGCGCCCCCTGGCTTCTTGGGGCTGCCTGCGGTCAATGACCCGTTGGGCGGTACACATTCGTAGGCCCTTCCGTGGACTCCATGCCGCCGTACGGGCGGGACTCCATCGCCCGGGTGGACCGGGGCCTCGCGGCCCCGGTGCTCGGACGCGCGCTTGTACCCGTTCTCCACTGTCTTCCGTCTACCTCGAACGAAGGGAACCTTCATGCCCAATGTCTTTGTCAACTACCGCACAGGCGACGAGGAATCCGCGGCGACCATGATTGCTCGGGAGCTGGCTCGGAGGTTCGGCGGCGAGCGGATTTTCTTCGCCAGCAATTCGATCGAGCTCGGGCACCGCTTCCCAGCGGAACTGGTCAGGGCGGTGGAGGAGTGCGAGGCGCTCCTCGCCGTGATTGGCCCCCGCTGGGCGGAAGTGCGGGGGGAAGACGGTCGCCCAGCCCTCGAAGGTGCTCAGGACTGGACTCGTCGGGAAATCCAGACCGCGCTCGACCGCGGGATTCTGGTCATCCCGGTTCTCGTCGGAAAGGCCACACGGATCGACCGCGCCGTCCTCCCAGACGATCTGCAGGAGCTGGCGGACTGCCAGTACAGGCGGTTCGACCACCGCAACGCCGAGTCGGACCTTACGGTGCTCGGCGACGCCATCGCCCGACTGCTGCCCGAGCTGGGCGCAGTGGACCGCGACGTCCGTGCTGTACGGGAGCGGGCAGAGGCGAAGCCCCGCAAGAAGTCAGCCCAGGATGCCGACCACGCCAGGATGCGGACGCGCGATGTCGAGCAACGCGTGCGCGGCGGCGTCGGAAACCTCAATGGAGACCTGTCCGGCACTTTTGTCAACGAGCCGCAAGGGCCCGTGAACACCGGTCGGGGACACCAGTACAACGCCCCGCACTTCGAGGGTGACAACACCGGGGTGCAGTTCACGGCGGGCGACAACAGCGGTACAGTCCACCAGCGCTTCGAGCGCGAGCGCCGGCGCTCGGATGGCGGACGATGATCGAGCAGGACCGCGTCACCGTCAATGATCCGCGCGGCCCGGTGAACAACGGTCAGGGGCACCAATACATCTTCTACGGCGCCGACGCGGACTGGATGCTCCGCAAAGGGGTCGAGCCCCTCAGGGTCGCCCCCGATGATCGGGTGCGCCTGGCCGACCGGTTCGTGCCACCGGTGGGCTACCGCGTCGCCGCCGATTGCCTGGAGAAGCCCGGGTCGGTGGTGCTGCTGAACGCGCCGCCTGGCAGTGGTCGCCGCGCGGCGGCGATCATGCTGCTGCACGGGCTCGGTGAGGACGCCGAGGAGGACGGTGTCCGGTTCGAGGAGCTTCCAGCCACAGACGAGGATACGGAAAAGGAGGTGAGACCTCTTGCCCTCAACGAGGGGGACCGGTTCCTCCTCGACCTCTCCGGGATCGTCGACGAGGAGGTGTATGCCAAGGCCCAGTACCGCTTGGCCCTGCGTCGGTCACAGGTCCAGGAGGCGGGGGCCCACATGGTCGTTGTCCTTCCGTGGGGTATGGCGCACGCCCGTTCGCCAGACCTCGAACCGCACACGGTGAAACTGGAGCGTCCCCGGGGGATCGCCGTCGTCACCCGGTACCTGCGCATGGACCGCATGCCTTTCCGTCCCGCGGACCTGCGGAGCAACGAACTGCAGCGCCTGTTCGACCGTTCACCCATGCGGGAGTTGGCGCGGCTTGCGGGGCTGGTGAAGTCCGCTCGCGACGGTGGACGGTTCGGTGCCGACTTCGCGGATTGGCTCGATCAGGCGATGCACGCCGTGACTGATCATGCCGGTGAAGTGGGCAGACAGGTGACCACGTTCCGCACCGCGCCCGAGCGGGCCCTGCTGCTCGCGACGGCGGTGTTCGAGGAAGCGCGTGCTGACACCGTGTACGAGGTGTGGCACAGCCTGATGAGGATGGTGAGGCACGAGGAAGACGCGACGACTGAGCTCGCGCGGACGGACTTCGGGGAGCGTTTGGATGCGCTGGGGATCGAGCGAGACGCTGACGGACGGCTCCGCTTCGAGCGGCTGGCCTACGCCGACGCGGTTCTGGCCTACTTCTGGGACAACTTCCCTGGGCTGCGCGATGACCTCAGGGACTGGATCGGTCATGCCACCGGGTTACGCGGTCTGACCACCGACGACAAAGTGAACGCCGTCGTCCGATTCGGTGAGCAGTCTCTTACCATCGGGCGGCCCGACCACCTCTTCGACCTGGTAGTGCGCTGGGCGGACCGCGCAACCGGAGCACCCTGCGACCCGCGAGCCGTGACAGCCCTCGAACTCGGTCTCAGCCACGAGAGGTTTGGGGGATGGTTCCGAAGGCGGATATACGAGTGCGCGACGTCCGGCTCCTTGTCGGATGGCCTTGCCCGCGTCCTGACCAACGCCTGCCGCCAGAGCCTCAGCGCGACACACCCGGATCAGGCGATGGTGCGGCTCCATTACCTCGCCGTACGGAAAGAGTCGACTGGTGAGGCCCGGGAAGCACTTCTCGACCTGGCCAGCCGCGACCGTCGACTCTATCGGCTACTCCTCGACCGTTTACGGGAGCGGACGCGCCGGGAGACGTGCGGAGCGGATCCTCATCTCCGCCTGCTTACAGAGTTGTTGAGTAGTGGCCGTGCACCGGACCCGCCACCGTGGCCGGACCTGTTTCTGGGCTGGGAGACAGTCTTCTCCCAGCCGCCGACGGAGCTTTGGAGCCTGCTGGCGAGTAGTTGGCTGAACGCAGTGGCTGACGACAGTACGCGGGAGATCGCGCTAGGCGTCATGGTCAGTGCTACGCACGGCCGTGGAGTCGCCCTCCACCGCCTCTACGCCATCGCTTACGACTGGGCGGGATCCGCGCACCACCCGTCTCGGGCGGCTGTCGCCGCCCTCTTCTGGCAGCACATAGACCAGGCGCAGCACGCCCGCAGGCAGAGTGCGGGCGGCGCACCCCGGACCACGGAAGAGGCACGATGAAACACCGCTTTCCCCGCATGCTGTTTGTCGCTCTCTGCGGCTTAGCGCCGGCTGTGCTCGGAAACCAACTGAACTGGTCGGCTTGGCTGTCGGGCTTCATGTGCATGGTCACAGCCTCGGGCTCCCTGTTGCTCGTCATGGTGGCCCCGAGTGGTGGCCGCGCGTCGGTCGATCGGCACGAGCCCAGTGAACCCGAGCTCCCCACGGCGCCGACAGAGCAGCCGTACCAGGAGACGCGGGTGGTCGACGCGGCCCTGCCGAGCGCGGCGGATGGCTACGACTTCCTCTTCTCGGCCACTGTGTGGTGGAGGCCGGTCCCCGGCCAGGTCGGCCGGTCTGACGCCGTCTCCCCGGCCCTCGCCGTGTCCTCGGTCGTCCGTCGGGCCCTGGAGGTAGTCCACCGCGAGGAGCCCGGTCGGGCGAGCTTCGCGCGGTATCTCCTGGAGGGGGAGCTCGGCGTCCCGCTCCCGGACCAGAGCGGACGGGTAAAGGCCCTGGCGGTGGATGTGACGTTGGCCCTCGCCCCCGCTGACCGCGAGCGCCTGCGGAAGTTGAACGACCTTCGCAAGGACGAGGAGGTCTGGGAGTACGAGCGTCACCACGAACGTAACAAGCGGCGCTACCTCGGTGAGGATGTACTCAAGAGCGCGGGCAGCGCGGTGGTGTGGTGGCTGGCCCGACACGAAAACGAGATCGAGAAGGCGGTCGACATGATCGGCCCGCTCGCCCAGATCGCGGCGGCGGCCAACGATGAGGAGGTACCCGAGCTCTTCCGTCACTTGCTGGTGCCGCCTTTGGGCGCCCGGAGCGAAGCGACAGTCGGGGGCCCGCTGTGGGAAGGACACGGCCAGGGAGGAGGGACGTTCGACCGCGAGGAGGAAATCGGGGTCTCGGATCGGCTGCTGCTGTTGCTGGCGGCAGTAGGCCTTAAGCCGGACATGGATGAATACACGGTGTTCGTGCACCGTGTGGTGCGGAGCCTGGAAGCGGCCGAGTTGTATGAGGCCGCCGAGGAGATCAGGCGGAACCTTCTCCCGGCTTCCGACGAGAGCGGGGGAGAAGGGCCGGCGGGGAAGGCTCCGGATGACGGGGACACCACGGGAGCCTGGTCACCGCGCTCCCAAGCCGGCGAAGACTCGCGGTCTACCGCCCCGGGCGCGGGGACGTCCGCGCCATGGGAGGCGGAGAGCGGTGAGGGCGAACGGAACCAAGGCTGGCAGGAGGCGACCGAGGACGATACAACACCCACGAATTTCTGGGACACCTTGCAGAACCCGCACGGCCCCGCCGCACCTCATGCACGGGACTCGGACGGCGAGGAAAGCAGCTGATCTGGTAGGTAGTTGGCTCTCCTAGAGGGCTTCTCTCCTGCACGCCGGACGGGGCGCCTGTGGACCGGGTTCTTCCCCTATATTCGCGACCCCGCTGATGGCCCCCACGACGATGGGCGGGTGAGCTGGGGCCGCCAGCGCCTCCCTACCGACAACGGCTGGCTCAGTCTGGCGGTGCAGACCGTCCGGGTTCACCTGTGAGTATCTGGCCATGTGCTGCCATCAGGATCCGGCGCGGTGAGTACAGAGGCGCGGAAGCTGTTGCGGATTTCTGTCAGGGGTTCGCGGTCGCGATTGAAGCGGAGCTTGTTGGTGAGGAGGACAGCCCAGCGACCCTGGGTGGGGCTGATCCACAGGCCGGTGCCGGTGAAGCCGTAGTGGACCCAGATGTCCTCGGTGGGGTCGGTGCCGGGGGCGGGGTGCCAGAAGATGCCGCGGGCGGGTGTGAGGGTTCCGGTGTGGATACGCAGGGAGTCCTTGATCCAGGTCGGGCCGAAGGCGGCCTGGGTGGGGACGAGCATGTGGCTCAGGAAGAGGGCGAGGTCGTCGAGGACCGAGAAGGTACCGGCGATACCGCAGACGCCGTCGAGGAGGCGGGCGGAGAAGTCGTGGGCGGTGCCCTTGAGGTGGGTGCCGGTGGTCTCGTCGTACTCGGTGGGGGCGCAGCGTGCCGCCTCGGCATCGGGGAGGGGGCCGAAGCGGGTCTGCGTCATCCCCAAGGGGTGCCAGACGCGGTCGGTGGCGAGCTGGTCCAATGGCTGGCCAGAGAGGTGCTCGGCGAGGTAACCGAGGACGAGGGCGGCTCGGTCGGTGTATTCGACGGCTTCGCCCGGCGGGCGGTGGAGGGCCTCGTGGAGGACGCCGTCGCGGATGTCCTGGGGGTCGGTGCCGTAGTTCAGGTTCGCGCGCAACGGCAGGCCGGCGGTGTGGGTGAGGAGGTGGTGGGCCGTGGCCTGTGCGAGGGGGTGGCCCGTGACTTCGTCCCAGAAGGTGCCGAGGGGTGTGTGGAGCTGGAGTTTTCCCTCTTCGACCAGGATGCCGATCGTGGACCAGACGGCGAGGATCTTGGTGAGGCTGGCGACGTCGAAGACGGTGTCCAGCCTCATCGGCTCGTCCGGGTGGCCGGGGTCGAGGAGGCCGACGGCTCCGCTGGCCTCGATGCCGTCGGCGTTCCCGACCGCCCACACCGCGCCGGGGTAGACCTCGTCGCGTACGCCGGTCTGGAGGAGGTCTTCGATCCGGTCGGTGGTGTGGGTCATGGTCTCCCGATCGTCGTGGGCCGCGGGTGGTCCGCTGGCCAGGTTAGTGACGCGGCCGGGGCGGTGCCGGCTGCGCCACGGGTGGTGTCAGGCGAGCCGCTGGCCGAGAGCGGCGATGGCCGTGGCGGTGGCGCTGAGCGGGAAGCGGGCGGCGTTGGTGCGGCCGGATGCCCGGAGCATCTCCAGAAGGCCGGGGGTGGTGCGCAGGCGGTGGAGGTCGTGGGCGGCGGTGGTGGGGTTGGTGAAGTCGGTGGCCAGGCCGGTGCCGGAGAGGGCTTCGCTGAGGCCGGGGACGGGTTGGTAGAGGACGGGGAGTCCGCAGGCCTGGGCTTCGAGGGCGACGAGACCCATGGCCTCCAGCGTGGTGGAGGGCACGACGAGCACGTCGTGGTCGGCGAAGGCCTTCCACAGTTGGGCGCGGCGGAACCAGCCGAGGTAGCGGACGTGGACGCCGAGCTGGCGGACGACCGGGGCGAGGTCGAGGAACTGGGCGCGCGGAGCGGCGATGCTCAGCTCCGACCGAGCGGGTGGCCGCGACGGCTTGGAGGAGGGGTTCGAGGCCCTTCTCGGAACTGAGACGGCCTGCGAAGAGGATCCGCAGGTGGCTGGTGGGACGTCGGGCGGGCCTGGGCGGTTGGCTGGTCAGGAGGCGGTCGGGGACGCCCCAGGGGATCTTCTCGATCTTGCGCCTGTCCGTCTTGGGGGCGAGCTTGAGCAGGCGGTCGGCCATGGCGCCGGTGGGGACGACGATCGCGTCGGCGGCGGAGGCGGTCTCGCGGAGAACGCGGAGCTGCGTGGTGTGGTTCTCGGCGTGCAGGAGGTCGGTGCCGTGGACGAAGGCGATCCGGGGGTGGGCGGGTAGGGCCCGAAGGAGGGCGGGGGTGGCTCCGAAGGCCAGGTGGTGCAGGTGCAGCACGCTGATCTGGTGCGGGTCGATGGCGGCCGTCATGGCACGGCCCATTCTTGGCGTGCGCAGCCAGGATCAGCCCTGATCCGTGTCCCGCTGTGCTGTCTACAACCAGTCGCGCTTCTTGAAGATGACGTACAGGCTCACGCAGACGACCGCCATCAGCAGGATCGCGAAGGGGTAGCCGCCGGCCCAGTGGAGTTCGGGCATGGTGTCGAAGTTCATGCCGTAGATCGTGCCGACCAGGGTGGGGGCGAAGAGGATGGCCGCCCAGGAGGAGATCTTCTTGATCTCCTCGTTCTGTTCGAAGCCGGCTTCTGCCAGGGCGCGCATTTCGGCGTTCTGTTGCTGGGAGACCAGGGTGGCGTTGACCGTCAGGATTTCGGTGAGGGCCTGGCGGAAGCCGTCCACGCGTTCGCTGGTGTGGGTGACGTGGTCGGCCACGTCGCGGAGGTAGCGCTGGAGTTCCTCGTCCGTGCCGTACTTGGCGAAGCCGGCCATCAGGCTGTGGAGCATGCCGACCAGGGGGCGGGTCGCGCGTTGGAACTCGACCATTTCGCGGGAGAGTTCGTAGATGCGGCGGGAGACCTCCGGGTCGCCGCGGAAGACCTCCGTCTCGATCTCGTCCATGTCGTTCTGGACCCCCTCGACGACCGGGGCGTAGCCGTCGACCACCGCGTCGAGGATGGCGTACAGGGCGGCTTCCGGGCCGAGGGAGAGCAGTTCCGGGGAGGCCTCCATGCGGCGGCGGACCGCGGAGAGGTCGGGGGCTGCGCCGTGGCGGACCGTGATCAGGAAGTCCGGGCCGACGAAGATGTGGAGCTCGCCGAAGTCGACCTCCTCCAGTGCGTCCAGGTACCGGGCGGCGCGCAGGACGACGAAAAGGGTGTCTCCGTACCGCTCCAGTTTGGGGCGCTGGTGGGCCTCCAGGGCGTCCTCGATCGAGAGCGGGTGGAGGTTGAACTCGGCTGCCAGGGAATGCAGTTCGGTTTCACTGGGCCGGTGCAGGCCGATCCAGGCCATGCCGTCGGGCTGCTCGCGCAACCGGCGGAACGTCTCGGCCAGGGTGGCGGGGGAGGCGACCCGGACGCCGTGGTGGTAGACGGCGGAGTCGATCACGCTGTGGTGGTCGGCGGGGGCGGGGCCCGGCGTGGCCGGCTTCGGGGGCCGCGGGGGCGTGGCCGGGGCGGCGGGAGGAGGGGCAGCCGGGCGGCGCCACCCCGGCCGCTTCGCGGGCGGGGGTGGTTCGCGGCGGTCTGGGTGCTCCGACATCGCAGGTCAGCTCTCGGTCGAACAGGTGTTTGTGAGGTTGTGTGGATGTTTATGTGTGTGTGCTGGTTCCGCGCAGGATATCCGGAGGAATGGGTCGTTGCCTTGCTCGGATCGGCCGGATCGGCCGGATCGCTCGGATCAGATCGGGTGGATCGTTCGGATGGTGGGGGCCGCGGGGGTTGCGGACAGGGGGTGTCCGCAAGGGGGGCTACGTTGTGGTCATGGCCTCCAGGACGACGCACCGCGTACTCGACACCCGTTCACTGAACCGTGCCACGCTCGACCGCCAGCTGCTCCTGGGTCGGGCGCAGATGTCCGCACGGGACGCCGTCCAGCACCTCTTGGGACTGCAGGCGCAGAACGTGAAGCCGCCCTACTTCCAGCTCCACGCGCGCCTCGCCGGATTCCGGCCCACCGAACTCGCCGGGCTGATGGAGTCCCGGGACGTGGTCCGGATGGTCACCATGCGGTCCACCATCCACACCCACACGGCCCGCGACGCGTTCATCCTGCGGCCCCTCGTCCAGCCCGCCCGCGACCGGGAGGTCAACTACTTCCGCAAGGGCCTGGCGGGAGTCGACCTGGACCGGCTGGCCCGCCGCGCGCAGGCGTTCGTGGAAGAGGAACCGCGCACCATGGCCGAGATCCGCGAGGAGCTGCTCGAGGAGTGGCCCGACGCCGACCCCCAGTCGCTGTCCGTCGCCGCTCGCTGCCTCCTGCCGCTCGTACAGGTCACCCCCCGAGGGGTGTGGGGCAGGAGTGGACAGGTACGGCTCACCACCCTCGGCGAGTGGACCAAGGAGAGGACCGGGGAGAGGGAGGGAGCAGGGGAGGAGGCAGGGGAGGAGGCAGGGAAGGGCGGGGGTGAGGGGAGGCTGGTGGGCGGACCCCGGGCCGTCGATGCCGTCGACGGCACCCAGGGCATCGACGACGCCGACGGCACCCAGGGCATCGACGACGTCGTCCTGCGCTACCTGCGCGCCTTCGGGCCCGCCTCCGTCAAGGACATGCAGACCTGGGCCGGCCTCACCCGGCTGCGCGCATCCTTCGAGCGGCTGCGGCCGCGGCTGGCCGTGTTCCAGGACGAGAACGGCGTCGAGCTCTTCGACCTGCCCGACGCGTCCCGCCCCGACCCCGACGTGCCCGCGCCGCCGCGCTTCCTTCCCGAGTTCGACAACCTGCTCCTCTCCCACGCCGACCGCTCCCGCGTGGTCGCCCCCGCGCTCAAGGGGCGTACCTGGTCGGGGAACCAGGCCCACTGCACCCTCCTCCTCGACGGCTTCCTCTCCGGGCTGTGGAAGCTCGACGGCGCCACGCTCACCGTCGAGCTGTTCTCCCCGGCCCCCAAGGCGCTCGAGGCGGAGATCGTCGCCGAGGGGGAGGCCCTCCTCGCGGCCATGGCCGCGGAGGAACTCGCCGACGCGGTTACGGGGGGCAGCCCGACCGGCGTCAACGGGTCCCTTGCCAACGGCATGGTCCGCTTCGGGTCAATCCACGGCTGACGCCGCTCTGGTGGCCCGTACGCCGGACACGGCACGATGCCTGGCATGACCGAGAACATGTCGAACCCGTCGAACCCGTCGAACCCGTCGAACTCGCCGAACTCGCCGAAGGCGTCAGACCCGTCGCACCGGCCCCACGCGAACCTCGACGCCACCGCCCGGTTCCTCGCCGCCCGCGATTTCCTGCTGGAACGGCGCGGGGACTACGCGGCCGCCCGCGCCGGATTCACCTGGCCCCGCCCCGAGCGGTTCAACTGGGCCCTCGACTGGTTCGACCACATCGCCGCCGGGAACCGGGCCGACGCCCTGCGGATCGTCGAGGAGGACGGCACCAGCAGCGCCGTCTCCTTCGAGCAGATGAGCGCCCGGTCCGGCGCGGCCGCCAACTGGCTGCGCGCCCAGGGCGTCGCCCCCGGGGACCGGATCCTCGTCATGCTCGGGAACCAGCGCGAGCTGTGGGAGGTGATGCTCGGCGCCATGAAGCTGCGCGCCGTCGTCATCCCGGCGACCCCGCTGCTCGGCCCGGCCGACCTGCGCGACCGCATCGACCGCGGCCACGTACGGCACGTCATCGCGCGGGCCGAGGACACCGGGAAGTTCGACGGCGTACCCGGCGGGTACACCCGGATCGCCGCCGGACCCGACATCCCCACCGGATGGCGGCGCCTGGAGGACATGTACGCCGCCGAAGGCCCCTTCACCCCGGACGGCGAAACCCTCGCCACCGACCCGCTGATGCTCTACTTCACCTCCGGCACCACCGCCCGGCCCAAGCTCGTGGAGCACACGCACGCCTCGTACCCGATCGGGCACCTCTCCACCATGTACTGGCTCGGCCTGCGCCCCGGCGACGTACACCTCAACATCGCCTCGCCCGGCTGGGCCAAGCACGCCTGGTCCAACCTCTTCGCCCCGTGGAACGCCGGCGCCACCGTCTTCGTCCACAACTACGCGCGCTTCGACCCCGAGCGGCTGATGGCCGAAATGGACCGGCACGGCGTGACGACCTTCTGCGCCCCGCCCACCGTGTGGCGGATGCTGATCCAGTCCGACCTCAGCGCGCTGCGCACCCCGCCGCGCGAGGCCGTCGCCGCCGGAGAGCCGCTCAATCCGGAGGTCATCGACCAGGTCCGCGAGGCGTGGGGCGTGACCATCCGCGACGGCTTCGGCCAGACCGAGACCACGCTCCAGGCCGGCAATTTCCCCGGCGCACCCGTCAAGCCGGGCTCCATGGGCCGCCCCGCCCCGGGCTACGAGATCGTCCTGCTGGATCCGGTCACCGGCAAGGAATCCCCCGACGAGGGCGAACTGTGCGTCGCGCTCGGCCCCCGCCCCGCCGGAGTGATGACCGGCTACCGCGACGACCCCGAGCGCACCGCCGAGGCCATGGCCGACGGGCTCTACCGCACCGGCGACATCGCCTCGCGCGACGCCGACGGCTACCTCACCTACGTGGGCCGCGCCGACGACGTCTTCAAGGCGTCCGACTACAAGATCAGTCCGTTCGAGCTGGAGAGCGCCCTCCTGGAACACGAGGCGGTGGCCGAGGCCGCCGTCGTCCCGGCCCCCGACGCGCTGCGCCTCGCCGTCCCCAAGGCGTACGTCACCCTCGCCGCGGGCTGGCAGCCGGGCCCGGAGACGGCCCGCATGCTGTTCGAGCACTCCCGCGCGGTGCTGTCCCCGTACAAGAGGATCCGCCGCATCGAGTTCGGAGAGCTCCCGAAGACCGTGTCCGGCAAGATCCGCCGGGTGGAACTGCGCGAGCTCACCGCGGCCGGCTCGGCCGAGGAGTACGACGAGGTGGAACTCGGCTGATCCGGGCGCGCGCCCGCGCGGGCCAGACGTACGGCGCTTCGTGCGCGCGGGCGGTACGGGCCCGCGCGCACGCGGCCCCGTACCGGAAGCGGGTCCTAGACAGAGGCCGGCAGCAGGGCCTCGATCGCCGCGATGACCTCGGGGGCCTCGGGCTCCGTGCGCGGGCGGAAGCGGGCCACGACCTCACCGGCGGGGGAGATCAGGAACTTCTCGAAGTTCCACGTGATGTCACCGGCCTCGCCCCCGGCGTCCGGGGTCTTCACGAGCTCCTGGTACAGCGGGTGCCGGTGCTCGCCGTTGACGTCGGACTTCTCCAGCATCGGGAAGGTGACGCCGAAACCGGTCGCGCAGAAGGTCTGGATGTCATCGGCGGTGCCGGGCTCCTGCCCGCCGAACTGGTTGCAGGGGACACCGATGACGGTGAAGCCCTTCTCCTCGTACGCGAACTGCAGCCGGGCCAGGCCCGAGTACTGAGGGGTGAGACCGCACTGCGAGGCGGTGTTCACGAGCAGGATCGCCTTGCCCTTGTACGCGGCGAGGCTGGTGGGCTCGTCGGACAGGGTGGTCAGCGGGATGTCGTACAGGCTCATCAAGCACTCCTCGGCAGAAACGCACGTCATGACCTCCGAGCCTAGGCCCCCGTGCCGACGAGTTCGTCCGCCGGGTCGTTGACCGGCTGCGGAGTGCCCGTGAGGTCCAGCACGAACAGCGGTATCCCCAGGTCGTCCGCGCGTGCGCGCGCGTCCGGTGTGTATCCGGCGAGGGCGAAGTAGACGCTGGCCGCGGAGGCCGTGAGCCCGTTCAGCCAGACGCACTCCACCGCCCGCACCCCGGCCGGGGCCGTGGTCGGGTCCACCTGGGCGACCAGCCCCGGAGCGCGCAGGTCGACGGGGGCCGACGGGACGGGCCGGCCGTCGGGCTGGCGCACGTCCTGGAATCCGAGCCAGCGCAGGTACAGCGCGGCCGTGGACACCGCGTCCCGGGCGGTACGGATCGTCACGGGGAGGAACGCCGGGCGCTGCGCGACCCCGCCGCCCCCGCTGGCCGCGCCGCCCTCGCCGCCCCCGCTGGCCGCGGCGGGCGCGCGGTCCGCAGCCACCGGGTCCGGAGCGGCCCGCCCCGCCGAGTCCCGCCCCGCCGAGCCCTGCCCCGCCGAGTCCCGCCCCGGCTCCGCCGCATGCTCCTCGGCCTCCCCGTCCGCCGGCTTCCGCGGATGCACCGGGAGCACCAGCACCGTCCCGCACGACCCGCACCCCACCTCCGGCTGCGGCCAGTCGCCCTCCCGCCCACAGGCCTCGCACCGCACCGTCACCCAGCTGTCCGACCAGGTGCGGTGGATCAGCTCCCGGGCCGGTGCCGCCAGGTCCAGCGGCGGGGTGACCGGGCTCCCGCAGGCGCAGGGGAACACCAGGGCCGTGTAGTCGTTCTCGCGCAGACACGCGGGACAGCGCACCGGTACCGCATCCGTCATGAGACCTGGACCCCTCCGTCGCTGTGCGTGGGCCCATGCTCCACCACCTGCCACCACCGGGGCAGGCAGACCCTCGATTTTCAGTCGACCCCTGGATTTTCGTACAACTCACCGGCCGAGACGTGGCTTTTGGTGGGTTCCGGGCTGCCGTACCGCCTTGACGTGCGCGAAGTCGCGCCTTAGCTTGTTCCGTATAGCAGAACAAAACTTCCGGATTACGGAAAAGCCTGACCGCCAGACCCGCAGGAGAACTCGATGCCTCGTATGACAGCCGCCGCCGCTGCAGTGGAGATCCTCAAGCGCGAGGGCGTTGCGCAAGCGTTCGGCGTGCCCGGCGCTGCGATCAACCCGTTCTACCGCGAGCTCAAGAACGTCGGTGGCATCAACCACACGCTCGCTCGCCACGTCGAGGGCGCCTCGCACATGGCCGAGGGCTACACCCGCACGGCGCCGGGCAACATCGGTGTCTGCATCGGTACCTCGGGTCCCGCCGGCACCGACATGATCACCGGCCTGTACTCGGCCATCGCGGACTCGATCCCGATCCTGTGCATCACCGGTCAGGCCCCGGTCGCCAAGCTCCACAAGGAAGACTTCCAGGCCGTCGACATCGCGTCGATCGCCAAGCCGGTCACCAAGAAGGCCACCACGGTCCTCGAGGCCGCGCAGGTCCCGGGCGTGTTCCAGGAGGCCTTCTACCTGATGCGTTCCGGCCGCCCCGGCCCGGTCCTCATCGACCTGCCGATCGACGTCCAGCTCACCGAGATCGAGTTCGACCCGGACCTGTACGAGCCGCTGCCCGTCCACAAGCCGGCCGCGACCCGCAAGCAGGCCGAGAAGGCCATCCAGCTCCTGCTGGAGTCCGAGCGTCCGCTGATCGTCGCCGGTGGCGGCATCATCAACGCCGACGCCTCCGACCTGCTGGTCGAGTTCGCCGAGCTGATCGGCGTCCCGGTCATCTCCACCCTCATGGGCTGGGGCGTCATCCCGGACGACCACGAGCTCGCCGCCGGCATGGTCGGTGTGCAGACCTCGCACCGCTACGGCAACGCGACGTTCCTGGAGTCCGACTACGTCCTGGGCATCGGCAACCGCTGGGCCAACCGTCACACCGGTTACAACCTGGACGCGTACCTCGGCGACCGCACGTTCGTCCACGTGGACATCGAGCCCACCCAGATCGGCAAGATCTTCGCCCCCGCCCTCGGCATCGCCTCCGACGCCAAGGCCGCGCTGGAGGTCTTCATCGAGGTCGCCAAGGAGCTCAAGGCCGCGGGCAAGCTGCCCGACTACAGCGCCTGGGTCGCCTCGCACCTGGAGCGCAAGGGCTCGCTGCAGCGCCGTACGCACTTCGACAACATCCCCATGAAGCCGCAGCGCGTCTACGAGGAGATGAACAAGGCCTTCGGCCCGGAGACCCGCTACGTCACCACCATCGGTCTGTCCCAGATCGCCGGTGCGCAGATGCTGCACGTCTTCAAGCCGCGCCACTGGATCAACTGCGGCCAGGCCGGCCCGCTCGGCTGGACCATCCCGGCCGCGCTGGGTGTCGCCACCGCCGACCCGACGACCCCCGTCGTCGCGCTCTCCGGTGACTACGACTTCCAGTTCATGCTGGAAGAGCTGGCCGTCGGTGCGCAGCACAAGATCCCGTACGTCCACGTCCTCGTGAACAACGCCTACCTGGGTCTGATCCGTCAGGCGCAGGGTGGTCTCGGCATCAACTTCGAGGTCAACCTCGAGTTCGAGAACATCAACTCCCCGGAGCTGGGCGTCTACGGCGTCGACCACGTCAAGGTCGTCGAGGGTCTCGGCTGCAAGGCCATCCGCGTGACGGACCCGAACGAGCTGGGTGCCGCTCTCGAAGAGGCCAAGAAGCTGGCCGCCGAGTTCAGCGTCCCGGTCGTCGTCGAGGCCATCCTGGAGCGCGTCACCAACATCTCGATGAGCAAGACCGTCGACATGAGCGACGTCACCGAGTTCGAAGAGATCGCGACCGAGCCGGGCCACGCCCCGACCGCGATCCGCCCGATCTCCGTCTAGTCCGCCTGGTTCCACACGGCTGGTCCGGTACCACGCAGCGGCCCCCGTCCCTCCTCCAGGAGGAACGGGGGCCGCTGCGCTTGTCCCGCTGCGCATGTCCTACGGGGCCCAGGTCCCGGAAGTGTGTGGCGCCCGCTCGCGCTCGTCGCGGCGCTGGCGGTCCTGCCGCTCGCGGCAGCGTCCGCGGAGGCGAGGCCGCCCGGACCGCTGTCCGCCGACGCGGTGGCCGCGATGAGCCCGGAGCGCCAGGGCGAGGTGCTGGAGCCGCTGCGGGTGGTGGCCGACGCGGCGCGACGCCGGCTCCACGCCCGTCCGCGTCCGCCCCTGGCCCGCCAGGGTGCCGCTGAGCAGCCGGTGGGACGACGGCCGGCCCTTCAAGGCCGGGGCCGCGCTCGGGCCCACGGCCATCAGCGGGTTCGCGAACTGCACCAGCGGCATCCCCATGCAGAGCACCCTGGACAACCGGCAGTGGCTCATCACGTCTTCCCACTGCTACGCGGGGTCGAGGAGCCGGCCGCACGGCAAAGAGCCGAGTCACGGGACCGTCCGTGACTCGGCTCTCTGGTGGGTACCGCCCGACGGTACGAGGCTGGCGCGACAGGACGTTCGCACCACCGGGCGGAGAGGGTGGGGGAGGTTGTCCCCTATATACACAGGGGGCTCTGTGCGTGGCCCCCGTGTACGAGAGGGGGAGTTGGCCGGGACCGTGGCGGGCGGGCGACGAGAACTCCGGCTTCGTCTCCCTCAGGTCAAGAGACGGGCCTCGGAACCCCTTACCACCGCACTGGCTCGCACGCTCGCCACGGTCCTCGTCCTGCCCTCACCGCGTACCACCCCTCATCCGGGCCCGCGGTGTGGGCTCGTCACCCAGAGCCTGACCTCCCGTCAGGCCCCCGGTGAAGCTTTTTCGGCTCAGGCGTCGCGCAGGGCGTGGACGGCCTCCTCGACGCGCTTGCCGTAGTCGGCGTCCGCGGCGTGGAAGTGGGCCAGGTTCTTCTCGATGACGGCTTCGATGGTGACCTGGGACAGGCCGCCCGCGATGTTCGCCACCAGACGCTGCTTGGCGTCCTCCGACATCAGGCGGTAGAGCTCACCGGCCTGGAAGAAGTCGTCGTCCTTGGTGTGGGCCGGGGCCTCGTGGGTGCCCGTGTAGCCGGAGACGGCCTTCGGGGCGCCCAGCGCCAGACCGGTCTCGGCCGGGCCCTGGTACGAGTTGGGCTCGTAGTTCTTGTCGTGGCGCGAGCCGTTGCGCAGCGCCATGACGCCGTCGCGGCCGTAGTTGTCGGCCTTCGTCGCCTTCGGAGCGTTGACCGGCAGCAGGGTGTGGTTCACACCGAGGCGGTAGCGCTGGGCGTCGGCGTACGCGAACAGGCGGCCCTGGAGCATCTTGTCCGGCGAGGCGGTGATGCCCGGGACGAAGTTGTTCGGCGAGAACGCGGACTGCTCGACCTCGGCGAAGACGTTGTCGGGGTTCCTGTCGAGGACCAGACGGCCCACGCGCTGCAGCGGGTAGTCGCTGTGCGGCCACACCTTGGTGACGTCGAACGGGTTGAAGCGGTAGTCCGCGGCCTCGGCGGCCGGCATGATCTGGACGTAGAGGGTCCAGCTCGGGTTCACACCGCGCTCGATGGCCTGCAGCAGGTCGGTCTGGTGCGAGTTGCCGTCCGAGCCGACGAGCTCGGCGGCCTGGTCGCTGGAGAGGCTGCGGATGCCCTGGTTCGTCTTGAAGTGGTACTTGACGAAGAAGGCCTCGCCCTGGGCGTTGGTCCACTGGTAGGTGTGGGAGCCGTAGCCGTTCATGTGGCGGTAGGAGGCGGGGATGCCGCGGTCACCCATCAGCCAGGTGATCTGGTGCGTCGCCTCGGGGGCGTGCGCCCAGAAGTCCCAGACGTTGTCCGGCTCCTGCTTGCCCGTGAAGGGGTCGCGCTTCTGGGAGTGGATGAAGTCGGGGAACTTGATCGGGTCCTTGATGAAGAACACCGGGGTGTTGTTGCCGACGAGGTCGTAGTTGCCCTCTTCGGTGTAGAACTTCAGCGCGAAGCCGCGCGGGTCGCGGACCGCGTCCGCGCCACCCAGCGAGTCGGCCACGGTGGAGAACCGCAGGAAGGTCTCGGTCTTCTTGCCGACCGTGTTCAGGAACGCGGCGCTGGTGTACGCGGTGACGTCGTCGGTCACCTCGAAGTGGCCGTACGCGGCGCTGCCGCGGGCGTGCACCACGCGCTCCGGGATGCGCTCGCGGTTGAAGCGGGCGAGCTTCTCAAGGAGCTGCTGGTCCTGGACCAGGATCGGGCCACCGACGCCGGCGGTAGCGGAGTTCTGGTTGTCGGCGACCGGGGCGCCAGACTCGGTCGTCAGCGTGCGCTTCGACATGGTGACCTTCCGTACGGGGAACTGCTGGCGGAATCCGTCTTCCGTCATACGGAACAGCCTAATTTCGGCATGAACTCGACGTCAACAGTTTGTTGAAAAGAAAGAGGAAAGAAAAGGTGATCCGGACGGTGCCGGCACTTGGGCGCGACAGGACAGGTGTCAGCACCGGCACCATCCGGAAACTCGGGGCCCCCGAAGGGGGGTGGAGCCGCGGGCCCCGCGCGGGGCGGCGCGGCCAGTGGTGGGGGCCGGGGGGGGGGGCGACGCCGGCGCGCACCCGCGGGGGGTGCACGGCCGCGTGCGCCGCGGCGGG
>NZ_JBSGWY010000038.1:40137-46627 GCF_053609145.1 Streptomyces sp. NPDC054961 | reverse complement strand
GCCCCCCCCCCCCCGCCCCCCCCCCCCCCCCCCCCCCCCCCCCGGGCCCCCCGGGGGGGGGGGGCCCCCGCGCCCCGCGGGGGCCCCCCGGGATCAGATCTGGGCGCCGGAGAGGCGCTCGACCGCGCGCAGCAGCGCGGAGTGGTCCAGGCCGCCGTCACCCTGGGCGCGCAGCGAGGCGACCAGCTGGGCGACGACCGCGCCGACCGGGAGGGCCGCACCGACGTTGCGGGCGGCATCGGTGACGATGCCCATGTCCTTGTGGTGCAGGTCGATCCGGAAACCGGGCTTGAAGTCGCGGTTCAGGAAGTTGTCCTTCTTGCGGGTCAGGACCGTGGAGCCGGCCAGGCCGCCGTTGAGGACGTCCAGGGCGGCGGTGAGGTTCACGCCCGACTTCTCGAGGAAGACGACGGCCTCGGCGCACGCCTGGATGTTCACCGCGACGATGAGCTGGTTGGCGGCCTTCACCGTCTGGCCGGAGCCGTGCGGACCGCACAGGACGATGGTCTTGCCGAGGGCCTCGAGGACCGGCAGGGCCTCGTCGAAGTCGGCCTGCTCGCCACCCACCATGATCGACAGGACGGCCTCGATGGCGCCGGCCTCGCCGCCGGACACCGGGGCGTCGAGGACGCGGATGCCCTTGGCGGCGGCGTTCTTCGCCAGGTCGACCGAGGTCTGCGGGGTGATCGACGACATGTCGATGATCAGCGCACCGGACCTGGCGTTCTCGAGGATGCCGTTCTCGCCGTACGAGATGGCCTCGACCTGCGGGGACGCGGGCACCATCGTGATGATGACGTCGGCGTCCGCGACGGCTTCGGCGATCGAGCCGGCGGAGGAGCCGCCGGCGGCGGCCAGGCGGTCCAGCTTGTCCTGCTCCAGCGTGAAGCCGGTGACCGAGTAGCCGGCCTTCAGGAGGTTCTCGGCCATGGGGGAGCCCATGATGCCGAGGCCGATCCACGCGATGCTGGGGAGGTTGCTCATGATGAGGGTCCTTCTCTTAATGCTTCGTACGAAAAGTTCGTGGGGTGCCTGGCCGTTCGCCCGGACTTTCCCGCCTACCGCGCGGCGCGGGCCCCGGCCGGCAGGAACGCGAAGGACGCGGCGGCGTCCGCGGCCTTGTACTCAAGGCCGACATAACCGTCGTAACCGGCCTTCCGGAGCTGGTCGAGCAGCTCTTCGAGGGGCAGGTCGCCGGTGCCGGGGGCACCTCGTCCCGGCTTGTCCGCGATCTGGACGTGTCCGGTCTTGGCGGCGTACTTTTCGATGACCTCGGAGAGGTCCTCATCGTTCATCGCCAGGTGGTACAGGTCGAGCAGGAACTTGGCGTTGCCGAGGCCGGTGGCCTCGTTCACCTTGTCCACCACCTCGACGCCGGCCGGGGCGCTCACCAGCGGGTAGAGCGGCGACTCGGGCTTGTTGAGGGTCTCGATCAGGAGGATCGCGCCGACCCGGTCCGCGGCCCGGGCCGCCGCGACCAGGTTCTTCAGCGCGAGTTCGTCCTGGACGGCCGGGTCCACGCCTTCGACGCGGTTGCCGTAGAGGGCGTTCAGCGCCTTGCAGCCGACCGAGGCGGCGAAGTCCGCGGCCACCTCGATGTTGGCGTTGAAGCGCTCCGACTCCTCGCCGGGGACCGAAACCGCACCGCGGTCCGGCCCCGGCAGCTGGCCGGCGTAGAAGTTCAGGCCCACCAGCTGGGTCCCGGCGTCCTCAAGAGCCTTCTTGAGGGCGTCGAGCTCCGCCTGGGCGGGGGTGGGGGTCTCGATCCAGGGCCACCACAGCTCGACCGCCGTGAAGCCCGCTGCGGCGGCAGCCGCGGGACGCTCCAGGAGCGGGAGTTCCGTGAAGAGGATCGAAAGATTCACATCGAAGCGCTGGTCCGTGTATCCCATGAGGGGTGTGCGCTCCTTCCGTATTGCGGAAGTTAGTTTCTGCCTGATGGAAGATTGCAAGCCCGGTGTCGTACTTGTCAAGTACCGGCTCCCGAAACGTCCCGCCCGCCCGTCGTCCGGCCGTCGTCCGGCCGGCACCCCCGAGGGGGTGCTATCGCGCCATCCCTCCCCGTCCGGGTAGCTTGAGCCGGGTGCGATTGAGAGTGGAATTCACGACCGAGCCCTTCGATCTGGAAGAGGCACCCGCCCATGCCGTGGCCGCTCGCGAGGTCATCCAGAAGGCCCGACTGGACGCCGTGGACGTCGGCCCGTTCGGCAATACCGCCGAAGGGGAGTCCGAGGACGTGCTGACCGCGGTCACCGCGCTGCTGCGCGACTCCCTCGAGGCCGGAGCCACGCGCGTCTCGCTCCAGGTCAACGTCATCCGGGAGGACACCCCATGACCGAGCCTCGAGACCACCCCTTCGTCACCGCGGTCAAGCCGCTGGTCGACGCGATGGGCGGCGAGCTGATGGACCCGGCCCTGGCTCAGCCCGACGACGTCGTGCTCACCTGGGAGGGCCAGGACCTGCTGGCCGTACGGCTTCCGCAGCTCTCGGACTCGCTGGACCACATCCTGGCCGCGCTGGAGCGTCGGCACGGCGTACCGTTGTCCCAGCTCGACCGGAAGTCCAAGCAGGACGTCGTGCGGATACTCGAGGCGCGCGGCGCCTTTTCCGTACGGCACGGCGTGGAGACGGTGGCGGGAGCCCTGGGTGTCAGCCGCTTCACGGTCTACAACTACTTGAACCGGGACTCGAACCCGTCCAAGGGCCCCGGCAAATCCAACCAAGCGTGAAACGATCTTGACTCACGGTCACGAGCCGCCGCCCAATTCACCCGGGCGGCGGCTTTTGTGTACGGGAAGTTTCAACAAAGTGTTGACGCGGTGTTGCCGAGGGCGTTAGCTATGCGCAGCCCGTCAAAGCAACAAGGCCACGGAGGCCTACCGTGACTTCGAGTCCGACCCCGGGTCTCACCCGGTTCAACGCCTTGGACGACAGCGAGGCCACGGCCGAGCTGCACGAGGTGTGCGCCAGTTCGGCATGGGGGAGCAAGATGCTCGCCCAGCGCCCCTTCACCAGCACCGGCACCCTGTTCTCCGCGAACGAGGCGGCCATGGCCGAGCTCACCGCCCAGGACCTGGCCGAGGCGATGGGAGGCCACGCGCCGATCGGCCGGCCGAAGCCGGGAGACCCGACCTCCGCCCGCGAGCAGCGTGGCATGGCCGGTGCCTCGGAGGAGCTCAAGACCGAGCTCCTCGAACTGAACCTGGCCTACCAGGACAAGTTCGGCCACGTCTTCCTCATCTGCGCCACCGGTGCGACCGGTGAGTTCATGAGGGACGCGGTCAAGGTCCGGATCGAGAACTCGCCGGAGCGGGAGCGCGAGATCGCCCGTGGCGAGCTCGTCAAGATCAACCGGATCCGCCTGACCCGTCTCGTGGAATCCGCAGAAGGGGAGCAAGACCGAGCATGAGCACTGAGACCACCGCGTCGGTGTCCACGCACATCCTGGACACCAGCATCGGAAAGCCCGCCGAAGGCGTCGCGATCGCGCTGTCGGCCCGTACGGGCCTCGACGGCGCGTGGGCGGCCCTGGGCGGCTCCGCCACCGACGCCGACGGGCGTTGCAAGGACCTGCCGGCGCTGCCGGAGGGCACCACACACGTGCGTCTCGATTTCGAGACCGAGACGTACTTCTTGAATCAGCACAGCGCAAAGAAGCAAGCCGAGGCGCAGCAGGACGCCCCCCGCGTAAGGGACAGCGGTGCTTTCTTCCCCGAGGTAACGATCACCTTCGCGGTGAACCCGGGCGAGCACTACCACGTACCGCTGCTGCTCAACCCGTTCGGCTACTCCGTTTACCGAGGGAGCTAGTCATGGCCACGATTCTGGGCCAGAACCAGTACGGCAAGGCAGAGAACCGCGTCGTCAAGATCACGCGGGACGGCGACACCCACCACATCAAGGACCTGAACGTCTCGGTCGCCCTCTCGGGCGACATGGACGACGTCCACTACTCCGGCTCGAACGCGAACGTCCTTCCGACGGACACCACCAAGAACACGGTGTACGCGTTCGCCAAGGAGCACGGCATCGAGTCCGCCGAGCAGTTCGGCATCCACCTGGCGCGCTGGTTCGTCAACAGCCAGGAGCCGATCCAGAGGGCGCGCATCCGGATCGAGGAGTACTCCTGGTCCCGGATCGCCACCTCCGACGCGAACTCCAAGTTCATCGGCTCCGACGAGGTGAACCACTCCTTCGTCCGTGAGGGCCAGGAGACCCGGGTCACCCAGATCACGTACGACGGCGAGAACTGGGAGGTCATCTCCGGCCTCAAGGACCTGGTCGTCATGAACTCCACGAACTCCGAGTTCTGGGGGTACGTGAAGGACAAGTACACGACCCTGAAGGAGGCCTATGACCGCATCCTGGCGACCCAGGTCTCGGCTCGCTGGCGCTACAGCTGGTCGGACGACGAGCAGCGGATGCCCAACTGGGAGAAGTCCTACGCCGAGGCCCGCAAGCACATGCTCCAGGCCTTCGCGGAGACCTACTCCCTCTCGCTGCAGCAGACCCTGTACCAGATGGGTTCGCGCATCATCAACCACCGTTCGGAGATCGACGAGGTCCGCTTCTCGCTCCCGAACAAGCACCACTTCCTCGTCGACCTCGAGCCCTTCGGCCTCAAGAACGACAACGAGGTCTACTTCGCCGCGGACCGTCCGTACGGTCTGATCGAGGCGACGGTCCTGCGTGACGGCGTCGACGCCCGCATCCCCGTGGACATGACCAACCTCTGAGGCGGCACGCGCGTCCCGGGGCTCCGCAGTGGCCCCGGGACCGCGACCCTTCAGCAGGCCCCCTACCCCCGCTTCCTGAATCGGCACCCGGACGCACCACACGGGGCGGCAGTACCGTCAGCTGTCAAGGCCCCCGGCTCCGGCACTCAAATCCCCTGGGTTCTGCCGTGCCCGCACCGCCACTGAAAGCACGAGGACGTCCCATGGCAGCATCGGCAGCCCGTGACAGCGCCGTAGAGCGCATCGTCATCGAAAACTGTGCGATTGCAACCGTTGACGCGAACGACACCGAGTACGCCTCGGGCTACGTGGTCGTCGCAGGCAACAAGATCGAGTCGATCGGTGCGGGCAAGGCCCCCGAGAACCTCGGCAATGTGGTCCGCCGCATCGACGGCACGGGTCACCTCGTCACCCCTGGTCTGGTCAACACCCACCACCACTTCTACCAGTGGATCACCCGTGGTCTGGCCACCGACCACAACCTCTTCAACTGGCTCGTCGCGCTGTACCCGACCTGGGCGCGCATCGACGAGCAGATGACGTACACGGCCGCGCAGGGCTCCCTCGGCGCCATGGCCAAGGGCGGCGTCACCACCGCCATGGACCACCACTACGTGTACCCCAAGGGCTCCGGCGACCTCTCCGGCTCGATCATCCGCGCCGCGTCCGAGATGGGCGTCCGCTTCACCCTCGCCCGCGGTTCCATGGACCGCAGCGAGAAGGACGGCGGCCTGCCCCCGGACCACGCCGTCGAGACCCTCGAAGGCGCGCTCGCCGACACCGAGGCGACCGTGAAGAAGTACCACGACGCCTCCTTCGACGCGATGACCCAGGTCGCCGTCGCCCCGTGCTCCCCCTTCTCGGTCTCCACCGAGCTGCTGAAGCAGGGCGCCGAGCTGGCCCGCCGCCTGGGTGTGCGCATGCACACGCACGGCTCGGAGACCGTCGAGGAAGAGCAGTTCTGCAAGGAACTGTTCGGCATGGGCCCGACCGACTACTTCGAGTCGACCGGCTGGCTCGGCGAGGACGTGTGGATGGCGCACAGCGTCCACATGAACGACTCCGACATCGCCGCGTTCGCCCGTACCAAGACCGGCGTCGCGCACTGCCCGTCCTCCAACGCCCGTCTGGCCGCAGGCATCGCCCGCGTCCCGGACATGCTCGCCGCCGGCGTCCCGGTCGGCCTCGGCGTGGACGGCACCGCCTCCAACGAGTCCGGTGAACTGCACACCGAGCTGCGCAACGCGCTGCTGATCAACCGTCTGAACCCGGTCCACCGCGAGCGCGCCCTCAACGCGCGCCAGGCCCTGCGCCTGGGCACGTACGGCGGCGCCCAGGTCCTCGGCCGCGCCGACAACATCGGCTCGCTCGAAGTCGGCAAGTGCGCCGACCTCGTGATGTGGAACCTGAGCACCTTCCTGCACTCCTCGATCGCCGACCCGGTCACCGCGCTGGTCTTCGGTGCTGCGGCCCCGGTGACGGCCTCGTTCGTCAACGGCAAGCAGATCGTGGAGAACAACCGACTTCTCTTCGCCGACGAGGACGCGATCGCCGTGTCCACCCGGGAAGAGGCCCAGCGCCTGGCGCGGATCTCCGCGCAGGCCTGATCCCACGGAGTTCGGCCGGGGGGGACGGCCCCCGGCCGGCGGGGGGGGCGCCCCCCCGGCGCCGGGCGGCGGCGGGGGCGCGGTAAAAAAAAAAAAACCCACCCAACCACGAGGTTGTGTGCGGGTGGGGTTCGGGTTTGTATTAT
>NZ_JBSGWY010000038.1:0-40127 GCF_053609145.1 Streptomyces sp. NPDC054961 | reverse complement strand
GTGGCGTTGGAGAGACCCCCCCCGCCCCCCGCGCCCGCCCGCGGCGCGCCCCCCCCCCCCCCCCCCGCGCGGCCCGGCGGCGCGGGGGGGCCCCCCCCCCCAGCCGTTCCCGGGTAGCGCCCGAGGTTTTCACCGAAGGCGCCCCCGGGGGCGGTGACTCGTGCAACGTGCTCCTCGGCGCGTGCGACGCGCCACTGCCACGGCACCTCCAGCTCTCCTGCCGCCGGACTTCCGGCGGCCCCCCCCGGCACCCACGGCCGGCACGCACGGCCGACGGCCGTCCGGCGGCCGCCCGCCGCCCCCCTGTGGACCGACGCGGGCGCTTCGTCTTCACACCCCTCGGCGCACCGCACTCCTCGGGACACCGCACTTCCGGGACACCGGACTCCCCGGGACACCGCGTCCGGCGCCGCCCACCACTCCACAAAGGCTCGACTAGCACCGCTTTCGCACCACCTCCAAGACACCCACGTCCCTGCCGACGTGTTTAACCGACCGGAGGAAGCCGTGGCCATAGCGCCCAGGTTTCGCAAAGATGCAGTCGCAGTACCGGAGGAGAAGCACCCGGTCGACGAGACCCTGCCTCCGCTGAAAATGTTCACGAGCGGCCTCCAGCACGTGGCCGCCATGTACGCGGGTGTGGTGGCCCCGCCCATGATCGTCGGCCCCGCCGTCGGCCTCTCCGCCACCGAGACCGCCTTCCTGATGGGCGCCTCGCTCTTCACCGCCGGGCTCGCCACCCTCCTCCAGACCCTCGGATTCTGGAAGATCGGCGCCAAACTCCCCTTCGTCAACGGCGTTTCGTTCGCCGGCGTCACTCCGATGATCGCCATCGGCAAGGGGGAGGGGAGCGACGCCGTCCCCGTTATCTTCGGCGCGATCATCGTCGCCGGAATCCTGGGCTTCTTCGCCGCCCCGTACTTCGGCAAACTCGTCAGGTTCTTCCCGCCGGTGGTCACCGGTACGGTCATCACCCTCATCGGGGTCTCGCTGCTCCCGGTGGCCTTCAACTGGTCCCAGGGCGGCAACCGCACCGCCACCGACTACGGCTCGATGCGGAACATCGGCATGGCCGCCGTCACCCTCGCGATCGTCCTGCTGATGCGCAAGTTCCTGCGGGGGTTCCTCCAGCAGATCTCCATCCTGCTGGGCCTGGTCGCCGGTACGCTCATCGCCCTCCCGCTGGGCATGACCAGCCTCGACGCCGTCAAGAACGCGGACGTGGTCGGCTTCCCGACCCCGTTCCACTTCGGCGCCCCGCAGTTCCAGGTCGCCGCGATCATCTCGATGTGCATCGTGATGCTGGTGTGCATGACGGAGTCCACCGCCGACATCCTGGCCCTGGGCAAGATCGTCGGCCGTCCCGCGGACGCGAGGACCATCGAGGGCGGCCTGCGTGCGGACGCGCTCGGCAGCGCGGTCAGCCCGCTGTTCAACGGCTTCATGTGCAGCGCCTTCGCGCAGAACATCGGCCTGGTCGCCATGACCAAGGTGCGCAGCCGGTTCGTGGTCGCGGCCGGCGGCGGCATCCTGATCCTGCTGGGCCTGTGTCCGATGGCCGCTTCCGTCATCGGGGTGGTGCCGCTGCCGGTCCTCGGCGGCGCGGGCGTGGTCCTCTTCGGCTCGGTGGCCGCCAGCGGCATCCAGACGCTGGCCGGCGCGGCCATGGAGAAGGGCGAGAACGCCCTGATCGTCGCCGCGGCGCTGGGCATCGGCCTGATCCCGATCGCGGCCCCCGGTTTCTACCACGCCTTCCCGAAGGACCTGCTGGTCGTGCTCGACTCCGGCATCAGCACCGGCTGCGTCGTGGCCATCGCGCTGAACCTGGCCTTCAACCACCTCGGTGCCAAGAAGGGCTCGGCCCAGGCCGCCCACCCGGATCCGGTGCCGGTGCACTGACCGGGCTCCGCCCGGCCGGAGCGCGGAGCGCGGGAACGGCGGTGCGGACGTTACCCACTGCGGGTGTGACGTCCGCACCGCCGCGTGCGCGTACGGGCGTACCCGCGTACGGGCTGCCGGGCGTCGCCGGAGCCCGGCAGCCGCGGGGGCCGCAGCGCCGCGGACCTCCGGTTCCGTGGACGGCCGGCCCCGCGGGCCCACAACTCCGCGGCTCCGCTCAGGAGTCGGCCGCCGGGGCCGGGTCGGACCAGATGTCCGGGACGACCGTGCGGACGCGGTGGCCGTGGCGGTCCAGTTCCTGCGCCTCCGTCTTGCGCACCTGCAGGGCCACCGCCGAGTCCGTGACGCGCAGGCCCGGAAGCCGCCGGGTGAGGTCCGAGGTGTAGCGGGAGAGGTCCTCCACCGTGCGCAGCCGGGCGCTGATCATGAAGTTCCAGGGTCCGCTGACGGACATGCAGGTCCGGGTCTCGCGCAGCCCCGCGGCCGCCGCCGCGCAGTCGGCGACCTCGTACTCGGCGGCCTCCGCCCACAGCGTCGCCGACACCGGCCAGCCCGACAGCCCCGCCGCCAGCGTGCAGCTGTAGCGCAGGCTCTGCCCGCTCTCCAGCCGCGTCAGCCGGCGCCGTACGGTCGTCTCGCTCATGTCGAACTCCCGCGCCAGCGAGGCCACGCTGCGCCGCGCGTCCGAGGCCAGGGCCCGCACCAGCGGCCGGTCCTCCTCCTGGAGCGGCGCCGGGACGGACGGGACGGCGGCGGCCGCCCAGCGCCTGGTCCGGCCGGTCAGCAGGTTGATCTGACCCGGTGTGAGCTGGTCCAGGCGCCAGCGGTCGGGGGCGTAGTGCACCGCCGTCACCATCGAGGTGCGGGTGCCGACCACGCCCGGGATCCGCTGCACCCGCGCGGCCAGGTAGCGGTACAGGGTGGGCAGGTCCGGGACGGCCACGAAGGCCAGCAGATCACGGCCCCCGGTGGTGTGTTCGACGCCGAGGGTGTGCGGATCCGCCACGAGCGCGTCGCCGACCCCGTGCGAGGTGCCCGCGGCGCACGTGACCTCCACCCACGCCAGGCAGGGCGGCTTGGTGCCGCTGCGCAGCCCGAGCCCCGTCAGCCATGCCTCGCCGGATCCGGTGAGCCGCTCCCAGCGGCGCGCGAGGGTGTCCGGACGGGCCCCGAGCACCGGTCCCAGCAGCTCCCAGCTCGCCCGGGGAGCGAGCTGGAGTGCGTGGACGAGTGCCCGGTCCATGTCGTCGATGGCGGAAATGGCCGAGTCCATACCCTCCCCTGGTGGTTCTCCCGGTCGTCGACGGAACGACGGGATGATGAGCCGATCATCTCTCTTTGTGCATTCAACTGTTCGCTGAGCGGTCGTGCGCGTTTTCAGGACATCGCAGGACATCGCAGGAGGACGTGTGGGCGACGCCGGCTCGGGTGCGCGCCAGGCGCTGCCCGCCGAACTGTCCAGTTTCATCGGCAGGGAGCGGGAGCTGACCGCCCTCGCCTCGCTCCTCGCCACCGAGCGCCTGGTGACGCTCACCGGCCCGGCCGGCATCGGCAAGACCCGGCTCGCCGTGCGCATGGTGCGGACGCTGACCGGCACCGAGGGGCTCGACGTCGTCTGGGTGGAGCTCGCGGCGCTGCCCGGGCGGCGCCGCGCAGCGTCGGCGGGGGAGCTCGTCGACCGGCTCGCGGGGCGCGAGGCGCTGCTCGTGCTCGACGGCTGCGAGCAGCTGGGGGAGGACGGGCCCGCCCTCGCGGAGGAGCTCCTCCTGCGCCTGCCGGGGCTACGGATCCTGGCCACTTCTCAACGGTGGCTGCGGCTCGCCGGGGAAGCGGTGCTCGCCGTACCACCCCTCGCGGTGCCTTCGGGTGACCGGGCGCCGGATCCGGCCGCCCCGGGGCGGGTCGCGGTGGCCGACATCGCCGGGTACGCGGCCGTACGGCTCTTCGAGGAGCGGGCGCGCGGCGCCGACCCCTTCTTCGAGCTCACCGACCGCAACGCGGCCGCCGTGGCCGCGCTGTGCCGGGCGCTCGACGGGATCCCCGGCGCACTGGAGCTCGCGGCGGGACGCGCCCACCAGTACGCGCCCGCGCAGGCGCTCCGCAGACTCGGATCCGACCCGCTGACCTTCCTCGCGGGCGGCGCCGGCCGCGGCACCCGGGTCGACGCCGAGCGCTCCCACCGGCTGGCCCCGCCCGCGGAACGCCTGCTCTGGGAGCGGCTCTCCGTCTTCGCCGGCTCCTTCGACCGGGCCGCCGTGGCCGAGGTGTGCGGCTTCGGGCCGCTCACCCCGGACACCGCCGGCGAAGCACTCCAGCGGCTGGCCCCCGGCCTGCTGGCGGACGCCGGCCCGGGCAGCTACCGGCTGCCGCTCTCCGTACGGGCGTACGCGGCCCGGCTCCTCGCGCACGGGCCCGCCGGGGACGGCGCGGCCACGGCCCGGCGCCACCACGCGCGGTGCCGGGGGGTGGCCGAGCGGGCGGCGCGGCTGTGGCGCGCGGGCGCGCAGCGCGAGGCGCGCGCCCTCGCCCTCCGGGAACTCCCCGAGCTGCGCGCGGCCATGAACCCGCTCTCCGCCAGCGGTCCCGGCCCGGCCCTGGAGATCGCGGTGTCCCTGTGGTTCCTGTGGTCGGCGTGCGGGATGGCGGCGGAGGGGCGAAGACATCTGGAGAGGGCCCTGGCCCTGCACCCCGCGCCCCGGCCGGCGCGGGCGCTGTGGCTCGCCGCCTGGCTCGTCGCCGGCTTCGGCGAGTCGGACGCCACCGCGGCGGACCCGCTGCTGGTGGAGGCGTGGACCGCGGCCGTCCACGAGGGGGAGGACACCTGCCTGGCCTACCTCGCGCACGTACGGGGCACGGTCGCGCTGTGCGAGCACCGGTACGAGGAGGCCGCGGCGGAGTACCGCGAGGGCCTGGACCTGCTGCCCGCCGATCCCGGGTTCGGCCCCGGCCGCGAGGCCCTGCGGGCCGCACACGTCCTGGCCGCGGCCCATACCGACCCGGCCTCGGTCCCGGTCGAGGACGGCCCGCCCGACGCCCCCGACGCCCCCGCCGACCCGTGGGCCCGCTCCTGGGTGAGCTACGCCCGCGCCGTCGTACAGCGCCGCCAAGGCCGCCCGGCGCCGGCCCGGACCGAACTGCTGCGCGCCCTGCGGACCCAGCTCGCGCTCGACGACCGGCTCGGGCAGGCCTTCTCGGTGGAACTCCTCGCCGAACTGGAGGCGGACCGGGGCCGCTACGCCGAAGCCGCCCGCCTGCTCGGCGCGGTCTCCCGCAGCCGCCCGCGCGCGGCGCCGGCCCCCCGCGCCCAGCAGACCGTCCGCACCCGGCTCACCCCGGGCGCCTTCCGCGCGGCCTACGCCTGGGGCGCCCGTACGCCGCTGCGCGAGCTCCTGCCGGAACTGGGGGCCTGAGGGGGACGGTCCGGACCGCCGCACCGGAGCCCGGCGCGGTGGTCCGAGGCGCCGCCCCGGAGCGTCGGGGGTCGCGGATGTCCCCTCAGGCCTGTGCGGCGGGGTGGGGGAACGGCTCCGGAACCCAGAGCATGAGGCTGCTCATCAGCTCGGCCTGCTCGATCGCGTCGTCCAGCGCGTGGTGGGTGTGCGGGCGGCGGGAGAGGAGTTCGGCGGGCATCAGGCGCTTGACGGCGGCGCGGAGCGGGACCCGGGCCTTGGCCGCGTAGAGGGTCTTCATGTCCAGGCAGCCGGAGTGGCCGAAGGGGCTGTCGCCGCCGAAGCGCATCAGGTACCAGTACAGGAACGTCCAGTCGAAGGAGGCCGGGTACGCGCACATCACCGGCTGCGCCCCGGCGGAGACCTCCCGTACCCAGGCGCGGAACTCCGCCATGGCGACGGCCGGTTCGGCGCCCTCGCGGACCAGGCGGTCCCGGTCCAGGCCGCTGACGGCGAGCGCCCCGGGCACGTACTCCTCGCTGATCGGGCGCAACTCCCGGTAGAAGGTGTCCTGTTCGGGATCGGCGGCCGTATACGAAGCGCCGTCCTGGCGGCCGGCCACACAGGCGCCGAAGCTGATCATCGAGTAGGGCCCGGGGATGGGGCCGTCCGCCTCGATGTCGACGGAGAGGTAGAGACTGGGGCGGGGAGCGCGGGCTGACATGCCCGAGAGCATGCCAGCCCGCTCGGGACCGGACCACCGGGATACCGCGGTGGCGGGGCCGGGTGCGCCCGGGGGTCAGGAGGCGGACGTCAGGAGGCGGGGGTCAGGAGGCGGGCGTCAGGTACATCCCGCTCTGGTCGGCCCCGGCGGTGTTCTTGCAGCCGAAGCCGCTCGTCGCCGGCTGGGCCACCACCAGCGCCAGGCAGCGGCCGGCCGCCAGCTGGCCGAAGTAGTTCGGGTGCATGGACTCCTGGATCAGCCCCTGCGTCTCGCTGCTGTCGATCCAGCGCGCCCACTCGCTCGTCTTCGCCGAGGCCGGCACCGAGGAGGTCACCTGCTTGCTGGCCTTCGCGCAGACCTCGCGCCCCTGCATCATGTCCCGCAGGTCGAGGAACTGCGCGCCCTTGGCGGCGGCGACCCCCTTGAGGCGGTCCGAGATCTGCGGCACGAGCGAGTCGCGCGCCCAGTCGGAATCCTTGTTCCAGAACGGACAGCCGCCGCTGTTGAGCCGGCTCCAGTCGCTCTGCGTGTACCGGTTCTCCGCCCCGCGCGGGATCGGCGAGGGGTAGGACTGCAGCACGATCCGGTAGGAGGAGTCGCCGTAGCCGGCGGTGCGCATGACGGCCCGCACCTCGTCCACGGACTTGCCGACGTCCGCCATGACGGCGTCCATCTTCTGGTTCACGCCCTCCTGCTGGTCGTCGTAGCAGTAGGAGTTCCAGAGGATGAAGTCGAACGCGCACTCCTTGATGATGTCGGCGAAGCCGAGATCGTTCCCGCCGATGGACAGCGCGATGACCTTGACGTTGTTGCTCGCGGCGACGGCGGCGAGCTGGTCGGCCTGGGGCGCCTCGCCCTTGAAGGCGACGCCGCCGTTGGAGGCCCGGAACACGTTCTGCGACACCGCTCCGGAACAGGCGAGGTTGATGGCCACGTCGGCGACGGCTCCCGCGCTCTTCACCTCGGCGGAGTCCGACCGGTGGCAGCCTCCGGCGGTGGTGCCGTAGACCTTGGACGGGTCGTAGCTGCTGCCGCTGACCCATGCCCGGTCGGTGCCGGTCCGGCTCCCGCTGTTGGTGAGGCTGTTGCCCTTCCAACGCCCGGCCTCGCCGGAGATGTAGCTGTCGCCGAGGGAGACCACGGCGGTGGGTCCGGTCCCCGGCCCGTTCCCCGGTCCGGCCACGGCCGTTCCGGCCCCTCCGGCCACGAGCGCCCCGGCGGCGAGCGGAAGTGCCATGGTGATCCCGGCCAGTCGTCGCACTCGACTGCGGGCGGTCCGGTTCGTGCTGTCGTTGCGGAATCCGATCACTGCGGAACTCCTGCGGTCGGCCATGCGGAAGCCAGGAACAACTCCGGTGCATGGCTGGGTAAGTGGGGGTTACCTCCGGCCGGTGGCAACCGGAAACGTGCCATGCCGCGCGTTGTTACCGCTAGGTACGTGCAAGTTACGAACGAGTAACAACCGATCGGTCGTTCGGCTCGGGGGTGCCCTGCCGGGCCGTCGCCCGGCTCCCCGGGCGCGCGCGAACGACCGCGCCCCCGGAGCCGGAGGGCTTCGGGGGCGCGGTCGGGATGTTCGGCCGCTGTGCGTCCGGTTCGGCCGCTGTGCGATTCAGCCGAAGGCGGTGCCGGCCGGGGACCGCGTCAGTCGACGAGCTGGTCGTACGCCGGGAGGGTGAGGAAGTCCGCGTAGTCCGCGTCCAGGGAGACCTGGAGGAGCAGGTCGTGGGCCTGCTGCCACTTGCCGGAGGCGAAGGCCTCCTCGCCGACCTCGGCGCGGATCGCGGCGAGTTCGGCGGCGGCGACCTCGCGGGCGAGGTCGGCGGTGGCGAGCTCGCCGTTCTCGAAGACGACGCCCGCGTTGATCCACTGCCAGATCTGCGAACGCGAGATCTCGGCGGTGGCCGCGTCCTCCATCAGGCCGAAGATGCCCACGGCGCCGAGACCGCGCAGCCAGGCCTCGATGTAGCGGATGCCGACCTGGACGGCGTTGCGCAGGCCGTCGTACGTGGGCTTGGCGTCCAGGGAGTCGATCGCGATGAGCTCGCCGGGGGCCACCGAGACGTCCTCGCGCAGGCGGTCCTTCTGGTTCGGCTTCTCGCCGAGGACCGCGTCGAAGGAGGCCATCGCGATCGGGACCAGGTCGGGGTGGGCGACCCAGGAGCCGTCGAAGCCGTCGCCCGCCTCGCGGTCCTTGTCGGCCTTGACCTTCTCGAAGGCGATCTTGTTGATCTCGGCGTCCTTGCGGGACGGGATGAAGGCCGCCATGCCGCCGATGGCGTGGGCGCCGCGCTTGTGGCAGGTCTTGACCAGCAGCTCGGTGTAGGCGCGCATGAACGGGGCGGTCATCGTCACCGCGTTGCGGTCCGGCAGGACGAACTTCTCGCCGCCGTCACGGAAGTTCTTGACGATGGAGAAGAGGTAGTCCCAGCGGCCCGCGTTCAGGCCCGCCGCGTGGTCGCGGAGCTCGAAGAGGATCTCTTCCATCTCGTACGCGGCCGTGATGGTCTCGATCAGGACGGTCGCGCGGACCGTGCCCTGCGGGATGCCGACGTAGTCCTGGGCGAAGACGAAGATCTCGTTCCAGAGGCGCGCCTCGAGGTGCGACTCGGTCTTCGGCAGGTAGAAGTAGGGGCCCTTGCCGAGCGCGATGAGGCGCTTGGCGTTGTGGAAGAAGTACAGGCCGAAGTCGACGAGCGAGCCGGAGGCCGGGCCGCCCTCGAAGCGCAGGTGGCGCTCCTGGAGGTGCCAGCCGCGGGGCCGCATGACGACGGTGGCGAGCTCCTGCGCCGGCTTCAGCGCGTACGTCTTGCCCGTGCGGGAGTCGGTGAAGTCGATGCGGCGCTCGTAGGCGTCGATCAGGTTGAGCTGGCCGAGGACGACGTTCTCCCAGGTGGGGGCCGAGGCGTCCTCGAAGTCGGCGAGCCAGACCTTGGCGCCCGAGTTCAGGGCGTTGATGGTCATCTTGCGGTCCGTCGGGCCGGTGATCTCCACACGGCGGTCGTTCAGCGCGGCCGGGGCCGGTGCCACCTTCCAGTCGCCCTCGCGGACCTGTGCGGTGTCCGGGAGGAAGTCGAGGGTGGACGTACGGGCGATCTCGGCGCGGCGCTCGCCGCGCAGGGCGAGGAGCTCGGCGCGGCGCGGGGCGAACCGCCGGTGGAGCTCGGCCACGAAGGCGAGAGCCGCTTCGGTGAGGACCTCGTCCTGCCGGGGCAGGGGTTCGGCGTCGACGATGGCCAGCGATGACGGCGCTGGTGCGGACATATCTGTCACTCCTTCAGCGGCGGTGCCTGGCGGCCGCGGGGGAATGCTCGCGCTGGACGGCACGCAGTGCCGTCGGGTGTGGAGAGTTCCGGATACGGTCGCGGGCGCCGTCTGGGGGTTCAGGGCGCTTCTGACCAGTGGATAGTAATTTCCTCATGGTGGAAGTTCAATGGTTTGTTGATATCGAGATTCTCCGGTTCGACAGATTCCGCACCCCGGTGGCCCTCAGTGCCATCTTCGTCACTGCGCGCTCAACTCGCACTCCGGGCCCTCTCAGGCAAGTCGTGCCAGGTCGGGCGGGGTGTCGATGTCGAAAGCCTCCGCGACGTCCCCGCACTCGATCAGCGTGAGCTCCCCCGCGTGCGCCGACAAGTGCACCCGCGCGCCCTTGTCACCCGTGGCCGTCGCCATGATGTCCGGCCACCGGTCCGAGCCGAACAGCACCGGGTGCCCGCGCTCCCCGTCGTAGGCCGCCGCGACCAGGCTCGCGGGGGAGCGGTAGGCCAGCCGGATCCGGGCCACCGCCTCCGGTCCGATGCCCGGCTGGTCCACCAGGGACACCAGGGCCGCGCCGGCGCCCGTACCGGCCAGCGAGGCGAGGCCGACCCGCAGGGAGGAGCCCATGCCCTCGGCCCAGTCCGGGTTGTCGCTCACCACGCACCCGCTCAGGTCCGCGCGCTCGCGCACCTCGGCCGCCGACGCGCCGAGCACCACGTGCAGCGGGCCGCAGCCCGCCTCCCGCAGCACCCGTACGGCGTTCTCCACCAGCGGGCGGCCCCGGTAGGGCAGCAGGGCCTTCGGGCGGCCGCCCAGCCGCCGGCCGCCGCCGGCGGCGAGGAGCAGGCCCGCGATCACCGGGGGAGCGGTGCGGCCGGCCGCCGGGCGGTGCGGGCCGTGGCCTTGCCGCTGCTGCTCGTCACCCGGGTCCCGCCGCTGGTCGCGCTGGTCGCGCTGGTCCCGTCCGTGCCGCTTGTGGTCCTGCCGGGCGTTGCTGTGGGCTGACATGCCATCGATTCTCGCTCGCGCCGCAGAAGGCGCCGTACGGCGGCCAGTACGTCCCTGACGCGCACGGGGTCGGCGATGCGGTGCTCGGCGGCAGCCAGCAGGGCGCGTTCGTCGCGGTCGGTGAACACGGAGGAGTCTCCTTGCCAATCGGGGTCCAATGCAGCGAGTCTGAACCCCGATTGGCCTGGCAGGCAGAGCCAATCGGGGGAGGTTGGCATGGCAAACGGGCGAGTGGTCCAGACGGCGGACAGGACGATCGGCAGCCGCCAGCTCGCGGCGCTGCTCCCGGCAGAGGTGCTGGCCCGCCCCGGCTACCGGGCCCTCGCCGACGCCGTCCGCACCCTGATCCTCGACGGCCGGATCGCCCTGCACGTGCGGCTGCCCGCCGAACGCGAGCTCGCCGAGGCGGTCGGAGCCAGCCGCGCCACCGTCACCGGCGCCTACGACCTGCTGCGCGAGAGCGGCTACGTCCGCAGCCGACGCGGCTCCGGCACCTGGACCGAGCTCCCCGAAGGCCACCGCCCGGTCGGCTCGCACGCCCTCGTCGGCGCCGGCGGGTACCGCGTCGACGGCGACCCCGGCATCGACCTCGCCATCGCCGCCATGGGCGCCCCCGAAGGCACCTTCGCCGACGCGGTGGCACGGGCGGTGCCCAGGGTCGCGGAATTCGCCCGTCACCCCGGCTACCACCCCTTCGGGCTGCCCGACCTGCGCACCGCCATCGCGGACCGCTTCACCCGGCGAGGGCTCGCGACCCGGCCGGAGCAGATCCTCGTCACGGCGGGCGCGCAGCAGGCGTTCGCGCTGGTCGTGAGCTTGCTGTGCCGACCTGGCGACCGGGTGATGACCGAGAACCCGACCTACGCCAACGCGCTGGACGCGCTACGGCACGCGCGGCTGCGCACCGGGTCCATCGCCGTCTCCGACGCGGGCTGGGACCTGGAGATCGCCGAGTCCGCGCTGCGCCAGACCGTGCCGAGGCTCGCGTACGTCATCCCCGACTTCCACAACCCGACGGGCGCGCTGATGCCGCAGGAGCAGCGGCTGCGGCTGCTCGCGGCGACGCGGCGCACCGGGACCTGGCTGGTGGTCGACGAGACCATCGCGGACATCGCCCTCGACGTGCCCGCGCCCGCCCCGACGGCCGCGCTGGCGCCCCGGGGCGGAGCCGACCACGTGGTGACCATCGGGTCGCTGAGCAAGACGCACTGGGGCGGGCTGCGGGTCGGCTGGATCCGGGCCACCACCAAGATGATCGCGGAGCTGACCACGGTCCGGGTGGCGGCCGACATGACCGGATCGGTGCTCGACCAGCTGGTGGCAGTGCCGCTGCTGGAGGGGCTGGAGCGGTCGCTCCCGGAGCGGCTGGCACAGCTGCGGGCGCGGCGGGCGGCGCTGGTCGACTCGCTCGAGCGGCACACGCCCGAGTGGAGCTGGCAGCTGCCGCCCGGCGGGCTGTCGCTCTGGGTGGACCTGGGGGAACCGGTCAGCTCGGCCCTCGCGGAGCGGGCGGCCGCGGCCGGGGTGCACATCGGCCGGGGAGCCCGGTTCGGGGTGGATCCCGGCACCTTCGAGCACCGGCTGAGGATCCCGTACACCCTGCCGGCGGACCGGCTGGACGAGGGCGTACGGAGGCTCGCGGAGGCCTTCCACGACGGCGTCCCGCTGCCTTCGGCGGTCGAACGGCCGTACTGGGTGGCGTAGGGCGCGCTGGGGTGGGGCGTGGGGCGGGGGCGGGGGCGGGGGCGTGGGCGGGGTGGCGCCGCGGGGGCCGTCCCCCCTCCCGTGCGGCCCGGGGCCCGGTGCCAGGGGCCCGGGGCGAGGAGCTACGGGGTGCGGATCAGGCGGCGGGTGGCGGCCGCGGCCACCGCCGAGGTGCGGGAGTCGACGCCGAGTTTGGCGTAGATGTGGACCAGGTGGGACTTGACCGTGGCCTGGCTCAGGAAGAGCTGCTTGGAGATCTGCTGGTTCGACAGGCCGTCGGCGACCAGCTGGAGCACCTCCAGCTCGCGCTTGGTCAGCGCCTCCGCGGGGGTCCGCATGCGGTCCATCAGGCGCAGCGCCACCGCCGGGGCCAGCGCCGACTGGCCGGCCGCCGCCGTGCGGACGGCCGCCGCGAGCTCCTCCGGCGGGGCGTCCTTGAGCAGGTAGCCCGAGGCGCCCGCCTCCACCGCCGCCAGGATGTCCGCGTCCGTGTCGTACGTGGTCAGGACCAGCACCCGGGGAGCCGAGGGGGCGGCCGTGATCAGGGCCGTGGCCGCCGAACCGTGCATGCCGGGGCCGGGGCCGAACTGGAGGTCCATCAGGACCACGTCCACCCCGGCGCCGGCGGCCAGTTCCACCGCCCGTTCCGCGGTCGCCGCCTCCGCCACCACCTCGAAGTCCGGCTCGGTGTCCAGCACGGCGCGGAGTCCGGCCCGGACCACCGGGTGGTCGTCGGCCAGGAGCAGCCGGATCGTCATGACAGCGCCTCCGCGGGCAAGGGCAGGGTGACGGCCACGGCGGTGCCCTGGCCGGGGGAGGATTCGACGGTGAACAGGCCGCTCAGCGTCTCGGCCCGCGAGCGCATCGCCGGCAGGCCGAAGCCGCCGCCGCCCGAGGGGGCGGACCGGGGGTCGAAGCCGAGGCCGTCGTCGACGATGTCCAGCGTCACCGAGGTGTCCATGAAGGTCAGGGTGATCTCGGCGCGCCCCGCCCGTGCGTGCCGCACCACGTTGGCCAGCGCCGACTGCGCGATCCGCAGCAGGGCAACCTCGTAGGGCGTGGGCAGGGGACGGGCCGTGCCGCTCAGGGAGAACCGGACCCGGGGGCCCGGAGCGGCGGCGCAGAGCCGTTCCAGCGCGGCCGGGAGCGATCCGTGCTCCAGGTCCGGAGGCGTCAGGGCCCGTACGAAGCGCCGTGCCTCGGCGAGGTTCTCCTGCGCGGCCTCACGGGCCCGGGCGATGTGGACCAGCGCCGCCGCCACCGCCGCGGGATCCGCGGGATCCGCGCCGGCGTCCGCCGCCGAGGGGCCGGCGGCGGGAGTCGTCGAGGGGCCGGCGGCGCCCGTCGTCCCCGTCGAGAACCCTTCGAAGAGCGTCCGTTCCGCCGCCCGCAGCAGCAGCTGGATGGAGGAGAGCCCCTGCGCCAGGGTGTCGTGGATCTCCCGGGCCAGGCGCTCCCGCTCCGCCAGGATCCCCGCGCCGCGCTCGGCCGCCGCCAGCTCGGCCCGGGTGGTGATGAGCTCCTCGATCAGCTCGCGCCGCCGCTCGCTCTCCCGGTAGAGGGCCTGGTAGCCCAGTACCGTCGCCACCGCCACGGCCCCGCCCAGGATCGGTCCGAGGAACGACCCGGGCGTCACCGCGCTGCTGTGCGCGAGGAATCCGGAGATCGCCGCGCAGGCCGTCAGCGCGACCGCCGCCACCCCCCAGCGCAGCCGCAGCAGGTGCAGCTCCAGGAAGTACAGCGGGAACGCGATCCACAGCCCGTCGGGGGAGACCACGAGCAGCCCCGCCCAGGCCGCGCAGACCGCGGCCAGCCACACCGCCCCGGCGCGCGGCGAGCGGTGCACCGCGGGCGCCAGGACGCCCGCGACGTACACGGCGGCCAGGACGGCGCAGGCGGCGACCACCCGGCCGGCGCCCGGCGCGGAGTCCGCGACGGCCCGCCCGGCGGCGAGCGCGAGCAGGCCGAAGAGCAGCGCGTGCAGGCACAGCCGCAGCACGCGCGAGACGGGCGTGAGCGGCTGGTCGCGGGCGTCCGCGGGAGGCGTGGGAGCACCCGTGAAGGCGTCCGCGAAGGTGCCCGTGGAGGCGTCGGCAGGGGACCGGGACGGGTCCGGCGGCGGGTTCGGTGCGGGGTTCGGTGCGGGGTTCGCTGCTGGTTTCGGTGCGGGGGGAGCAGTCATGGCCCGACCAGCCTAAGGCCGCGTCCGGTGGCCCCGGTCAACCGAAGGATTGATGTCTCCGTGCGTCCTTCGATACCAGGATCCCTCCTGCGGCGCGATGCCCCGTGCCCCCACGGAGGACCAGGGTGGGGAACATGTTCGTCGCATGGAGAGATCTACGGTTCGCCAAGGGCCGCTTCGCCCTGATGGGCTCGGTCGTCCTGCTGATCACGCTGTTGGTCGGCTTGCTGTCCGGGCTCACCGCCGGCCTGGCCCGGGAGAACATCTCGGCCCTCACCGGTCTGCCCGCCACCACCCGCCTCGCGTTCGCCGCGCCCACCGGGGACCAGAAGGTCTCCTTCACCAACTCGCAGGTGCCCGAGAAGGCCTGGCTGGCCTGGCGGGACCAGCCGGGGGTGACCTCGGCGCAGCCGCTGGGCATCCGCACCACCAACGCCGTCTCGGGTGACCGCACGGCCGCCGTCTCCGCCTTCGGCGTGGATCCGGCGGGTCCCCTCGCCCCCGCCGGGAGCGGGCTCGCCCAGGGGCAGGTGGTCCTCACCGAGAAGGCCGCCAAGGAGCTCGGCGGCCTCGGCCCGGGCTCCAGGCTCACGATCGGCACGGTCGAGATGACCGTGGCCGCCGTCTCCGGCACCGCCGCGCACAGTCACACCCCGGTCGTCTGGATGGACCTGGGCGACTGGCAGCGCGTCGGCAACCCGGGCACCTCCCCCGACACCCTCGCCACCGTCCTCGCCCTGGACGGGAAGGGCGGGGTCGACTGGGCGGCCGGCGACAAGGCCGCCGGCACCGAGGCCCAGACCGTCGACGAGGCGCTGAACGCGATCGGCTCGTACACCTCCGAGAACGGCTCGCTGCAGCTGATGCGCGGATTCCTGTTCGCCATCTCCGCCCTCGTCATCGGGGCCTTCTTCACCGTGTGGACGATCCAGCGCAGCGGGGACATCGCCGTCCTGAAGGCACTGGGTGCCTCCACCCCGTACCTCATGAAGGACGCGCTCGGGCAGGCCGTGGTCATGCTGGCGCTCGGTACGGGCGCGGGCACCGCCCTCGCCGCCGGGATAGGCGCCCTGATCAGCGGCGGAGCCGTCCCCTTCGTCCTCGAGCCCGCGACCGTGCTGGTACCGGCCGGCGTCATGATCGCGCTCGGCGCCCTGGGCGCGGCCCTGTCCATCCGGCGGATCACCGCCGTAGACCCCCTGACCGCACTCGGGAGCGCCCGATGACCCTGCTCGTCCACGACGTCACGCTCACCTATCCGGACGGCGACACCCGCCTCACCGCCCTGGACGCGGTCCACCTCGAGGTGCCCGCGGGCACCCTGACGGCCGTCATAGGCCCTTCGGGCTCCGGCAAGTCCAGCCTGCTCGCGGTCGCGGCCACCCTCGTGACCCCCGACGCGGGACGGGTCGTCGTCGCGGGGCAGGACACCACGTCGCTCGGGGCCGCCGAGAAGTCGGCGCTGCGCCGCGAGAAGATCGGGATCGTCTTCCAGCAGCCGAACCTGCTGGCCTCGCTCACCGCCGCCGAGCAGCTCCAGGTCATGGCGCACGTCTCCGGCCGCCCCGCGCGCGCCCTGCGCCGCCGGGCCCTGGAGCTGCTGGACGCCGTGGGGATGGCCGACAAGGCCGACAGGCGCCCGCACCAGCTCTCCGGGGGCCAGCGCCAGCGGATCAACATCGCCCGCGCCCTGATGAACGAGCCCGCCCTGCTGCTCGTGGACGAGCCGACCAGCGCCCTGGACCACGAGCGCGGCGCCGCCGTCCTCGACCTGCTGGTCACCCTCACCCGGGAGCGGTCCACCGCCACCGTCGTGGTCACCCACGACCACGCGCACCTGGCGCACATGGACCGCGCCGCGACGATGACGGACGGCCGCCTCACGCCGGCCGCCGTCCCGGCCGCGTAGGCCCCACCCCTGCGGCGAGCCGACGCGAAAGGCCCCGGCCGCCCCGCCCCGACCCCCGGGGGGGGGCGCGGCGGCGGACCGAGCGCACGTGCGGCCCCCCGCCCCCCGCCGGGGAGCCGGGGGTGCGCGGGGGCGGCCGGGGCCTTTCGCGTACGTCAGTACGTCAGCACGTCAGCACGTCAGTGCCGCGGGTTTCGGCGGGTGCGGCGGGTTCCTACGCGGGGTTCTGGCTCTGCAGGGCCACCGACAGCTCGGCGGCGACGCCCTGCAGGATCGGCACGAAGGACTCGGCCACCGCCTCGGTCACCCGGCCCGCCGGGCCGGAGATGGAGATGGCGGCGGCGGTCGGCGAGTTCGGGACGGAGACCGCGAGGCAGCGGACTCCTATCTCCTGCTCGTTGTCGTCGACCGCGTAGCCCACCTTGCGCACCTGCTCCAGGGCCTCCAGGAAGCCCTCGGGCGTGGTGATGGTCTTCTCGGTCGCGGCCGGCATCCCGGTGCGCGCCAGCAGGGCGCGCACCTCCTCCGCGGGGGTGTGCGCGAGCAGCGCCTTGCCCACGCCGGTGGAATGCGGCAGCACGCGGCGGCCGACCTCGGTGAACATGCGCATGGAGTGCTTGGACGGCACCTGGGCGACGTAGACGATCTCGTCCCCGTCGAGCAGGGCCATGTTCGCCGTCTCCCCGGTCTCCTCGACGAGGCGCGCCAGGTAGGGGCGGGCCCAGGTGCCCAGCAGCCGCGACGCGGACTCGCCGAGGCGGATCAGCCGGGGGCCGAGGGAGTACCGTCGATTGGTCTGCTGTCGTACGTAGCCGCAGGCCACGAGGGTGCGCATGAGGCGATGGATGGTGGGCAGCGGCAGACCGCTGGCGGCCGAGAGCTCACTGAGGCCGACTTCGCCCCCCGCGTCGGCCATGCGTTCGAGCAGATCGAAGGCGCGCTCGAGGGACTGGACGCCACCGCTGGCGGCGGTGGGCTTGGTGGAGGCGTCGGTGGTGCTGGCGCTGGACGTCGGCACGGCGCGGTCCTTTCGGTGCTGGCAGGCAAGGAAGCAGCCTACCGGTCGGTCGGCGTCGGCCCTAGAGCCGGGGCAATGCCGTCCCCGCCGGTCAGAGGCGGTATGTCCGGGTGGCGGACGTCCCCGGGAAGTCATCCGCCCGGCATCCGGTGGTGGTAGCTACATTTTGCATAGCGAAATCTTAATTCCATCTTGTGGAAACGTCCAATTGCGGTTCGCGCGCGTCGGTGGTCCGTCCGGGGGCTCTTGACTGGCTCCGGATCGGCGTGAAGACTCCGTCAACAGAACGTTGAATTTCGCTCTGTGGAAGTAGATGGGGAGGTTCCGGTGTCCGACCTGGCTGTGGAACTGGTACTGCGCTCGACGCGCGTCATCACCCCCGAGGGGACGCGCGCCGCCTCGGTGGCCGTCGCCGGGGGGAAGATCGCGGCCGTGCTGCCGTACGGGGCCGACGTACCGGCCGGTGCCCGGCTGGAGGACTTCGGCGACGACGTGCTCCTCCCCGGCCTGGTCGACACCCACGTCCACGTGAACGACCCCGGCCGCACCGAGTGGGAAGGCTTCTGGACGGCCACCCGGGCCGCCGCGGCCGGCGGCATCACCACCCTCCTCGACATGCCGCTCAACTCGCTGCCGCCGACCACCACGACCGCCAACCTGGTGGTCAAGCAGGAGGTCGCGCGCACCAAGGCGCACGTGGACGTCGGCTTCTGGGGCGGCGCCCTGCCCGACAACGTCAAGGACCTGCGCCCGCTGCACGACGCGGGCGTCTTCGGCTTCAAGTGCTTCCTGTCGCCCTCCGGCGTGGAGGAGTTCCCGGAGCTCGACCAGGAGCGGCTCGCCGCCTCGCTCGCCGAGATCACCGGCTTCGGCGGCCTGATGATCGTGCACGCCGAGGACCCGCACCAGCTGGAGTCCGCGCCGCAGAACCCCGGCCCCAAGTACGCCGACTTCCTGGCCTCCCGCCCCAAGGACGCCGAGAACACCGCGATCCGGAACCTGATCGACCAGGCGAGGCGGCTCGACGCGCGCGTCCACGTCCTGCACCTGTCCTCCTGCGACGCGCTGCCGCTCATCGCCGCCGCCAAGGCCGAGGGCGTCCGGATCACGGTCGAGTCCTGCCCGCACTTCCTGACCCTCACCGCCGAGGAAGTCCCGGACGGCGCCACCGAGTTCAAGTGCTGCCCGCCGATCCGCGAGTCCGCCAACCAGGACCTCCTGTGGGACGCGCTCGCCGACGGCACCATCGACTGCATCGTCTCCGACCACTCGCCCTCCACCGCGGACCTCAAGACCGGCGACTTCGCCACCGCCTGGGGCGGCATCTCCTCCCTCCAGCTGGGGCTCCCGGCGATCTGGACCGAGGCGAAGAAGCGCGGCCGCACCCTCGAGGACGTCGTCCGCTGGATGTCCGCCGCCCCGGCGGCCCTCGCCGGCCTGGCGCAGAAGGGCGCGATCGAGGCGGGCCGCGACGCCGACTTCGCCGTCCTGGCCCCCGAAGAAACGTTCACCGTGGACCCGGCCCACCTCCACCACCGCAACCAGGTCACGGCGTACGCGGGCAAGACCCTGCACGGCGTCGTGAAGTCCACCTGGCTGCGCGGTACGCAGATCGCCGACCACGGCACCCCGACCGAGCCCACGGGCCTCCTCCTCGAAAGGCAGAACTGACGTGCCGATTCCCTCCTTCACCGGTAACGCGAACCCGTACGCGGGCGGCGACCCGTACGCGGACTACCGCACCGCGGACTTCCCGTTCACCCAGTACGCGAACCTCGCCGCCCGTGAACTGGGCGCCGGTGTCACGTTCGCCAACGACGAGTTCTTCGCCCAGCGCGAGAACCTCCTCATCGCCGAGGCCGCGCACTTCGACCCCGAGCACTTCGGCCACAAGGGCAAGATCATGGACGGCTGGGAGACCCGCCGCCGCCGTGGCGTCTCCGCCACCCAGCCCTGGCCGACCCCCGAGGACCACGACTACGCCCTGGTCCGCCTCGGCGCCCCCGGCGTGATCCGCGGCATCGTCGTCGACACCGCCCACTTCCGCGGCAACATGCCGCAGGCCGTCTCCATCGAGGGCACCAACTGGGAAGGCGCCCTCGCGCCGACCCCGGAGGAGCTCCTCGACGGGAGCGTCAAGTGGACCGTGCTCGTCCCGCGCACCGCGGTCGGCGGCCACGCGGCCAACGGCTTCGAGGTCACCGCCGAGCAGCGCTTCACGCACCTGCGCGTCAACCAGCACCCGGACGGCGGCATCGCCCGCCTGCGCGTGTACGGCGAGGTCGTCCCGGACCCGAAGTGGCTCGCGGCGCTCGGCTCCTTCGACGTGGTCGCGCTGGAGAACGGCGGCTCGGTACAGGACGCGTCCAACCGCTTCTACTCCCCGCCGACCAACACCATCAACCCGGGCCGCTCCCGCAAGATGGACGACGGCTGGGAGACCGCCCGCCGCCGCGACAACGGCAACGACTGGATCCGCTACCAGCTCGTCGCCGAGTCCGAGATCCGCGCCGTCGAGATCGACACCGCGTACCTCAAGGGCAACTCGGCCGGCTGGGCCTCGCTGTCCGTCAAGACCGGCGAGGAGGGCGAGTGGACGGAGTTCCTGCCGCGCACCCGCCTGCAGCCCGACACCAACCACCGCTTCGTACTCGACGCCCCGGCGGTCGGCACGCACGTGCGCATCGACATCTTCCCGGACGGCGGTTTCTCCCGCCTGCGCCTGTACGGCGCCCTGACGGAGGCCGGCGCGGCCGCGCACGCCGCCCGTCACCAGGAGCTGGGCGGCTGACGCCACCCGCTCGCGCACCACACGGACCGCCCCGGGGGCCGACACCCCCGGGCGCGCTCACCAGCCCGCGGGGGCGCACCACTTGGGGGTGCGCCCCCGTGGCGTCGGCGGCCCGTTAGCCTGTGGTCGACCACGGCGGACACCCAGGGGAGGCGGACGATGACGGCCGACGCACCGCGCACCACGCAGCAGCGCCGCGAGGACACACTGGCCCGGTTCGAGAACGACGTCGACGTCTGGGTGGCGACGGCGGACGCCGAGGGCGTCCCCTGTCTCGTGCCCCTCTCTTTCCGCTGGGACGGCGAGACGTTCCTGATGTCGACCGGCCGCACCCTGCCCACCGGCCGCAACCTCGCCGCCACCGGCCGCGTCCGGCTGGCCTTCGGCGCGACCCGCGACGTGGTCCTGGTGGAGGGCACCGCGACCCGCCTGGAGGCGGCGGACCTGCCCCCCGCCGAGATCGAGGCCTTCGCGGCCCACTCCGGCTTCGACCCGAGCAGCCTCAAGACGCCGTACCCGTACTTCCGCGTGACCCCGGTCTGGATCCAGGCCTGGCGCGAGGCCAACGAGATCGCGGGCCGCGACCTGATGCGACGGGGCCGCTGGCTTTCCTGAGGTTCCCGCGCGCCGCGGCGATGAGTTCTGGGCCGGGCGGGAGTCTGATCCTCGTAAGGACGGACGAGCAAGGAGCGCGGAGCCATGGGGAAGCTGACCCTGACCACCTTTCTGAGCCTCGACGGCGTGATGCAGGCGCCCGGGGGGCCCGAGGAGGACCCGAGCGGCGGGTTCGAGTACGGGGGGTGGCTGGTGCCGTTCGCCGACGAGGGGATGGGGGAGTTCATGGACGGGGTGTTCGAGCGGGCCGGGGCCTTCCTGCTCGGGCGCAAGACCTATGAGATCTTCGCCTCGTACTGGCCGCAGCACGACGACCCCGCCGATCCGGTCGCGAGCGGGCTGAACCGGCTGCCGAAGTACGTGGCCTCGACGACGCTCAAGGAGCCCGCCTGGGGGCCGGCCACCGTGATCGACGGGGAGCACCTGCAGAGCGAGGTCGTCCGGGCCAAGGACGGGCTGGAGGAGGGCAAGGAGCTCCAGGTACACGGCAGCGGGCAGCTGGCCCAGTGGCTGCTGGCGCGGGATCTGGTAGACGAGCTGAACCTGCTGGTCTTCCCGGTGTTCCTCGGCGCCGGCCGCCGGCTGTTCCCGACCGGGGCGCTGCCCACAGCGTACGAGCTCCTCGCCTCGCGGACCACCGGGAGCGGCACCGCCATCCACACCTACCGTCCGGCGGGCCGCGCCACCTTCGGTACCTTCTGACCCGTCTGAGCAGGGAAAACGAGGGTGGGTGGAGAGGGGATACCCCCTCGACCGGGCGATCGCGCTCCGGTAGCGTGAGCCCGCCCCCGTGCGAGCCGCCGAAGTCTCCACCCGCCTCGTGTCGTTGGAGACCCGGTGTCCGCTGCCCCCGCTCCCGCCCTCACCCCCGCACCCCTCGCCGCGCCCCGCCGGGCCTGGCTCGCCGATCTGCCGGTGCTGCTCGTCGCCGTCGTCTGGGGCGGCAGCTACCTCGCGGCCAAGGGGATCACCACCACCCACACCGTGGTCGCGGTGCTGGTGCTGCGCTTCGCCCTGGTGCTGCCCGTGCTCGTCGTCGCCGGGTGGGCGCGGATGCGCGCGCTGACCCCCGCCCAGCTGCGCGGCGCCGGGGTGCTGGGCCTCGTACTCGGCGGGATCTTCCTGCTGGAGACCTACGGGGTCGTCCACACCTCCGCCACCAACGCCGGGCTGATCATCAGCCTGACCATGATCTTCACCCCGCTCGCCGAGGCCGCCGTCCGGCGCAAGACCCCCTCGGCGGCCTTCCTCGGCGCCGCGGCCGTCTCCGTCGGCGGAGTCGTGCTGCTGACCCAGGGCGCCGGCTTCACCACACCGGGCGCCGGTGACCTGCTCATCCTCGGCGCCGCGCTCGCCCGGACCCTGCACGTGCTGCTCATGGCCCGGATCGAGGCCGTGCAGGAGGCCGACTCGCTCTCCCTCACCACCGTGCAGCTCGGCAGCGCCGTCGCCGTGTTCGCCGTACTGGCCGTCCTGCCCGGCACCGGCGCGAGTCCCTGGGTGGCCGCCGCCGGGTTCGGGGCCGCACAGTGGGCCGGACTGGCCTTCCTCTCCGTCTTCTGCACCCTCTTCGCGTTCTTCGTGCAGATGTGGGCCGTACGCCGCACCTCGCCCTCCCGCGTGAGCCTGCTGCTCGGCACCGAACCCCTGTGGGCGGCCGCCGCGGGCATCGCCATCGGCGGCGAGCACCTCGGTCCGGCCGGCCTCGCGGGCGTCGTCCTGGTCCTCGCCGGCACCGCCTGGGGCCGGCGCGCCGCGGCCTGACCGGCCGGCCGTCTGCTCGCCCGCCCGACCGCCCGCCCGCGAAACGCCGAAACCGCCCGACCGCGACACCGCGACACCGCGAAACGGCGCAACGGCGAAACCGCGACAACCGCGTCCCCGGCAACCCCCGGCCGATTGGCCGAAACCAGCTCGGCCCCAAGGTCAACTCCCGGTCTAGGGTGACCACATGCCAGATCTGGACCTCGCCACGGGGCCGCCGGGCGGCTCACAGGTCCGGGAGCTCCTCCATCAGGACCGGGCGCCGCTCCCGCCGCGAGCGCTCGCACGCCTCCGCGATGCGGAACGCCGCGAGCGCCTCGAGGCCGTCGCACGCGTTGGGGCCCTCGCCGCGCACCAGCCGGACGAAGGACGCCAGCTCCGCCTCGTAGGCGGGGGCGAACCGCTCCAGGAACCCCGACCACGGCTTGGTCGCCGGGGGCGGGCCGTGCGGCTCGGCCGAGGCGATCGGCGTACGGTCGTCCAGCCCGGTGGAGATCTGGTCCAGCTCCCCGGACACCTCCATCCGCACGTCGTACCCGGCGCCGTTGCACCGCGTGCCGCTGCACGTGACCAGCGTCCCGTCGTCCAGGGTGAGGACGGCCGCGGCGGTGTCGATGTCGCCCGTCTCCCGGAAGCGGGGCGGCCCGGCGTCCGACCCGGTCGCGTACACCTCGCGCACCTCGTGCCCGGTCACCCAGCGGACCGCGTCGAAGTCGTGCACCAGGCAGTCCCGGTACAGCCCGCCCGAGGTCGCCAGGTACGCGGCGCTCGGCGGCGCCGGATCCGCGGTCACGGTGCGTACGGTGTGCAGCCGGCCCAGCGCGCCCGAGCGGACCAGCTCGCGCGCCGTGCCGTAGCCCGCGTCGAACCGGCGCATGAAGCCCACCTGGAGCACCCCGCCGACCGCCGCCACCTCGCGCAGCACCGCCAGGCCGCGCTCGAGGTCCGGGGCGAGCGGCTTCTCGCAGAACACGGGCAGTCCGCCGCGGACCGCGCGTACGACCAGCTCCGCGTGCCCCTCGGTGGCACAGGTCACGACCAGCGCGTCCACGCCCCAGCTGAAGACCTGGTCGACGCCGGGCGCGGCCGTGGCCCCGAGCCGCTCGGCGAGCCGGGCCGCCCGGCCGGGCTCGGCGTCGGCGAGCAGCAGCGAGCCCGCGTCCGGCCTGCGGGCCAGCGCTGCCGCGTGGAACGAACCGATCCGGCCCGTTCCGATGAGCCCGATGCGCATGCACTCAACCTGACCCCGTCCGGGGGAGCTGTCAATCTGCCCGGCTGTGTCCCGTTGGGTCCGACATGGCCCCGATGACCTTGCATGGTGCACTGTGACGGATACTGGGCGGCTGCGGAACAGCGGCGGCAGGACAGCGGCGGCAGGACAAGCGAAAGGCACGGCAGACGTGGCTAGGGTTCGGACAGGGGTACGCGTCACGGGCGCGTTGCTCGCGGCGGTACTGGGAGCCTCCCTCGTGGGCTGTAGCAGTACGGGCGGCAAGCGCGCCGAGGATCGGGCGAAGGCCGAGGCCGCGGGCCGGCCCGCGGTGTCCACTCCGCGCTGGACCGTCGCGATGGTCACCCACGCGGGCGATGGCGACACCTTCTGGGACATCGTGCAGAAGGGCGCCAAGGAGGCCGCGGCGAAGGACAACATCAACTTCGTCTACGCCCACGACGACCAGGCCCAGCAGCAGGCACAGTTCGTCCAGAACGCCATCGACCAGAAGGTCGACGGGCTGATCGTCTCGCTCGCCAAGCCCGAGGCCCTCAAGGACGTCCTCGCCAAGGCCGTCAAGGCGGGCATCCCGGTGATCACGGTCAACTCCGGATCCGCCCAGTCCGCCGAGTACGGGGCGCTCACCCACATCGGCCAGGACGAGGAGATCGCCGGCGAGGCGGTCGGCACGGAGCTGACCAAGCGCGGCAGGAAGAAGGCCGTCTGCGTCCTGCACGAGCAGGGCAACGTCGGCCACGAACAGCGCTGCGCCGGAGCGAAGAAGACCTTCGGCGGCACCCTGGAGAACCTGTACGTGGAGGGCACCAACATGCCGTCCGTCCAGGCCGCCCTCCAGGCCAAACTGCAGGCCGACCCCTCCATCGACGCGATCCTCACCCTCGGCGCGCCCTTCGCGCCCACCGCCGTCAAGGCGAAGGACGCGGCGGGCAGCAAGGCCGAGGTCGACACCTTCGACCTGAACGAGTCCGTGGCCCGCGACCTCAAGTCGGGCGCCCTCGGTTTCGCCGTCGACCAGCAGCCGTACCTCCAGGGCTACGAGGCGGTCGACCTGCTGTGGCTCTACCGCTACAACGCCGACGTGCTCGGCGGCGGCCGCCCGGTGCTCACCGGGCCGCAGATCGTCACGGCCGCCGAGGCCGCCAAGCTGGAGGAGTTCATCAAGCGGGGCAGCCGATGAAGCTCCCCGCCCCGGCTCCGGCCCCCGCGCCGGCCGGCCCGGCCGTCGCGGACGAGCGCCTCGCGCCCACCTCGCTGCTGCGCCGCCTGCTCGGCCGCCCCGAGCTGGGCGCGGTCGTCGGAGCGGTCGCCGTCTTCGTCTTCTTCTCCTTCGCCGCGCCCAGCTTCCTCCAGGCCTCCAGCCTCAGCACGATCCTCTACTCGGCCTCCACCATCGGGATCATGGCCGTCCCGGTGGCCCTGCTCATGATCGGCGGCGAGTTCGACCTGTCCGCCGGCGTCATGGTCACCACCTCGGCGCTGATCAGCTCGATGTTCAGCTACCAGATGACCGCCAACGTCTGGGTCGGCGTCCTCGTGTCGCTGCTGGTCACGCTGGCCATCGGGTTCTTCAACGGGTTCATGCTGACCCGCACCAAGCTGCCCAGCTTCATCATCACGCTCGGCACCTTCCTGATGCTGACCGGCCTGAACCTCGGCTTCACCAAGCTGATCAGCGGCTCGGTCTCCACCAAGACCATCGCCGACATGGAGGGCTTCTCCTCCGCGCGGGCCCTGTTCGCCTCGCAGTGGAACATCGGCTCCGTCACCCTCAAGGTGACCATCCTGTGGTGGTTCGCCCTGGTCGCCGTCGCCACCTGGATCCTGCTGCGCACCCGCGCGGGCAACTGGATCTTCGCCGTGGGCGGCGGCGCGGACGCGGCCCGCGCGACCGGCGTCCCGGTCGTGAAGACCCGCATCGGCCTGTACATGGGCGTCGCCCTGTGCGCCTGGATCTCCGGACAGCACATCCTGTTCTCGTTCGACGTCGTCCAGTCCGGCGAGGGCGTCGGCAACGAGTTCCTCTACATCATCGCGGCCGTCATCGGCGGCTGCCTGATGACCGGCGGCTACGGCTCCGCCATCGGCTCGGCCGTGGGCGCCTTCATCTTCGGCATGACCAGCAACGGCATCGTCTACGCCCAGTGGAACCCGGACTGGTTCAAATTCTTCCTCGGCGCGATGCTGCTGCTCGCCACGCTGCTCAACGCCTGGGTCCGCAAGCGGGCGGAGGCCAAGTGAGCGCTCTCGTGAAGCTGACCGGGGTCAGCAAGTACTACGGCAACATCCGCGCCCTCCAGGGCGTCTCCCTGGAGGTCTCGGCGGGCGAGATCACCTGCGTCCTCGGCGACAACGGCGCGGGCAAGTCCACCCTCATCAAGATCATCGCGGGTCTGCACCGGCACGACGCCGGCACCTTCGAGATCGAGGGCGAACAGACCGTGCTCGCCAACCCGAGGGCCGCCCTCGACCACGGCATCGCCACCGTCTACCAGGACCTCGCGGTCGTCCCGCTCATGCCGGTCTGGCGGAACTTCTTCCTCGGCTCCGAGCCCACCAGGGGCCGCGGCCCCCTGCGCCGCCTCGACACCGCGTTCATGCGCGAGACCACCCGTACCGAGCTGCTCCGCATGGGCATCGACCTGCGCGACGTGGACCAGCCCATCGGCACCCTGTCCGGCGGCGAGCGGCAGTGCGTGGCCATCGCCCGCGCCGTCTACTTCGGCGCGAAGGTCCTCGTGCTCGACGAGCCCACCGCCGCCCTCGGCGTCAAGCAGTCCGGCGTGGTCCTCAAGTACGTCGCCGCCGCCCGCGACGCGGGCCTCGGAGTCGTCCTGATCACCCACAACCCGCACCACGCCTACCTGGTCGGGGACCGGTTCGTGCTGCTCAAGCGCGGCACCATGGCCGGCAGCCACACCCGCGAGTCGATCACGCTGGACGAGCTCACGCGGCAGATGGCGGGCGGGTCCGAGCTCGACGAACTGAGCCACGAACTGGAGCGAGTGGCAGAATCAGGCCCTGACAGCGCTTCCGGCCCGACTCCGGGCACCACCGCACCATGAGGGACGACAGGACTCGATGAGCACGTACCGGGACTTCACGCTCGCCCACCGGGGGGCGGCGCGAGGCACCGTCCTGCGGACCATCGGGACCCGGGAGCGCAGGTCGCACCTGACCGCTCCGCGCGTCCCGACCGTCGGCATCGACATCGGCGGCACCAAGGTGATGGCCGGCGTGGTCGACGCCGACGGGGTCATCCTGGAGAAGATCCGGGCCGAGACCCCCGACAAGTCCAAGAGCCCCAAGGTCGTCGAGGACACCATCGTCGAGCTGGTCCTCGACCTCTCCGACCGGCACGACGTGCACGCGGTGGGCATCGGCGCGGCCGGCTGGGTCGACGCCGACCGCTCCCGGGTCCTGTTCGCCCCGCACCTCGCCTGGCGCGACGAACCGCTGCGCGACGCCCTCCAGTCCCGGCTCGCGGTCCCGGTCATGGTCGACAACGACGCCAACACCGCCGCGTGGGCAGAATGGCGCTTCGGCGCCGGACGCGGCGAAGACCACCTGGTCATGATCACGCTGGGCACCGGCATCGGCGGGGCCATCCTCGAAGGCGGCCAGGTCAAGCGCGGCCGCTACGGGGTCGCCGGCGAGTTCGGCCACATGCAGGTGGTCCCCGGCGGACACCGCTGCCCCTGCGGCAACCGGGGCTGCTGGGAGCAGTACAGCTCCGGCAACGCCCTCGTCCGCGAGGCGCGCGAGCTCGCCGCGGCCGACTCCCCGGTCGCGCACAACCTCATCGCCCGGGTCGGCGGCAACGTCCAGGAGATCACCGGGCCGCTCATCACCGAGCTGGCCCGTGAGGGCGACGCCATGTGCGTCGAGCTCCTCCAGGACATCGGCCAGTGGCTCGGCGTCGGCATCGCCAACCTCGCCGCCGCCCTGGACCCGTCCTGCTTCGTCATCGGCGGCGGCGTCAGCGCGGCCGACGACCTGCTGATCGGCCCCGCCCGCGACGCCTTCCGCCGCCACCTCACGGGCCGCGGCTACCGCCCCGAGGCCCGCATCGCCAAGGCGCAGCTCGGACCCGAGGCCGGCATGGTCGGCGCCGCGGACCTCGCCCGGCTCGTCGCCCGGCGCTTCCGCCGTGCCACGCGCCGGCGCGTCGAGCGGTACGAGCGCTACGCGCAGTTCGGCCGGCGCGATGCCACCGGCCCCGAAGACCAGGAAAAGCAGTGACACCGCCCACTCTGCCCCACCAGGCCCCGCCCCCCGACGAGAGCCCCGGCGCGCCGACCCCCGCCGAGGACCGCAAGCACGTGGTCCGGCGCCGCTGGATCACCGCGATCATCATCCTGCTGCTGGTCGGCGTCCCGGCGGGCTACCTCGCCGTCTCCGCGCAGCAGAGCCGCCAGAGCGGCCGCGACAAGGCCTCCAAGGTCGGCGCCGCCAAGGTGCGCACGGCCTGGCCCTCCAAGGTGCAGCGCAGCGTCTACGAGGTCCCGATCCCGATGCTGGCCTCGAGGGTCGGGTACCTGGAGACCAACAACTGGCACACCAGCCGCCTGTACACGCAGTTCGCGGTCACCCCGAAGCAGCTCGACGAGTTCCTCGCCGACGCCGGCACCGACCGCGACGCGCTGACCCCGGGGGTCTCCATCTCCCCGGAGGACGCCCGGGTCGCGGGCTGGAGCTGGAGCCCGAAGCATGACTGGTACGGGGTCACCCTCGACGCCCCGGACCCCCGGCCGACCCGGGACATCACCGTGGACCTCACCAAGCCGACGAATCCCAGGGTGTACGTGGTCTCCACGGCGGTGCCGTAGGCCGCGTAGGGTGCCGACGGGGGCGGAGCCGTAGCGCAGGGGTCGTCGCGCGCGGTCTCCGGCATCGCGAGGACGCCGGTTCGCATCCGGCCGGTTCCGCCGTCCCGTCGTGTCCGGGGGGCGCCGGCGCTAGCCTTGGATCATGAAGCTCACCAAGCGGCTGCACTCCTGCGTCCAGCTGGAGAAGGACGGGCACACGCTCGTCATCGACCCGGGCGCCTTCAGCGAACCGGACGCGGGCCTCGGCGCGGACGTCCTGCTCGTCACCCACGAGCACCCCGACCACTTCGAGGAGGGCCGGCTGCGCGCCGCCCTCGACGCCAACCCCGCGGCCCGGCTGTGGACCCTGCGCAGCGTCGCCGAGAAGCTGGCCCCGTCCTATCCGGGGCGCGTGCACACCGTCGGCCACGGCGACACCTTCAGCGCCGCGGGCTTCGACGTCCAGGTCCACGGCGAGCTGCACGCCGAGATCCACCCGGACATGCCGCGCGTGACGAACGTGGGCTACCTCGTGGAGGGGTCGCTCTTCCACCCCGGGGACGCGCTGACGGTGCCCGACGCCCCCGTCGACACCCTGATGCTCCCGGTCCACGCCCCCTGGAACAAGATCGGCGAGGTCGTCGACTACGTCCGCGCCGTCAAGCCCCGCGTGGCCGTCGACATCCACGACGCCTACCTCGCGGACCTCGCCCGGCCGGTCTACGACTTCACCCTGGAGGCGCTCGCGGGCTCCCCGCACACGCGACTCACCGCCGGGGACACCGTCGACCTGTGACGGTCGGTGCCGGGCGGTAGGTTGGGGCGCATGCGTATCGCCACCTACAACGTCAACTCGATCACCGCCCGGCTTCCGCGCCTGCTGGCCTGGCTGGAGAGCTCCGGCACCGACGTCGTGTGCATCCAGGAGACCAAGTGCTCCGCGGAGCAGTTCCCGCACGCCGAGCTGCGCGAGCTGGGCTACGAGGCGGCCGTCAACGCCACCGGCCGGTGGAACGGCGTGGCCCTGATCTCCAGGGTGGGCCTGGAGGACGTGGTCCTGGGCCTGCCCGAGGGGCCCGACTACGAGGGCGTCCAGGAACCCCGCGCCATCTCCGCCACCTGCGGCGGGGTGCGCGTCTGGTCGGTGTACGTGCCCAACGGGCGCGAGGTCGCGCACGACCACTACGGCTACAAGCTGGACTGGTTCCGCGCCCTGGCCGCGGCCGTCGCCGGGGACGCGGCGGGGGAGCGCCCGTTCGCGGTGCTCGGCGACTTCAACGTGGCCCCGACCGACGAGGACGTCTACGACCCGGCCGTCTTCGAGGGCGCCACCCACGTCACCCCGGCCGAGCGGGCCGCCCTGGAGGCGCTGCGGGCCGTCGGGCTCTCCGACGTCGTCCCGCGCCCCCTCAAGTACGACCGGCCCTACACCTTCTGGGACTACCGGATGCTCGCGTTCCCGAAGAACCGGGGCATGCGCATCGACCTGGTCTACGGGAACGCGGCGTTCACCGAGGCCGTCACCGACTCCTACGTGGACCGCGAGGAGCGCAAGGGCAAGGGCGCCTCCGACCACGCGCCGGTGGTCGTCGACCTGAAGCCGTAGAGAGCTCCTGATCTGTCACAGTGCAGGCGCGCCCTGTCGCCCGCCGGGGATCCTGGTGTCAGGCTGGGGCAATGAACATCCCCTTCCTGGCCAACTGGCGCAGCCGGCACGATACGGAACCGGGTGCGGGAAGACTCGCCGCCGTCCTCGTGGAGGATTCCGAGGGTGTCAACGAGATGTTCGCGGAATGCGAGATGCTGCGCGCCCACGCCCGGTCGGCGGCCCTCGAACTCGACGAGAGCCCGGGCTCGTTGGAGGAGCTCGACCAGCTGATGCCGCGCTGGCGCCGGGATCCGGAGATCACGCCGTGGCTGGGCAACGACGCGGGCTTCTACCTCGGGACCGTGATCATCCGGACCATCCCGGGCGCCGGCTGGCGGGTGTGGCCCAATGGCCAGCCCGTGATCCGGCTGGCGTCCGGCCGCGAGCTGAACGTGGTCGAATCGGGGATCTCCTGGGCGATGACCGGTTCCCCCGAGCTCAGCCAGGCCTACGCGGAAGCCTCGGAAGGCTGACCTCGCGGGGCTTTATGTGTCATTTAGGCGTGTCGAGGGGAAGTGCCCTTCCGCGGCTGGATAGTTTGCGCTGACCTCGACACCGACAAGTGGGCAGGGCAGCGTATGGCCGTCGATCCGTTGATCGAGCTGCGGGACGTCAACAAGCACTTCGGGCAACTGCACGTCCTCCAGGACATCAACCTCACCGTCGGCCGCGGGGAGGTGGTGGTGGTCATCGGCCCCTCCGGCTCCGGGAAATCCACCCTGTGCCGCGCGATCAACCGGCTGGAGACCATCGAGTCGGGCACGATCACGCTCGACGGGAAGCCGCTGCCCGCCGAGGGCAAGGAGCTCGCCGCACTCCGCGCGGACGTGGGCATGGTGTTCCAGTCCTTCAACCTCTTCGCGCACAAGACGGTCCTCGCCAACGTCTCGCTCGCCCAGGTCAAGGTGCGGGGGCGCAAGAAGGACGAGGCCGACAAACGCTCCCGGGAGCTGCTGGAGCGGGTCGGCCTCGCGAACCAGGCCCAGAAGTTCCCGGCCCAGCTCTCCGGAGGCCAGCAGCAGCGCGTGGCCATCGCCCGCGCGCTCGCCATGAGCCCCAAGGCCCTGCTCTTCGACGAGCCCACCTCCGCGCTCGACCCGGAGATGATCAACGAGGTGCTGGAGGTCATGCAGCAGCTCGCCGCCGAGGGCATGACCATGGTCGTGGTGACCCACGAGATGGGCTTCGCCCGCTCCGCCGCCAACCGCGTCGTGTTCATGGCCGACGGAAGGATCGTCGAGGACCGGGCCCCGGAGGCCTTCTTCACCGCCCCCGAGAGCGACCGGGCCAAGGACTTCCTCTCCAAGATCCTCAAGCACTGAGGGGCGGCCCGATGAGACATCCGCGCGCCTCGTCCCTGACCACCTGGGCGCTGGCCCTCGCGCTCCTGGGAGCGGTCGCCGGCTGCGGCAAGTCCGGCAGCCCGCCGGTCAAGGGACCACAGCCCGAGGACCTGCCGGCGTACCGGGTCGCGACCGGCTTCCAGCTGCCGGACTCCCCGACCTGGGAGAAGGCCAAGCGGCGCGGCCACCTCGTCGTCGGCGCCAAGGAGGACCAGCCGTACATGGGGGAGAAGGACCCCGCGAGCGGCCGCTACTCCGGCTTCGACATCGAGATCGCCAAGATGATGGCCGCCTCGCTCGGCTTCGACCCCAAGACCATCGAGTTCAAGACGATCTCCTCCGCCAACCGCGAGACGGCCCTGCAGAACGGCCAGATCGACTACTACGTCGGCACCTACACGATCAACGCCAACCGCAAGAAGCAGGTCGGCTTCGCCGGCCCCTACTACCGCGCCGGCCAGTCCCTGCTCGTGCGCAAGGACGAGACCCGGATCAAGGGCCCCGAGGACCTCGCCGGCAAGAAGGTCTGCTCGGCCGCCGGCTCCACCCCGTACCAGCGGCTCCAGAAGGAGTTCCCCCGCGCCGTGCTCGTCGCCTACGACACGTACTCGGTCTGCGTGGACAACCTGCTCACCTACCAGGTCGACGCCGTCTCCACCGATGACTCCATCCTGCTCGGCTACGCGGCCAAGGTCCCCGAGGAGCTCAAGGTGGTGGGCAAGCCCTTCTCGGAGGAGCCCTACGGCATCGGGGTCCCGCGCTCCGACAACGCCCTGCGCTTCGCCCTCGACGACGCCCTCGCCGCCAACGAGAAGGACGGCAACTGGAAGAAGGCCTACGAGGCCACCCTCGGGCTGTCCGGCGCGCCCGCCCCGAAACCGCCCGCCATCGACCGCTACCCGGCGAGCTGACGGGAGAGCACACCGCCATGGACGTACTCGTCGACAACTTCTCGATCTACTGGCAGGGGTTCCTCGGAACCGTGGAGCTCACGGTCTACGCCTCGCTCCTCGCCCTGGTCCTCGGCTTCCTGATGGCCGCCTTCCGCGTCGCCCCCGTCGGCTCCTTCCGGGTCTTCGGAACCGTCTGGGTGACCATCCTGCGCAACACCCCGCTCACCCTGCTCTTCTTCGCCGTCCTGCTGGGCCTGCCGCGCTTCGGCATCGTCCTGCCCTTCCAGGTCTTCGCCGTCCTCGCGCTGGGCTGCTACACCTCCGCCTTCATCTGCGAGGTCCTGCGCTCCGGCATCAACACCGTCCCCAAGGGCCAGGGCGAGGCGGCCCGCAGCCTCGGGATGTCCTTCGGGCAGACCCTGGGCACCGTCGTGCTCCCGCAGGCCTTCCGGTCCGTCATCCCGCCCATCGGCTCCACGCTGATCGCGCTCGCCAAGAACTCCGCGATCGCCGGGGCCTTCAGCGTCACCGAGCTCCTGGGCACGTACAAGACCCTCAACGAGCTCGGCTACAACATCATCTGGACCTTCGTCTGGATCGCGGTCGGCTATCTGATCATCACCCTGTCCATCAGCGCGCTCTTCCACGTGCTGGAGAAGCGCCTGGGAGTCGCCCGATGACCGCGCACGCGCTCCACGGAGACCTGGAGTCCACCGCCCTCTACGACCTGCCCGGACCGCGGGCCCGGCGCCGCCACCTGCTCTACGGGGCCGTCTCGACGGTGGTCATCCTCGGGCTGCTCGGATGGCTGCTCTACCTGCTCTTCGACACCCACCAGTTCACCGCCGCCAAGTGGAGCCCGTTCACCTACGAGGGCATCCAGAAACTGCTGCTCAGGGGGCTGGGGAACACCCTCAAGGCCTTCGCCTACGCCTCGGTGCTCTCGCTCGTGCTCGGCGCGGTGCTCGCCACCGGCCGGCTCTCGCGGCACCGGCCGGCGCGCTGGCTGTGCACCCTGTGCGTGGAGTTCTTCCGCGCCATGCCCGTGCTGGTGATGATCTTCTTCATCTTCGTCGCGCTCAAGGTCCAGCCGCTGCCCGCGCTGGTCGCCGGACTGACCCTCTACAACGGCTCGGTGCTCGCCGAGGTCTTCCGGACCGGCGTCAACGCGGTGGAGAGGGGCCAGCGCGAGGCCGCGTACGCGCTGGGCATGCGCAAGACCCAGGTGATGTCCTACGTCCTGGCCCCGCAGGCGGTGCGGGCGATGCTGCCCGCGATCATCAGCCAGCTGGTGGTCGCCCTGAAGGACACCTCGCTCGGCTACCTGATCACCTACGAGGAGTTCCTGCACGCGGGCAAGCTGATCGCCTCCAACCTCGACTACGACCTGCCGTTCATCCCCGTGGTGATGATCATTTCGCCGATCTACATCGGGATGTGCATGCTGCTGTCCTGGTTCGCCACCTGGGTCGCCCGGCGCGAGCGGCGCAGCCCCAAGACCGACGCCGTGCGGATCCCCCCGGCCGAGCCGGGATCGGTGCTGGACGGCCGGGTCTGATCCCCAGGGCGAGAGCCCCCGAGAGTCACACCCGGCCCGGCAGCAGCCGTGGATCACTGCTCGCGCAGCGGTACCGAGACGTAACTGGGATCGGTGCGGGGCGAGGAGAAGGTCAGCTGCGCGCCGGTCGGGTTGTGCTCGATGTACAGCGGGTCGACGGAGTCGACGACCACCGCGAGGCGGTGGCCGGCCGGGACGTCGTAGGCGGTGGAGAAGAGGTCGAGGTCCACGCCGAACGACTGGCCCGCGGACCTGCCGTGGAAGGTGTACGGGGCATTGCTGATCAGCTTGCCGATGCCGAGCGGGCCGACGTCGTAGAGGTACGCGACGAAGGTGCCGTCCGACTTCGTGGGCGTGAGCGTGGTGTGCATCCTGACCGTGCCGCGCACCCGCCGCTCCTCGTCGTAGCGCGGTGACTGCCAGACGGCGGCGAAGGCGCGGGGGAGCAGCGGGATCGAGGCGATCGGGGGCGCCTGGGCGAACTGGTCCAGGACGCTGGACAGCAGGACGATCCCGCCGTCGGCGCCGGAGTCGACGCCCGTGAAGAGGTGCTCGCTGTCGGCGAGCATCAGCTTCTCGGTGCCCCCGGAGCCGACCGACTTCCAGTCGGGGTAGCCCTCGTAGCCGCTGTTGCTGCGGGACTTGATCTGGACCGGGGCCTCGGTGTCCACGCCGTTGCGCTCGCCCTTGAGGTAGCGGTCGAACCACCGGTGGGCGTTGGTCCAGGTGTCGTTGGGCAGGCCGAGGAGGCCCGTGCCCTCGGCGGTGGCGTGGTCGCCGGGGCGGAACTCCAGGCGCTTGGGGCCGGTCAGCTTCTCGAAGAAGGCGGCGTACTGGTTGGGCGGGAAGACGGTGTCGCCCCAGGCGTTGCCGAGCATGATCGCGGCGCCGTTCGCGTTGATCCGGTCGAGCTGCTCGGCGGCGGAGCGCTTCTTGCCCCACTCGATCATCTGCGGTTCCTTGTCGAGCTTCGAGCCGAGGAAGTCGCCGAGGATCTGCTGGAGTTCGGGGCCGGGGCGGCCGGTGAGGTAACCGGCGGCGCCGAGCAGTCCGGCCGCCTGGAGGTGCTGGGTGCGGCCGGAGTAGATGGACTCGATGAGGTCGGCCCAGCCGCTGAGCGCGACCACCGCCTTGACGCGCGGATCGCGCGCGGAGGCGAGCAGGCTGATGCCGGCGCCGTAGGAGACCCCGCCCAGGCCGATGTGCTCCGCGTCCGCGGGGGTGGTCGCGAGCGCCCAGTCGATGACGGCGGAGACGTCGGCGGTGTCGGCCGGGCCGGCGGTCTCGATCTCGCCGCCCGAGAGCCAGAAGCCGCGGGAGGTGTAACTGACCACCACGTAGCCGGAGTCGGCGAGCTTCTTGGCCTGGGCGATGTATTCGATCTGCGGCAGGCCCCAGCTGGTGGGGAGCACGATCAGCGGATACTTCGCGCCGCCCTTGGCGCCCGCCGGTGTGAAGACGTTGCCCTTGAGGGTGATGCCGCCGGAGCCGGGGATGTCGTAGAAGCGCAGCTCCGAGGAGGCGCCGGAGACGGTGGCGGACGGGGCGGTCGACGGGGCGTTGGACGGGGTGGCGGGCGCCGCCTGGGCCTGATGGGGGGACAGGCCCAGGGCGGCTGCCGCCAGTACGGCTGCCATGGCAGCCGCGGTGCTGGTGGTGCGGATGGTGCGGACCATCTCTCGCTCCTCGCGTGCGCCGGGTGTCGTGAAAGTGACCCGACGGTAACGGGAGGGGCTTACCGGAAGTAACCCATGGGTAAGTTACGCCGTGGTAACGATTGAATTTTGTTCAGTCCGGCCGGTCCGGTCGGACCTGCCGGTCAGCCGCCCTGCGGGGCTCCGGTCAGCGCGCTCATGGTCTGCCACTTCTCCCATGACAGGTTCCACTCGCCGTAGCCGTTGCCGACGTCCGCGGTGCCCTTCGAGCCGTCACCGGTCACCTCGAAGGGGTCGCCGACCTGGGACTGCGCGAAGAACTGCGCGGCGTTGGCGTCACTCATGCCCACGCAGCCGGAACTGACGTTGGCGCGGCCGAAGTTGGCGTTGTTCCACGGGGCGGCGTGCACGTACATGCCCGACCAGGTCAGCCGGATCGAGGAGTCGACGTCCTTGTCGTAGGCGTCGCCGAGGCCCACGGTCTCGGAGTTCATCCGGATCGTGCCCTCCTTCAGCATCAGCACCATCTTCCCGCTCCAGGAGGCCTTCTTGCCGCCCGGGGTGCCGGCCGACACGGGGACGGTGCCGACGACCTGGCCGTCCTCGGAGACCGACATCTTCTTCGTGTCGAGGTCCACGTGCGTCCGGCGGTCCTTGCCGATCTTGAACTCGGTGTTGTAGTCCTTGACGAACATCCCGCCGCCGGGGCCGGAGTCGACGCCGTTGAGGTCCATCTGGACCTTCACGTCGGTGCCGGACTTCCAGTACTCCTTGGGCCGCCAGTCCACCCGGTCCTTGCCCGAGTAGTCCTTGATCCAGCCCCAGGAACCCTCGGTGTTGTCCGAGGTGGTGACCTTCAGCTGCCTCTCGACCTCGGCCTTGTTCTTCACGGGGTTGTCGAAGACGATCGAGACCGGCAGGCCCACGCCCACGGTGCTGCCCTTGGAGACGTTGATCACGACCTTGTTCACCTTGTCGGCGGCCGTGGTCTTGAACGTGGTCGTCGCGCTCTGGCTCTCGGTGTTCTGCGCCTCGACCTTGTACTCGGCGCCCGCGGAGGCGTTGCGCTCCGACTTCCAGGTCTTGCCGTCGGCGGATATCTGCCCGGCCAGCTCCCCGCCCTTGGCGTCCGTCACCTTCACCGAGGCGAGCTTGCCGTCCGCGATCGTCACGCTCACCGGCTCGCCGGCCTTGACCTGGTCGCCGGTGAGGTTCACCGAGACCGCCATGTCCGGCTTCCGTTTGCCGTCCGACGTGGCCGCGGCGCCCGCGCCGCCGCCGTCGCCGCCGCCGCAGGCGGTCAGCGCGGCGGCCAGCAAGGCGACGCCCGCCAGCGCGGCATGGCGACTGCGTACCCGAAACACCCGGCGTGTGCGGCTCAACGAAACCCCTCCGAAGTAATGATCGTCGCAAAAGGAGATGCGGACGGCACGACTCTAGGTTGCCCGGGATGCGAAAAAGATCAGGAATCCGGGTTGTGACGTTCACCGCAGCAGGATGGTCATCGTGTGGTCACAATCACCGCGCCATCCCGTCATGGACACCTGTGAGAGTCCTGTGCATAGCCCGATGTGGACGTACAGGAAGGCCGGTCAGCCGTGTGCGCACTGCTCGTGAACCCCGCTCGACTGCAGCTCCAGCGGCAGCCCCAACGCCAGGACCAGGGGCAGGACCAGGGGCAGGGACAGCGGCAGGACTGGCGGCAGGACCAGGTGGGGAACCAGGTGCGGGACCGGGGCCGGGAGCGGACTGAGGGCCGGCCCGCGGGCCTGCGCGAGAACCGGGCGCTCACCGTGCGCTCCCTGTCCGTCCAGGAATATCGGGGATTCCTTTCCCGGCACGGCCGGGCGAGCTTTCTGCAGTACCCGTCCTGGGCCCTGGTAAAGGACCTTTGGCACTCGGAAAGAGTCGGATGGCACTACCCCGGCGGGGAAATCGAGGGTGCCGGTCTCGTTCTCTACCGCCAATTCCCGGGAACCCGTAAATACTTCGCGTACCTTCCCGAGGGCCCCGTCGCGGACTGGGCGGACCCGGACGTGGACCGCTGGCTCACCCCGCTCAAGGCCCACCTGAGGGAGTCCGGGGCCTTCGCGGTCCGCATCGGACCCACCCCCGCCTACCGGCGCTGGGACGCCGCCACCGTCAAGGCCCACGCGGGCCCCGGCCGGCAGATGTCCGACGTGCTCGCCACCGAGGTCGACCCCGTCGGCGCCGCGCTCGCCGACCGGCTGCGCACCCGCGGCTGGAAGCGCTGCGGAGGCGAGGACGACGGCGACGCCCAGCCGCGCCACGTCTTCCGCGTCCCGCTGGCCGGACGCTCCGTCGACGACCTGTGGGCGGGCCTGAACCAGGAGTGGCGGCGCAACGTGCGCAAGGCCGGCAAGGCCGGGGTCGAGACGGTCGTCGGCACCGCCGCGGACCTGCCCGAGTTCTACCGGCTGCTGCGCGTCACCGAGGAACGCGACGGCTTCGCCCTCGGCCGCTCGCTCGCGTACTACCAGCGGCAGTACGAGGCCCTGAACGCCGAGGAGCCGGGTCGCATGCGGCTCTACCTGGGCGTCCACCAGGGCGAGATCCTCGCCGCGCACACCATGATCGTGGCCGGCGGCCGGGTCTGGTACCAGACCGGCGCCTCCGCCGACCACCGCCGCGAGGTCCGCCCCAGCAACGCCCTGCAGTGGCGCATGATGTGTGACGCACAGGCGCTGGGAGCGGACGCGTACGACATGCGCGGGGTACCCTCCACCCTCGACCCCGACGACCGCTCCTTCGGACTGCTGCGCTGGAAACTCGGCACCGGCGGACAGGTCGTCGAAACCCTCGGTGAGTGGGAGATCTCGATGGACGGACGCGTCAACGCGGCCCTCTACAGGGCGTTCCAGGCGTACATGGCCCGCCGGTGACCGTCGCCGCCACCCGCGCGTCCGGCACCGGCCCGGACGCGGGGACGGACACCGTGTCCGGCACCGCCGACACCGCGACCGCCGACGCCGGTCACGCGGCACCGGAGAAGACCTCGGTGCTGCGCAGCGGCGCGCTCATGGCGGCCGGCTCGATCGTCTCCCGCGCCACCGGCTTCGTCCGCTCCGCCGTGATCGTCGCCGCCCTCGGCACCGAACTGCTCGGCGACGGCTACGCGGTCGCCAACACCGTCCCGAACATCCTGTACATCCTGCTCATCGGCGGCGCCCTCAACGCGGTCTTCGTCCCCGAGCTGGTCCGCGCCGCCAAGGAGCACGAGGACGGCGGCGCCGCGTACACGGACCGGCTGCTCACCGTCTGCACGGCCGCGCTGCTCGTCCTCACCGCCGCCGCCGTGCTGGCGGCCCCGCTGATCGTCTCGGTGTACACCGGATACAGCGGCGGCCAGGAGTCCACCACCGTCGCCCTGGCCCGGTACTGCCTCCCGCAGATCCTCTTCTACGGGCTGTTCACCCTGCTCGGACAGGTACTGGGAGCCCGCGGCCGGTTCGGCGCGATGATGTGGACCCCGGTCCTCAACAACCTCGTCGTCATCGCCGTCTTCGGACTCTTCCTGTACGTCTCCCACGGCACTCAGGGGAGCGCCGACGGCCTGAGCGCGGCCGAGACCCGGCTGCTGGGCATCGGCACCACCGCGGGCATCGTCATCCAGGCCCTCGGCCTGGTCCCCTCGCTGCGCGCCGCCCGCTTCCGCTGGCGCCCCCGCTTCGACTGGCGCGGCAGCGGCCTCGCCCGCCCCCTGCGCAACGCGGGCTGGCTCGTCATGCTCGTCCTGACCAACCAGCTCGCCTACTGGGTCGTGACCCGGCTCTCCACCACCACCGGCCGCCACGCCGTCGAAGCGGGCCTCGCCGGCGGCGCGGGCTACACCGCCTACAGCAACGCCTACCTGCTGTGGATGGTGCCGCAGGGCATCATCACCGTGTCCCTCGTCACCGCCCTGATGCCCCGGATGAGCGCCGCCGCCACCGACGGAGACCTCGCCGGGGTGCGCCGGGACGTCTCCTACGCGCTGCGCTCCAGCGCCGCCCTCGTCGTCCCGGCCGCCGCGGTCTTCGCGGCCCTCGCGCCCTGGGTGATCGGCAGCGTCTTCGAGTACGGGCGCACGGGCGCGGCCGACGTCGCCGTCATGGCCGGCATGCTCGCGGCCTTCGCGCCCGGCCTGATCGCCTACTCCGCGCAGTACGTGCTCTCCCGCGGCTTCTACGCCCTGTCCGACACCCGGACCCCCTTCTTCCTCAACCTCGTCATCGCGGCCCTCAACGCCGGGCTCTCCGCCGCCGCGTACCTCCTGCTGCCGCCGCGCTGGGCCGTCACGGGCATGGCCGTGGCCTGCTCGATCGCCTTCACCGTGGGCGCCGCCGGCACCGCGTACGTCCTCGCCCGCCGGCTCGGCCCCCGCGCGGGCACCCGTACCGAACGCCGGAACACCGCCGTACGCACCCACCTGCGCCTGCTGACCGCCTGCGCCCCCGCGGCGGCCGCCGGGTACGGCGCCGCGCGCGCGGCCGACCGCTTCGGGAACTTCGCCGCGGTCGCGGCGGGAACCGCTGCGGTCGTTCTCGTCGTCGTCGTCCTCGCGAGGCCGCTGCGGCTGACGGAGATCACCGATCTGCTCGGCTCCGCGCGCCGCAAGCTCAGCCGCGGCCGCTAGGCCGTGTTTTAGATCGGGGTTCCGGTCCACGCCTTGCGCTGTGATGATCATGGTGTGGGGCGTGGGGATCTTTCTGATGAGCAGTGGTCGG
>NZ_JBSGWY010000037.1:81211-85506 GCF_053609145.1 Streptomyces sp. NPDC054961 | reverse complement strand
CCTCAAACGCCGGCGGGGCTGGGTTTGTCGGCGGGGTGGGGGTCGTTGGTGGGGCGGGGTGGGGTGTTCTGGGGGCGTTGGGGGGCGTGGGCGAATTCCTTCATGCCGTCCGTGAAGGCGACACGGGGGAGCCAGCCGAGGTCCGCGCGCAGGCGTCGGGAGTCGGCCGTGATGTGGCGGACGTCGCCGAGGCGGAACTCGCCGGTGACCACGGGGAGGGGGCCGCCGTGGGCCACGGCGAGGGCGGTGGCCATCACGCCGACCGTGTGGGGGCTGCCGCTGCCGGTGTTGTACGGCGTGCACACCCCGAGCGGTGCGGCCGCGGCCTCCAGCGCCAGGGCGTTGGCCTCCGCGACGTCCCGCACGTGGACGAAGTCCCGCCGCTGGCCGCCGTCTTCGTACACCTGCGGCGCCTCGCCCCGGGCCAGCGAGGAGCGGAAGAAGGACGCCACCCCCGCGTACGGGGTGTCGCGCGGCATCCCCGGCCCGTACACGTTGTGGTAGCGCAGCGCCACCGCCCGGCCGTCCACGCACCGGGCCCACGACGCCGCCAGGTGCTCCTGCGCCAGCTTCGTCGTCGCGTAGACGTTGCGGGGGTCGGTCGGAGCGTCCTCGTCCACCAGCCCGGGCGCCAGCTCCGCGCCGCAGAGCGGGCAGCGGGGTTCGAAGCGCCCGGCGGCCAAGTCCGCCACCCGGCGCGGGCCCGGGCGGACGACCCCGTGCCGGGGGCACGCGTAGCGCCCCTCGCCGTAGACCACCATCGAGCCCGCCAGCACCAGGGTGCGGACCCCGCGGTCCGCCATCGCGGCGAGCAGCACCGCCGTGCCCAGGTCGTTGTGGGAGACGTAGGCCGGGGCGTCCGCGAAGTCCTTGCCGAGGCCGACCATCGCCGCCTGGTGGCAGACGGAGTCGACCCCGCGCAGGGCGGCCCGTACGGCCTCGGGGTCTCGCACGTCGGCCCGTACGAACGCTCCGCCGTCCGCGGGGGGCACGAGGTCCAGGACGACCGGATCGTGGCCGCGAAGACGCAGAGTGGTAACGATGTGGGAGCCGATGAACCCGGCTCCGCCGGTGACGAGTACGCGCATGGCGGCGACGCTACGGACCGCAGCCGTCCGAAGGGGGCTCCCACGCCCTGACGTAAGACTTCCGTCAGCTCATTGCGTCACGTTCTGTGAGGATATGGGACCGGTGGGTTCCGAGTTACGTCCGTTACTCATGTGTTTAGGGCGACGAGGGCCGAAAAGTAACCCTTCTGGTGCCTTGCCAACTGGCTTGACCGCGACGTAAGCGGGGCATAAATTCTGCCCCGGCTTGCTCCATCAGGACGGGCCGACGAACCGCCCTGGGGGGACCCATGCACTACTACACCGACGTTCTGAAGAAGTACGCCGACTTCTCCGGCCGCGCGCGCCGCCAGGAGTTCTGGATGTTCTTCCTCTTCAACCTGGGCGTCGCCATCGTCGTCGCCATCATCGACGCCGTCATCGGCGCCAACATGGTGATCTACGGGCTCTACATCCTCGCGATCATCGTCCCCTGCATCGCGCTCACCGTTCGTCGACTCCACGACCTCGGCAAGTCCGGCGCCTGGTACTTCATCGCCTTCGTGCCGCTCATCGGCGGCATCTGGCTGCTGGTCCTGACGGCCACCGAGGGTCAGCCGACCCCGAACCAGTACGGCCCGAGCCCGAAGGCCGTCCACGCCTGAGCAGGCCCCTGAGCGGTGGTGCGTGAGCGCCGCCACCGGCTGGAAACAGCCGGTGGCGGCGCTTTCGCCGTTTCCGGCCCCAGGAGGGGCTCCTCGTCACCGAACGTGACACGCGTCTCGTCCCGGCTTGCTCGGGGGGCTGTCCAGACCGGCCCGATCACGAGATATCTTGATGTCGAGCAATGTTGCAGACGAGAGACGCAGACTGTGGAGCGGAGCATCCGGTGACTGACTCGACCATCATCTACACGCACACTGACGAGGCCCCGGCCCTCGCGACGTATTCGTTCCTGCCTGTCATCCAGGCGTACGCGTCGACGGCCGGTGTGAATGTCGAGACCCGTGACATCTCCCTGGCCGGTCGGATCATCGCCAGCTTCCCGGAGTACCTGGAAGAGGGCCAGCGGATCGCGGACGCCCTCGCCGAGCTCGGCGAACTGGCGAAGACCCCGGGCGCCAACATCATCAAGCTGCCCAACGTCTCGGCCTCGATCCCGCAGCTCAAGGCCGCGGTCGCCGAGCTCCAGGGCCAGGGTTACGCGCTCCCGGACTACCCGGACGACCCGAAGAGCGACGAGGAGCGCGAGAACCGCGCCCGTTACGACAAGATCAAGGGCAGCGCCGTCAACCCGGTCCTGCGCGAGGGCAACTCCGACCGCCGCGCTCCCGCCTCGGTCAAGAACTACGCCAAGGCGCACCCGCACCGCATGGGCGCCTGGGTCCCCGAGTCGAAGACGAATGTCGCCACGATGGGCGCCGACGACTTCCGCTCCACCGAGAAGTCCGCCGTGATCACCGAGGCCGGCACGCTGCGCATCGAGCACGTCGCCGCCGACGGCGCCGTCACCGTGCTGCGCGAGTCCGTACCGGTACTCTCCGGCGAGGTCGTGGACGCCTCCGTCCTGCACGTCGACGAGCTGCGCACCTTCCTCAACACCCAGATCGAGCGCGCCAAGGCCGAGGACGTCCTGTTCTCCGTGCACCTCAAGGCCACGATGATGAAGGTCTCCGACCCGATCATCTTCGGCCACGTGGTCCGCGCCTTCTTCCCGAAGACCTTCGCCCGCTACGGCGAGACCCTGGCCGCCGCCGGCCTGTCCCCGAACGACGGTCTCGGCACCATCCTGAACGGCCTGGGCGCGCTGCCCGACGCCGACGCGATCAAGGCCTCGTTCGACGCCGAGATCGCCGAGGGCCCGGCCCTCGCGATGGTCGACTCCGACAAGGGCATCACCAACCTGCACGTCCCGTCCGACGTCATCGTCGACGCCTCGATGCCGGCCATGATCCGCACCTCCGGCCACATGTGGGGCCCGGACGGCGCCGAGGCCGACACGCTCGCCGTCCTCCCGGACAGCAGCTACGCCGGCGTCTACCAGGTCGTCATCGACGACTGCCGCGCGCACGGCGCGTACGACCCGTCCACGATGGGCTCGGTGCCGAACGTCGGCCTCATGGCCCAGAAGGCCGAGGAGTACGGCAGCCACGACAAGACCTTCGAGCTGGCCGCCGCGGGCACCGTCCGCGTCGTCGACGCCTCGGGCGCCACGGTCCTGGAGCAGGAGGTCGCCGCCGGCGACATCTTCCGCGCCTGCCAGACCAAGGACGCGCCGATCCAGGACTGGGTCAAGCTCGCCGTCACCCGCGCCCGCGCCACCGGCGTCCCGGCCGTCTTCTGGCTCGACGAGGGCCGCGCGCACGACGCGCAGCTGATCGCCAAGGTCAAGACGTACCTCGCCGACCACGACACCGAGGGTCTGACCATCAAGATCCTCTCCCCGGTCGAGGCCACGAAGTACTCCCTGGAGCGCATCCGCCGCGGCGAGGACACCATCTCGGTGACCGGCAACGTGCTGCGCGACTACCTGACCGACCTCTTCCCGATCCTGGAGCTGGGCACCAGCGCCAAGATGCTGTCGGTCGTCCCGCTGATGAACGGCGGCGGCCTCTTCGAGACCGGCGCCGGCGGCTCCGCCCCGAAGCACGTGCAGCAGCTCGTCAAGGAGAACTACCTGCGCTGGGACTCGCTCGGCGAGTTCCTCGCGCTGGCGGTCTCCTTCGAGCACCTCGCCACCACCACGGGCAACGCCCGCGCCCAGGTCCTCGCGGACACCCTGGACCGTGCGACCGGCACCTTCCTCAACGAGGACAAGTCGCCGAGCCGCAAGCTGGGCGGCATCGACAACCGCGGCAGCCACTTCTACCTCGCCCTGTACTGGGCGCAGGAGCTGGCGCGCCAGACCGCCGACCCGAAGCTGGCCGCCGCGTTCGACCCGCTGGCCAAGACGCTGGCCGAGTCCGAGGAGAAGATCGTCGGCGAGCTCATCGCCGTCCAGGGCTCCCCGGCCGAGATCGGCGGCTACTACCAGCCCGACGCCGCCAAGGCCTCGGCGATCATGCGGCCGTCCGAGACGCTGAACCAGGCGCTCGCGATCCTCGGCTGAGGTCCACCGCAGCACCGCACCACCGCACCACCGTTGAACGGGTCAGCCCCGGCCGGCAGCGGGGGGGGGGGCGGCGGCCGGGGGGGGGGGGTCGGGCCACAAGCCTCTTGTGGAGTCGCGCGCCGGGCGGGGGGCGCCCC
>NZ_JBSGWY010000037.1:73210-81201 GCF_053609145.1 Streptomyces sp. NPDC054961 | reverse complement strand
TCGGCGCGGGCGGGGTACTTGATTTTACGGCCCCCGCCGCGCCCGCCCCCCGCCCCCCCGCCGTCGCCCGGGCCGCCCCGGCCCGGCCCGCGCCGGCCGGGGCTGACCCGTGTCCGGCCCCGGAAATCCGGTTGTGGGCCGGGTCCCGCGGGGGCTAGTAAGTCCCCATGATCCAAGGAGAACTGGCCGAGCTGCGCGCTCGGCACACCGATGACGTCGCCGTGCTCCACGCGGAGCTGTACGAGGACGTCGTGACGCGTTCGCGGGGCGACACCCGGCCCTGGCGGCCGGTGGGCGCGGCGAGCGGGCACTCCCCGTACGAGCCGTCCGAGCCCTCCGACGACGTCGCCGTGTTCTCCGTGGTGGAGCGGGCCACCGGCGAACTGGCCGGGGAGGCCCTGCTCTGGGCCATCGACGCGCACAACCGCTCCGCGCACCTCGGGATATCCCTGCGCCCCGGCTGCCGCGGCCGCGGTCTGGGCGAGGACGTCGTGCGGCTGCTGTGCCGCTACGGGTTCTCCGTGCGCGGGCTGCACCGGCTCCAGGTGGACACCCTGGCCGACAACGCCGCCATGGTCCGGGCCGCTCAGGCGAACGGATTCGTCATGGAAGGGACCCTGCGCGGGTCGGCCTGGGTGTGCGGGGAATACCTGGACGAGGTGACGATGGGGCTGCTGGTGGAGGACTGGCGGGCCGCCCCGTAGGGGCGGACGGCGCGGGCGGCGCGGACCGCGCTGCCCGCGCGGGACCGGGCGCACCGGGTCAGAGCCGGTGCACCCGCTCCTGCGCGAAGGCCAGCGGGTGCCGGCCGGCGGCCAGGATCCGCAGCCCGGGGGCCACGGCGAGCAGGCGCCCCAGCCAGTCCACGGCCTCGGACGCGAGGAGGTCCGAGCCGTCGAGGACGAGCAGCATGTCCCGTTCGGCCAGCCACGAAGCCGCGTCCGCCGCGCCGTACGGCAGGAACGGCGTGCCCGGGACGCGGCTCAGCGCGCCCGTCAGATCGTGGATTCCGAAGCGGTGGTCGAGGCGGATCACGGCCACCCCGTCGTAGAAGTTGGACGCGAGCCGTTCCCCGATCTCCCGTACGAGCAGGCTCCGGGCTTCGCGGCACAGCCCGGTGACGGTGAGCACCCGGCCCCGCCGTACGGCGGTGAGCAGGCGGGACAGCTCGGCGGACGTAGCCGGAATCATCCCGGCGCTCATGGATTTCCCCATCGGCACGATGCCCCCCATGCATGCGTGACCATGTGCGGCCGGAGGGGTGTTTCAGGCCGCGTGGAGACGAGTATGCGCCAGTTCTGACGGATGGCCAGGGGAATTCCCTATTCCGCTGAAAGGCCCGCGCCGCCCGGTGATCGCAGCAGTTGTACAGGTGGCATGCCTTTGTCCACTGCCCGAACGGTCCGTGCTCCCTGGGGTGTTCGAAGGTGGCCGGGTGCGGGCCCGCTGCCTCCCCGCCGGGAACCGCGGGTCACGTCCTCCCGTACGTAGTCCCCGTGGTCCCCGTGACGTACGTGCCGGGGCCCGGCTCCGGCGAACAGTTGTCCGGGGGCCGGGAATCGGCTGTACTGCTGTGCAGCCCGACGCGCGGGCACACTCGGGGAGGGCGTCACGATGCATGAGGACCAGCGGCGGGCCGGAAGGGCGAGACGCCGCCCTTCGCACCGGCGCCGGCCGGGCTTCCGGGCCCGCAGACCCCTGTTGGCCCTCGTCCTGTCCGCCTTCCTCCTGGTCGGCGTCTGCGCCGCCGCGGGCCTCGCCTGGGAACCGCGCACCGTCGCCGGCCGGTCGGACCGCCCGGGGCCGGGGTCCGGAGACGTCCTGGCGGACGGTTCCGGCGGCGCCACGCCCGGTGCCACCGCCGAGACCACTCCGGGCCCGGACGCGCCGAGCCCCGAAGGCGAGGCCAAGGGCGCGGCCACCGCGACTCCCCGGCCCGGGACGGACGCCGGAGCGCGTCCTACGGGTGCCCTGCCCTTCGACCTGCCGCAGCCGGCCGTCCTGCGTTCCGGCGACGCCGGCAAGAAGCTGGTCTTCGCCCATTACTTCACGCCGTACCCGCTCTCCCTCGACAACGCGAGCGCCGACGCGGACTACTACTCCCGGAACTACCTGAACCCGGACGGCGAGGGCGGCAAGCACGGGCGCTACGGCGGGCTGCTGCGCGACCGGCCGCTGCCCGTCCCGCCCCAGGACGGCAACTGGGAACTCGCCAACCTCCAGCAGGAGGTGCGCACCGCCCGGGCCGCGGGCATCGACGGCTTCACCCTCGACCTGCTCTCCCTCTCCGGGAAGAACTGGGAACGGTCCCGCCTCCTGATGGACGCGGCCCGTTCGGTGGACCCGGCCTTCAAGATCATGCTGATGCCGGACATGACCTCCCTGAAGACCGACGACCCGCGGGAACTCGCCGCCTCCCTGGCGGACATCGGCAAGGCCCCGTCCGCGCACCGGCTCCCCGACGGACGGCTCGTCGTCTCGCCGTTCAAGGCCGAGGCCAAGAGCGTCGCGTGGTGGACCCAGGTCATGGACATCCTGAAGGCCGAGCACGGCATCCGCACCGCGTTCGTCCCGCTCTTCCTCGACTTCGGCGCGAACAGCGACCAGTTCGCACCGATCAGCCACGGGTTCTCCGAGTGGGGCAGCCGCAGCTACGTCGGCCAGGAGGGCTCCGCACGGGACGCGCGGCGCGCCCACGGCCTGGGCAAGATCTGGATGCAGCCCGTGTCGGTCCAGGACGCCCGCCCGAACCAGGGGATCTACGACGAGGCCGGCAACACGGCAACCCTGCGCACCACGTGGACGCGCGCCATCGAGGACGAGGCCGACTGGGTCCAGCTCACCACCTGGAACGACTACAGCGAGGGCAGCCAGTTCGCCCCGTCCCTGCACAACGGCTACGCCTACCTCGACCTGTCCTCCTACTACCTCACCAAGTTCAAGACGGACAGCTGGCCGAAGATCGTCCGGGACACCCTCTACCTGACCTCGCGCACCCAGTACGCCGCCGCCGACCCGACCGGCGACCAGTCCCTGGTGATGTCCCTGCGCAAGGGGAGCGCGGCGCCCCGGGACACGGTGGAGGTGCTCAGCTTCCTCGCCGCGCCCGCGAGCATCAGTACGGCCGTCGGAGCGTCCAAGGGCGCCTACCAGGCCCCGGTCGGGCTGCACTCCGAGCTGCTGGCGCTGAACGCCGGTACGAGCTCGGCGGCGGTGGTGCGGGACGGGAAGGCCGGGGCGCGGGTCGAGCTGCCGTATCCGGTGGACCGCACGGTGGAGGTCCAGGACCTGCAGTACTACGCGGCCACCAGCGGCCGGAGGTAGGCCGGAGGGGCCCGCCGGGGCCGGAGGGCGGCCGCCGGGCCGGCCCTCAGGGCCTGGGGGTCCGGGGGTCCAGGGGCGGATCGTGGGCGGCGCGTCCGCCGAACGAGCGAACTCCGGCCGGTCCGGCCGTACGGTCCGGCCGCCGTCGGGCCGCGCCGCCGGGAGGGGGTTTCGGCGCGCGCGCCGCCGGGAGATGATCCTTTGGTCACCAGCGCACGCACCCCCGGAGGTTCACGTACGTGAACGCGCCCATCGAGTCGATACGCCCCGCAGAGTTCCCCGGCGGCCGGGCCCTGTTCGGCCTCGACCCCGCCGTATCCCACCTCAACCACGGCTCCTTCGGCGCGGTTCCCCTCCCCGTCCAGGAGGCGCACGCCGCCTTCCGGGCCGAGGCGCACGCCGACCCCGACGCCTTCTTCCTGGCCGCCTCCGACCGCCTCGCCGACGCCCGCGCGCGGATCGCGGCCCGCCTCGGCGGCGCGGACCCCGACGGGATCGCCTTCATCGCCAACGCCACCGAAGGCGCCACCCTCGCCCTCGACGCCATCCCGCTCGCCGACGGCGACGAGATCATGGTCACCGACCACGGCTACGGCACGGTCGTCGACGCCGCCGCCCGCCGCGCCACGGTCACCACCGTCGCCCTGGACCCGCGCCTCCCCGACGAGGACGCCGTCCGCGAAGCCGTGCTGGCCGGACTGACGCCGCGCACGAAGGTGGCGCTCCTCGACCACATCAGCTCGCCCACCGCCCGGCTCATCGCCTCGCCCCGGCTGCTCGCCGACCTCAAGGCCCGGGGCGTCACCACCGTCGTGGACGGCGCCCACGCGCCCGGCATGCTCGCCGACCCGCTCGGCGGCGGCGCCGACTTCTGGTTCGGCAACCTGCACAAGTGGGGCTACTCCCCGTCCGGCACCGCGCTGCTCGCCGTGGCCCCCGGCCACCGGGACCGGGTCCGCGCGCTCGCGCCCTCCTGGGAGGACCACCTCGGCTTCCCGCGTTCGGTCGACTACCGCGCCACCTATGACTACACCGGCTGGCTCGCCGCCCCGGACGGCCTCGAACTGCTCGAACGGCTCGACGCCGCCAAGGTCCGGGCCCACAACAGCGCCCTCGCCGCCTACGGCGCGGCCCTGCTCGCCGAGATCCCCGGACTCACCCCGCTCCCGCACACCGAGGGCCTGTCCATGCGCGCCCTGCGGCTGCCCGCCGGTACCGCCGAGACCCGCGAGGACGCCACCGAGCTGCGCGAGCGGATCGCGGCGCAGGCGCGGATCCGGGTCCTGATCTGGCCCTGGGCCGGCGGTGGCGGGATCAGGGTGTGCGGGCAGCTCTACAACCGCGCCGAGGAGTACGAGCGCCTCGCCGAGGTCCTGCCGGGCTTCCTGGCCTAGAGACGGCCTGGGCACGGCCTGGGCGCGGCCTGGGCGCGGCCTGGGCGCGGCCTGGGCCGACCGGGCCCGGGCCGCAGGTGCGCTCAGCCGCGCCGGAGCAGGTACGTGTCCATGATCCAGCCCTTGCGGGCGCGGGCCTCGGCGCGCAGCTCCTCGATCCGGCCGGCGACCTCCGCCAGCTTGCCCGAGACCAGGATCTCGTCGGGGGTGCCGACGTAGGCGCCCCAGTAGATGGTGAGGTCCTGGTCGAGGTGGGCGGTGAAGGCGTGCCGCGCGTCCAGCATCACCACCACGTCGTCCACGTCCGCCGGCCAGCCCTCCGCGAGCCGTCGCCCGGTGGTGATCTGGACCGGGCGGCCCACCCGGTTGAGGTTGGTGCGGTGCCGGGCCAGCAGCGAGGAGATGCTGCTGATGCCGGGCACCACCTCGTGCTCGAAGGTGACCCGGCCCTTCTCCAGCACCTCGTCGAGGATCGCGAGGGTGGAGTCGTAGAGGGAAGGGTCGCCCCAGACCAGGAACGCCCCGGTCTCGCCCTCCGCCAGGTCCTCGGCGACGAACCGCTCGAAGATCTCGGCCCGCGCGCTGCGCCAGCCGTCCACGGTGGGGGCGTAGTCGGACGGGGTCCGGTCGCGATCGGGGTCGCGGCCCTCCACCAGCCGGTGTCCGGGGCGGGCGTGCTCGTCGAGCATCGCGCGCCGCAGCCCGGTCAGATCCGCCTTCTCCTCGCCCTTCTCCAGGATGAGGAATGCGTCCGCCGCGCCGATCGCCCTGACCGCCTGGAGGGTCAGGTGGTCCGGGTCGCCCGCGCCTATACCGATCACTGAGAACTTCTTCACGGGGCTATTCTGCCCGTCATGCGCGTCGCCCTGTTCGTCACGTGCGTCAACGACGCCCTCTACCCGCGCACGGGCATCGCCGTCGTCCGCCTCCTGGAGCGGCTCGGCGTGGACGTGGACTTCCCCGCGGCGCAGAGCTGCTGCGGGCAGCCGCAGTACAACACCGGCTACCGGCGCGAGACCGAGCCACTGCTCCGCCGGACCGCGGAAGCCTTCGCCGGGTACGCGTACGTGGTCACCCCGTCGGGCTCCTGCGCCGCCATGATCCGCGCGCACTACCCCCGGATCGGGCGGGCCGCCGAGGCCGAGGGGCGCGGCGGAGCCCTGACCGCGCTGGCCGAAGACCTCGTACCGCGGGTGTACGAGCTCACCGAGTTCCTGGTGGACGTCCTCGGGGTCACGGACGCCGGCGCGTACTTCCCGCACGCCGTCACCTACCACCCGTCCTGCCACGGGCTGCGGGTCCTCGGGCTCGGGGACCGGCCCCGACGGCTGCTGAGCGCCGTACGGGGCCTGGAACTGCGCGAACTCCCCGGCGCCGAGGAATGCTGCGGCTTCGGCGGGACCTTCGCCGTCAAGAACCCGGACGTGTCGGCCGCCATGGGCGCCGACAAGACCGCCGGCGCGCTGGCGACCGGCGCGGACGTGCTGTGCGGGGCCGACAGCTCCTGCCTCGCCCACCTGGACGGCATCCTGCGGCGCGCCGGGGCCCCGCTGCGGGCGCTGCACCTCGCCGAGATCCTGGCCGCCACCGAGGAGGAACCCCTGCGATGACGCGTACGCACCTCGGCATGCCCGCTTTCCCCGCCTTCCCGGCGGCCGCGCGCGAGGCGGTGGGGGACGGGGTGCTGCGCGCCAACCTCCGACGGGCCACCCACACCATCCGCGACAAACGGGCCGCGGCGGTCGCCGAACTCGAGGACTGGGACCGGCTGCGCGCCGCCGGCAAGGCGGTCAAGGACCACACGCTGCGCCATCTCGACCACTACCTGCTGGAGTTGGAGGCCTCCGTCACCGCCGCGGGCGGCACCGTCCACTGGGCGGCCGACGCGCACGAGGCGAACCGGATCGTGACGGAGCTGGTGAGGGCGACCGGCGCGCGCGAGGTGGTCAAGGTCAAGTCCATGGCCACCCAGGAGATCGGCCTGAACGAAGCCCTGGAGGCGGCGGGCATCGCCGCGTACGAGACCGACCTCGCCGAGCTCATCGTCCAGCTCGGCCACGACCGGCCCTCCCACATCCTGGTCCCGGCCATCCACCGCAACCGCACCGAGATCCGGGACGTCTTCGCCGCCGAGATGGGCCGTTGGGGCCGCCCCGCGCCCCAGGACCTGGGCGACGACCCGCGCGAGCTGGCCGAAGCCGCCCGCCTCCACCTGCGCGAGAAGTTCCTGCGGGCCGAAGTCGCCGTGTCCGGAGCCAACTTCATGGTCGCCGAGACCGGCACGATGGTCGTCCTCGAATCCGAGGGCAACGGCCGGATGTGCCTGACCCTGCCCGAGACCCTGATCTCGGTGGTCGGCATCGAGAAGGTCGTTCCGACCTTCCGGGACCTCGAGATCTTCCTCCAGACGCTGCCGCGCTCCTCGACGGCCGAGCGGATGAACCCGTACACGACGATGTGGACCGGAACGGGGCCGTCGCGAGGGGCCGACCGCGACGGGCCCGCCGTCTTCCACCTCGTCCTCCTCGACAACGGCCGCACCGACACCCTCGCCGACGAGGTGGGCCGCCAGGCCCTGCGCTGCATCCGCTGCTCCGCCTGCCTCAACGTCTGCCCCGTCTACGAGCGCGCCGGCGGGCATGCCTACGGCTCCGTCTACCCCGGCCCGATCGGCGCCATCCTCAGCCCCCAACTCCGCGGCACGCAGAGCGAGATCGACGCCACCCTGCCGTACGCCTCCACGCTGTGCGGGGCCTGCTACGAGGTCTGCCCGGTCGCCATCGACATCCCCGAGGTCCTCGTCCACCTCCGCGAACGGGTGGTCCAGGGCGGCCCGGTGACCCGCGAGGGCGTCCGCGTCCGGCTCCGCCCCGCCCGCGGCCACGCCGCCGAGCGGGCCGCCCTGCGCGCCGCCCGGCTGCTCCTGGACCGGCCGGGCGCGCTGCGCGCGGGGGAGCGGCTGCTGAGCCGGGCCCGGCGGCTGCGGCCGCGCCGGCTGCCGGGCCCGGGGCGGGCCTGGACGGACAGCCGGGAGCTGCCGGAGCCGCCGGCGCGGCCGTTCCGGGACTGGTGGGCGCAGCGCGAACGAGAGGAACGCCCATGAGCGGCAAGGAGCGCATCCTGGCCCGCATCCGCCGGGCCGTGCCGGACGCCGGGCCGGGGGGGGGCCCGGCCCCCCCCCCCGGGGCGCCGGCCCCCCCCGGGCGACCCACCAGGCCACCGCGCCCCCCCCCCCGGCCCGGAGCAGGTCCTCCGCCGCGCCGCCCCACCCCG
>NZ_JBSGWY010000037.1:20261-73200 GCF_053609145.1 Streptomyces sp. NPDC054961 | reverse complement strand
TTGGGGTGGGCCCCCCCAAACACATCCGCCCCCCCTTCCGCGACAGCGCCCACTCCCGCCCCCCCCCGCGCCGGCGCGCCCGCCCCCGCGCCCGGGCGCCGGCCGCCGCCCCGCCCCGGGACGCCGGGATCCCCCGGGACTACCTCCAGGTCCACGGCGCCCGCACCGCGGCCGAGAACGTCGACCTGCTCGCCGCGCACCTCACGGAGTACCGCGCGAAGGTCCACCGCGTGGACGAGGACGGCATCGCCGGGCTGCTGGCGCGGCTCCTCGCCGAGCGCGGCGCCGCGTCGGTCCTCGTGCCGTCCGGGCTGCCCCCGCACTGGCTCGCGTCCGCCCGCCCGACCCGGATCCACGACCGGGCCGACTTCACCCCGTACGAACTGGACGCCGTGGACAGCGTGGTGACCGGCTGCGCCCTGGCCATCGCCGAGACCGGCACGATCGTCCTCGACGGCGGCCCCGGCCAGGGAAGGCGCCGGATCACCCTGATCCCGGACCACCACATCTGCGTGGTCCGCGTCCCCGGCCAGGTGGTCGACTCGGTCCCGCGGGCGCTGCCGCTCCTGGACCCCACCCGGCCCCTGACCTGGATCTCCGGACCCTCCGCGACCAGCGACATCGAGCTGGACCGGGTCGAGGGAGTGCACGGCCCCCGCACCCTGGAGGTCGTGCTCCTCGGCGCACAATAGGCGTCATGTCCGCACACATCGCCCTCACCGCCCTCGTCGTCCACGACTACGACGAGGCCATCGACTTCTACACCCGCGCCCTCGGCTTCGACCTCGTCGAGGACACCGCGCGCCCGGACGGCACCCGCTGGGTCGTGGTCCGTCCGCGCGGCGCCGAGGAGTCCGCCCTCCTCCTGGCCCGGGCCAAGAACGAAGCCCAGCGTTCCCGGGTCGGCGACCAGACCGGCGGCCGCGTCGGCTTCTTCCTCTACACCGACGACTTCGCCTCCGACCACGCCCGGATGGCCGCCGAAGGGGTCCACTTCCTGGAGAAGCCGCGCCACGAGACGTACGGCTCCGTGGCGGTCTTCCAGGACCTCTACGGCAACCGCTGGGACCTCCTCCAGCCGGCGTAGGCCCTGCGGGTCGGTGGCCCGCGGGGGTGACGGCGGCCGGGCCGGGCGGGGCGGGCGCCCGCGACGACCGGAGGCCGGGGGCCGGGACGGCGGTTAGCCGGGACAGGGCCCGGCCGCCAGGTGCGGCCCCGCAGGGGTGGCGGCGGCCGGGCGGGCGCCCGTGACGGCCAGAGGCCGGCGGCCGGGGCGGCGGGGGCAGGGCAGCGGTCAGGCGGGACCGGGGCCGGCCGTCAGGTGCGGCGCCTCGGCCGCCGCGTCGACGGCCGCGCCGCCCTCCACCCGCGCCGCCAGCTCGCGCGCCCAGCGGACGAGCCCGGGCAGGTCCATTCCGTACGCGGGGCCGGTCCCGGGAGCGGCCCCGCCTTCGTCCCCGCCCCCGGCGTCCCCGCCCCCGCCCCCGGCACCCCCGCCGTCGTCCCCGTCCCGTCCGGCCAGGACATCCGCGCCCCGGCGCAGCAGCCGGGCGCCGCCCACCGCGTTCCCGCGCGCCGCGTGCGTCAGCCCGACCGCGAGCTGCGCGAGGCCGCGCCACAGCGCGGCCTCGGACTCGGGCCCGGACTTCCAGGCGTCCTCGAACACCTCGTGCGCGTGGAAGGGCATCCCGGCGTCCAGCAGCCGCTGGGCCTCCGCGACGCTCTCCCCGGGCGACCGCCGCACCCCCTCGGGCTGCCGCTCCACGCCCTCGGCCCCGTAGGGCAGCGGCCGCCCCAGCCCGTCCCTGGGCCGCGCGCTGCGCGCCCGCCCCTCACCGTCCCGATCTCGTCCGTTCACCCCGCCATCCTCCCTCCCGACGGTTAACCCGTGCATGCACACCCCTCGTCGTGGGGTAATGTTCTGCATGTGCCGCCGGGACGGGGAAAGCCCAAGTGGGAGCCCAGTCGGAAGCACATCGGGACGTGGCGCAGCTTGGTAGCGCACTTGACTGGGGGTCAAGGGGTCGCAGGTTCAAATCCTGTCGTCCCGACCATGCGGAAACGCAGGTCGGAGGTCGTTCTCTCAACTATGAGAGGGCGGCCTTTCGTGCGTCCGGGGCCGTGTTGGTCGCAGCCACGGTGTGCGGCCCGTTTCGTGGCTGGCCCTTTCGGCTCCGGTGAGGTGTGGTCGATGGTTCGAGGCGCCGTCTGCGCGCGGCGCCGGAGGGCTGTGGCGACCCGGGGAGAGATGGCGACCCAGCCGCGGCTCGACCGGGTCTTCGGCGTGGTGATGACGAGGTGGTTGTCGTCGATCGCGGAGAGGGTGCAGCGCACGTAGAAGACAACCTGGGCACGGTGGACGTCGTCCCGGTGGAGTCCGAGGGCTTCGCCCTTGCGCGGGCCCGTGCCGATGAGGAACTCGAACAAATCGGCCATCGCGGGATCGGCATGGTGGCAGTGGACGAGGAAGCGGGCGGCCTCCTCCGCTCCCCCTATCAGCCGCTCCGGTGACGCTGCCCGGCGTAGGACCGGGGGCTGGCGGGGTTGTGGGGCAGACGGTGTCGGCGGACGGCGTCGCCGAGGGCGCTGGAGAGAGTGGCCGGGGCAGCCGGTAGAGGGTCGGGGGGGGGCGGGCCGCCCCCCCCCCCCCCCGCGGGGGGGGGCCCGGGGGGGGGGGGGGGGGCGGGGGGGGGGGGGGGGGGGGGGGGGGGGGGGGGGGGGGCGGGGGGGGGCCCGCGCCCCCGCCCCCCCCCCCCCCCCGGCAGGTGGTGAAGGCCGCGATGTGACGGCTGTCGGTGACGAGGCGAGGGCCGTGTGCTCCGAGCCGGTGATGCAGTGGGTCCCGGCAGCCCCATCGGCGGTAGATGCGGCCGCGGTCGGCGGTGGTGCGCAGGGGGATCGCAAGCGAATGTTCCAGCGCTCCCCGGACCCGGAGGAGGCGCGCCTCGACCTGGCCTGATGAGGCCGACGGCCGTGGATCAGGGCGCCGTAAGAGGGGCGTTAAGGCGGTGCGCTCACTCGATGTATGTGCAGTTGCCATGTCTATGATCACGAGACGTCAAGGGGGAGGACGCGGGACATGTCTGGGGAGTTCGACAGTGAGTGGGGCGCGCTACGCGCCCGCTCTGCCGATCAGCGAGCGGACATGCGGTTGAGCGGCACGGGTGCTCCCGCAGGACCATTCGCACCAGGGGGATCGGGGACCTTCGGGTCGACACCGGCCGAGAAGACGGCGGCGGCGAACACGATCGAGACCGAGCTGCAGCCGAACACCAAGACGGCCACGGAACACGCGGACGAGGCGACCAACACCGCCGTGAAGGGCTTCGACGGCTGGGACACCGCCCCTGGCCTGAAGAAGGTCGCGGACACGTGGGACAAGCAGGTCAAGGTCCTGATGGGCCGTCTCGGGTCCGAGAAGAGCGCCCTGCGCGGCGCCTCGGGCCTGTTCGTGCGCAACGACTCAGGTCTGGGTGACCAGTTCCGGCCGATCGGTCAGTCCAAGCTCAACGGGATCTAGGGGGACAGGTGCTGACCTACTACGAAGTGATGACCACGGACCTGGATCTGCTGACAACGGCCGCCGACAAGTGGGATTCCATGGCCGGCGAGTTGAAGAAGGTCGAAACCCGCTACGGCGACAGCGTTCAGAAAATCACCATGGGTCAGGACTGGACCGGTATCAGTGTCGGGGTGGCCCATACGGGCTTCGCGGCCACTCGCTACGAATATTCCGCCGCGCAGATCCAGGCCAAGGCCGTCGCGAGCCTCCTGCGCGATGCGCACAGCCAGTTCACCGAGCTCAAGAAGCGGGTCGAGAGCGCACGAGACGATGCGGTCAAGGCCGACATGACCGTCTCGGAACAAGGGACGGTCGCCTACGACTACGCGAAGCTCACCCCGCAGGAGCGCAGCGCGATCCACCACGACCCGGATGGTGAGACCACCATCCGCACGGCCGTCGCCAAGTGGCAGCAGCACATCGACGACTGCGTGAAAGCCGTCTCCGAGGCCGACCAAGGCGTGAAGATCGCCCTGGAAGCCGTGGTCGTCGACAGCAACAAGGACGCCCTGGGCAAGGGCAACGACGAGACCCTCGACGGCTTCAATGCCGGAGCGCAGGGCGACATCGAGGTCTACGAGGCCCGCAACGCCGAGGACATCGCCACCCGCATCAACAGCGGCGAGAAGGTCTCGGAAGCCGACTACGCCGAGCTGAGCCGTTCCTTCCGCGACAACTCCTCACGGCCGGAGTTCACCCAGACCTTCCTGAACGGGATGGGCGCGGAGAACACGCTCAAGTTCACCAACAAGCTCAACGACCACGCGTACGGCGACGACAAGGGCAACAAGCAGCGCTACCTGGACCTGCAGAAGGGCCTGGCCAACTCGCTGTCCAACGCGATGCAGGACCCGAAGTCCGACTTCTACAAGAACTTCCGCACGCAGTTGAACAAGGCCGGACTGGAGAGTTACGACCTCAAGCAGATCGGCGACTCGCCCAACGCCATCAGCCGGGACCACGGCCAGAAGGTCCGCGGCTACCAGAGCCTGGTCACCCTCATGCAGAACGGGGACGGCTACTCCACCCCGTTCCTCCACGACCTGGCCTCGGACATCCGCAAGGCCGAGGACAAGAAGCAGGGGGGCGACCCCGACGTCTGGGACCTCAACGGCGACTTCAGCGGCACCAACAAGGGCTGGTTCGCCAACGACCCCCTCGACGGAGTCCTCGGCATCATGTCGAAGAACCCCGAAGCCTCCACCTCCTACTTCGACCCCGGCGTCGACGGCAAGAACGACAACCTCCAGTACCTGCTCAAGGACCGGGACTGGAAGTTCGACGACACCCCGGTCTGGCAAGGCAACTTCGAGACCCACCGAGACCTCGAGTCCGAGGGCAAGGATGCCCGCACCGGCCTGGGCCTGGCACTGGAGGCCTCCACCACGGGCAGGGAACCGGGGGTGGCGTCGGCAGACTACGGCCACCACTCCGAGGCCGAGGCGCGGGTCATGCAGCAGACCATCTCCATCCTGGACGCCGACGGCAAGGGCGACACGATCGCGGACCACCTCAAGGCCCCTCTGGGTCGGGCCCTGGTCGACTACACCGCCGACACCCACTCCATCCTGAGCGGCACCTCGCCCGGCAGCCCCATGGGCCAGGACGGCATCACCGCCCACGGTGAGGACTCCAGCATCACCAACGGCAAGCCCAGCCTGTTGCGCGTCATGCGCGGTGTCGCCGACGGCGAGGTCGGAACGGGCCCCACCGGCCAGCCGATCACCGCCTACGACGTCATGTACGAATCGGAGCGCCGCTACTCCGCCGAGTACCTCACCCACGCCAAGCCCGCCGGACCGGGCGAGGCCGGCAACGTCGTCGGCGACTGGGACAACCGCGCCCGCCACGTCGGTGAGGTCTTCGGAGCGATGAACGCGATCGGCTCCGACATCACCCTCGACGACCGCGACACCAAGATCGGCACCATGAACGACGCCGCCCGGTACGGCTACCACGGCTTCGGCGGACTGATCACCCAGTTCCCGGTCATCGGCGACCCGGCACAGCGCTTGATCGACGCTGCCACCTACGAATGGTCGAAAGACGTCGCGGCGGAGCACGAGGCCATGGCGCTCAAGAAGGAGAGCCAGGACGCCGCAGCCGGCGTGGGCGCGACGAACTCCTTGATCGACTCTTTTGCGACCGGGCAGGGAGCCAACGGGTCCGTGGCCCACGAACATGCCAAGGGCGAGGCCAAGCAGAGTTACATCACCGGACGCGAGGACGCTTACTCCGCCCTCCGTACAAGGAAGTAGAGCACCGTGACCACATCCCCGCAGCGGGTGGCCAAGTTCCCGCGCAAGGCGCTCGCCGCCGCCATTGCCGCCCTGGCCGTCGTGGGCGGTCTGCATCTGTGGCTGAACACGAACACGTTCGGCGACTCCGCCCTCTGCGGGGGCGTGGTGTCGGCCCATGACGCCGCAGCCGTACTCACCGGCGCGGGCAGGATCACCAGCCGTCCGGGCGCGCTGAGCGGGTCGGACGACGGCAGGACCCGGTTCGACTGCGTCATCGAGCGCAGCGCGGCCGCGCAGCCGGGATCCGACACGCAGAGGCTCTTCGTCCGCGGAACGAGCGAACGCGGCGACTTCGCCTTCACCGGCGGCAACTGGCCCGACGCCTCGACGGCGTCGTTCTTCCCGGGCGGCGGCGCCGCCCCCGGCCGCGCCTGGGTCCAGCTCCCGGCGGCCTGTACGGACAGCCAGGCGGGTCTGGTGTGGGGAAGCGCCGCCGAGACCGCGGACTCCGAGAAGGTGGTCCGCTTGCTGACCGGCGCCGCGAACCGGATCAGCGCCCGGTCCGGCTGCACCCCGCCCACCCCGCTTTCGGCCCCCGACCGCATCGCCCCGGCGGCGGAGCAGCGCCCGGCCACCGCGGGCAGCGTGTGCGCCCTGCCCGGCTTCACACTCCCTGCCGTCCTCAGGGAAACCGTTCAGGACTCGGGTGCCACCTGGGCATGCCGAACGGCGACCGCGGAGGGTGCGAAGCAGACCTATGCCACCTTCTCCGCGACCCAGGACCCCGCCGCCATCTCAGGAATACGCAAGTCGAAGGGATTCTCGGGGCAGGGCTTCGACGCCACCCATACCCTCTCCGATTGTTCGGGCAAGCCCACGTACTTCGCCATGGAGACCGGCACCCGATACACCGCATCCCTCGGCGCGGGCGCACCCGCTCCCCAGGACCTGTTCACCGCCTTCACCAAAGCGGCCGCAGCCAAGTTCGGCTGCGCCACGTCGTAGCGGCCCGCAGACAGCGCGGTTGTCCCTCCGAAGCGTCAGTGGGGCATCGAAGGGGGAGGACAGGTCGATCACCGTGCTTCCGCGGGCTGTTTCGGAGAAATCCGGAACGGCCTCTTTCGGGTTTCCGGGCGCTGCGCGCGGCTCGGGCACGCCAGGCCGGCCGGGGGCGCGCGAAGTGGGTGGGGGCGCGGTCGGGGGCGCGTTCCGCAGGGGCGGGAAAAGGCTTGGACTGGGCGGGCGCCGTCGCGGGACACTGCGGTCTCCCGGCCCGCCGGTACCCCCGGGCCGGGGCCGCCCCGTTCTGCCACACGACAGCACAAGGTTGTTATGGGAACGCCTGAATTACCCCCAGGTCCAGGTTCACCGCGCAGGGGTCCGGTACTCCTCGCGCTTCGCTACTACGGACGGGAGTTGCTCCGCCTCCGCCGGTGGACGGCCCCCGGGATGCTGCTCCCGGCGCTGGGCAACATCGGCATCAACTACATCGCGCCGCTGGTCGTCGCGAAGCTCGTCGGCCGGATCGCCGGACCGTCCGGGACGGGTGCCGGCAGCGGCATCGGGCCGATGCTGCCGTACGTCCTCGGCTTCGCCGGCGCCCTGCTGATCGGGGAGCTGCTGTGGCGGGTCGGGCTGCACTGCCTGAACCGCCTCGACGCCCTCGGCATCGAGCGCATGTACGTGGTGGGCATGGACGAACTGTTCGCCAAGGACGCCGCCTTCTTCCACGAGAACTTCGCGGGCTCGCTGACCAAACGGGTCCTGAGCTTCGCCTCCCGCTTCGAGGAGTTCGTCGACACGCTGACCTTCTCGGTCGTGGGGAGCCTCGTCCCGCTGCTGTTCGGCTCGGTGGTGCTGTGGCAGTACGAACCGCTGCTCGTCGTCGGACTCCTGTCCCTCATCGCGCTGACGGGGCTGTGCGTGGCGCCGCTGATCCGCCGCCGGCAGGCGCTCGTGGCCGGGCGCGAGGAGGCGATCGCCCGGGTGTCGGGTCATGTCGCCGACAGCCTGATGAACATGGAGACCGTGCGGGCGTTCGCCGCCGAGAAGCGCGAGGCGGCCGAGCACCGCTCCCGCGTGGCGGAGTCCCGGCGCCTGACGCTGCGGTCGTGGGACTACGGCAACCTGCGCATCGACACGCTGGTCGCACCGATGTCCGTACTGACCAACGCGCTGGGCCTGCTCCTGGCCATCACGCTGGGCGGCGGGGAGCACGGCGTGGAGGCGATCGTCGTGGCCTTCGCCTACTACTCCAACGCGACGCGGATCATGTTCGAGTTCAACCAGATCTACCGCCGCCTGGAGAGCGCGATGACGGAGGCGGCCCAGTTCACCGAACTCCTGCTGACCCCGCCCACCGTGCTCGACCCGGAGTCCCCGGAACCGCTGCTGCCCCAGGGCGCCGAGGTGCGCTTCGAGCGGGTGACCTTCGCCCACGCGGGTGCGAAGCCCCTCTTCGACTCCCTCGACCTGGACGTGTCCAGCGGGACGAAGATCGGCCTCGTCGGCCGGTCGGGCGGCGGCAAGACCACGCTCACCCGGCTCCTCCTGCGGATGACGGACATCGACGCCGGCCGGATCCTGATCGGAGGACAGGACATCAGCCGGCTGTCCCAGGCCGATCTGCGCAGCCAGATCTCCTACGTGCCGCAGGATCCGGCGATGTTCCACCGCACCCTGCGGGACAACATCGCGTTCGCCCGGCCGGACGCCACCGACGCCGAGGTCCGCCGCGCGGCCGAGGCGGCGCACGTCACCGAGTTCGCCGACGCCCTGCCGGACGGTTTCGGGACCATGGTGGGCGAGCGCGGGATCAAGCTGTCCGGCGGACAGCGCCAGCGCGTGGCCCTGGCCAGGGCGATCCTGCGCGACGCACCGATCCTGCTGCTCGACGAGGCGACCAGTGCCCTCGACTCCGAGAGCGAGATCCTCGTCCAGGAGGCGCTGTGGCGGCTCATGGACGGGCGGACGGCCCTCGTGGTGGCACACCGGCTCAGCACGGTCGCCGGCATGGACCGGCTCGTCGTCCTGGACCACGGACGGATCGTCGAGCAGGGCACCCACCAGGAGCTGCTCACCGCGGAGGGGGCCTATGCGAAGCTCTGGCAGCACCAGTCGGGCGGGTTCCTCGAGGACGTGGCCCCCGCCGCGTCGCCGGCCGAGCGGGACTGAGGGCCGTCCGGCCCGGCACGGGGCGGCGCGGGGGCGGCCGGTCGGCAGGGTGCGCCCCGGCGGAACCCGGGGTCGGCGGTGGGCCGGTCACCGCGCCGTGGTCGTGGCGGGAGCGGGACCGGCCGATCCTCCGGGACCCCGAGCCCGAGGTGGCCGGGAAGGCCCCGTAGCCGGACGGCACGGCCCGCCGCATCGGCCTCGGGATGTAAACCCGTGGGCCGATGCCGCGCGGCAGGGGGTGTGACAGCGTTCCCTCGTGCCCACGGACCGTCCGTCGAGGCACGATTGACGATCCGTCACCAGGGGGGACCCATGAACAACACGTCGTTCATCAGCCGGAAGGGCGCCACGCGCCGCCGCGTCCTGGGAGCCGCGCTGGCCGCCGGGCCGCTCGCCGCCCTCGCCGGTCCCGCCTGGGCGAACCCCGGCACGCCTCCCCCCGTCCCGGCGCGGCTCACGCTGCCCGGTCCCACCGGGCCGCATCCGGTGGGCACGGTCCCGCTGCACCTCGTCGACCGGTCGCGCCCGGACGGCATCGCGGGCCCCGGGCACTTCCGCGAGCTGATGGCCACCGTCTGGTACCCCGCCCGGAACGTCCAGCGGTACCCGGTGGCGCCCTGGATGCCGGACGGCGCCCTCCAGGCGTTCCTCGCCAACGCGGGGCTCAGCGATCTGGCCCCTCTGGCGCCGCTCACCGCCGGCCACACGGGCGCTCCGGTGTGCCGGGTGGACCGACGGCTGCCCGTCGTCGTGTTCGCGCACGGCGCGCACAGCCACCAGGGCGACCACACCGTGATCGTCCAGGAGCTCGCCAGCCACGGATACGCGGTGGTGACGGTGGCTCACCAGTACGACACGTACACGGCGTTCCCTGACGGCCGGGTCGCCGTCCCGCTCTCCGACCAGAAGGCGCCGACGCTGCCCGGGGACTTCGCCGCCGACCTGCGCTTCGTCCTCGACTGCGTCGAGCAGCTCGCCGCAGGGCGCAACCCGGACGTCGACCAGCGGGAGCTGCCGGCCGGGCTGCTCGGCTCCCTCGACCCGCGGCGCATGGGCGCGTTCGGCTGGTCGAAGGGCGGGACGGCCGCCGCCTGCGCCACGCTCGCGGACGCGCGCATCCGGGCCGGCCTGAGCCTCGACGGCCCGATGCAGATGAACCCGCCGTTGGCCGGCGAGCTGGACCGGCCGTTCATGATGATGTCCGCCGAGTTCACCCGGGCCACGGATCCGGCGGCCGCCGCGTTCTGGTCGCTCCTGCGGGGCCCGCGGCTGGACATCCAGGCCGAGGGCGCCGCCCACTTCTCGTACGGCGACAACGAGGCGCTGTTCCCGCAGGTGGCGAAGATCTACGGATGGAGCGGGCAGCAGCTCCAGGACGTGATCGGCACCCTCGATCCCGAGCAGGCGGTGCGGATCCAGCAGGCGTACCCGCTCGCTTTCTTCGACCAGCACCTGCGCCACCGTCCGGGACACCTGCTCGACGGGCCGTCCCCGGCCTTCCCCGCAGTGACGTTCCTCCCCTGAGCGTCCGCTACCGCGACGCCGCGGTCCGTCGCAGGGTGGGCGGCTTGGACCTAGCGCAGGGCGGGTGAGTCAGCGATGTTGCGCCCGACTCTTCCACGAGCTCGCCGACGAGCGGGGTGTCGATGTCACGCTGCGGGGCGCGATCCATGCTCATCGGATGGCATATCCGTCCCACAGCGGACCCCCGGCCAAGTTCAGCACCTCTGCCACCACCGCGGCGAAGACCTTCGTATCCCCGGCGGTCGCCTGCGCGGCAGCTTCGGACAACGCGCGGTGCAGTGCGGGGTCGGCCGCAGCCAGTCGCCGCGACAGCCATTTGCCTCCGCCGAGCCAGTGCCCGCCGACCAGGAGGACCAGCTCTGAGGCACGCTGCAGCATGTGCGCGACCAAGTACACCCGCTCTGCGGCGTCCGAGCAGCCACGCAGGTCATCGAGCAAGTCGGTGAGGACGTACCGCTGGTAGTCGCGCTCACGGTCCGAGAGCGGCGGCGGGCCCGCGGCCCAGCGCTTGCGCGCTTCGTCCTGGAGCGAGGCGCCCAGCCCGTCCGCGTCCACCAGGAGCATGCCGTCAGCACACATGGCGAGCAGCGGTGAACTCCGCTTCGCAGTCTCCTGTTCGGCGAAGCTGTGCCAGGCGGCGTCTGTTTGCACGAACAGCTCCACCGGCCAGCCGCGATACACCAGGTTCTCCCGGCTGGGGGCGGGCGGCCCGTCCAAGAGGACCACGATGTCCAGATCAGATGTGGGCGTCCGGCGGTCAGTCAGCACGCTGCCCGCGAGGAAGGCCGCCCGGGCGGCGGGAAATCGGTCCCGCACCAGTTCGCGGGCGGTGAGCACGGGGTCATCCATGGTCGCAGCGTACGTTCCGACGCCGGTGACGTAGGGGGCGGGTGCTCCTACTTCTCGGGTCTGGCGCAGATCTCGCGGAGCGGTTCGCATCCGGCTTCGGCTGTGTGGGCGGTGTTTCCCGCGTGGGCGTTCTCGGCCATTCGTCGCATGATGTAGGGGCCGAGGGGACTCCCGAGCCCGGTACGAAGCCGCAATGATCCGCGAGGAATGGGGTCTCCGCGATGGGTTCGAGGACTACGTAGCGATCTTCATCACTGCGGGGAGGAATTCGATCAAGTCCTGAGCGAACCCCCACGGGGTGAGTAGGGCGTCAGGAGCCGCCCGGGCGATCTGCTCAGGGTCGAGGGAACTGGCGAACCATGGGAGTGCGGTGTCGCGCAGATGAACTGCGAACCCCTCCAGCCCCGCCTGGCGATTTGCAGATTGAGCCCTTTCCTCCTCACTCTGAGCTGGTCAGATGCAGGGTGAGGACGGCCTGGACGAGGCTGGTGATCCGGGTGTCTGCCTGCGGCGCTCCGCTTCCTGGAGGACCCGCTTGTGCTTCCGCGGCTTCCGGGGGCCCGCCCGCGCGGGGGCTGAGGTCGCCGGCCAGCAGCCTGGTGAGAGCACTGGGGTAGGCGTTTTCGGCGCACTCGAGCAGGTGCAGGAGGACTGCGAGTTCGCACGGGCGGAGATGCGGGTGGGTCAGGGCGCCTGCCGCGCCGGAGACCGGTGCCCGGGCTGGGCGGGGAGATAGACGGCTGTTCGCTTCCGCCGGTGCGCGACTCCGGGTGACGGTCGAAGGCCCAGTGCCATCCCCCGTCGCGTGCTGCTCAGGCTGGCACTCTTCCGGGTGGCTGACGTACAGATCCGCTGACGGCTGGTCAGTCGCGGCGGTACACCGGGTGGCACGAGAGACCATCACGTCGATCCGGAGGTCCACGTGCACTTTCAGCGATCCGCTGTACGGCGAACCATCGCGGTAGCCATCACGTTAGGGCTGGCGCTCCTGGCACCCGCGCCCGCCACGGCCGCCCCGCACCCGCCGAAGCCGCAACGGCAGGTCTACGCCTACGTCACCAGCCTCGACGGCCACGTGTACCCGATCGACACGAGGACCAACAAGGTCCAGGGGCTCGGGACCACCGCCGTCGGCGGCGGCCCCGAGCAGGTCGCGGTCACCCCCGACGGCGCGAGTCTCTACGTGACCAACGCCTTCAAGTACGTGTCGGCGGTCAACATCGCCAAGAAGAGCGTCACGGACATCCCCTTCGACAAGGACGAACTCTCTCCCGACCTCCTCTACGGGGAAGCGATCGCCCCGGACGGCAAGCACGTCTACGTGGCAGTCCAGAACCCCTTCGACGGGGACAATGTGTCGGTGATCGACACCGCCACCAACCAGGTCTCCGCCACCATCAAGACCAGCAGGCCCGACCAGGTGGTGATCAATCCCGGCGGCAAGCGCCTCTACGTGGCCGACAGCAAGGGCAGCCTGTCCGTGATCAACACCGCCGACAACCAGGTCATCGCCACCATCCGCCTCAACGAAGCGGCCAACGGCATGGCGGTCACCCCTGACGGCAAGCGCCTCTACGTGACCGGGAACAGCGGCACCGTCTCGGTGGTCAACCTCGTGAAGCAGAAGATCGTCCGCACCATCCCCGGTGCCGGCACGGGCGGGCTGACGATCAGCCCCAACGGCAAGCGGGCCTACGTGGTCGGCGTCGACAACAAGATCAGGCAGGGCAAGGTGTCGGTGATCAACCTGACCACCGACAAGGTCACCAAGACCATCCCCATCGGCGACATCCCGCCGGACACCGGGTCAGGCAGGTACTTCCGTCCCGCGGAGGTGGCCCTCACCCCCGACGGCAAGAGCGCCTACGTGGTCGGCTCCTACGGCAACGGGACACCCCAGGGAACCGTGTTCGCGATCAACACCGCAACCAACGCCGTGACCCCCATCACCGTCGGCGCCGGTGACACCATGGGGGTAGCCGTCGGTCGACTGTGACGGCGACACGAGCGCTCGGCAGATCCAGGCGCCACGCGCTTCCTGCCGACGAAATCCGAACCTGACGCCTTTGCCTCCAACGGCACCCAATGAGCCTTTTCCAACCTGTTGGGTGCGCTGGGCAGTTGGGCTGACAGACGGGTGAAGCCCCTGGTAGATGAGTTTTCGACCAAGAGAACCGTCTCCACCAGGGGCTTCATGTGCTTGTCTACCCGTCCGGCATTGACGTGTCCACCTCGACCCTGCGCCTGCTGTCCGAGCAGCTGCGCGCTCGCCGCCACGAGCGCGGGACCCGATGGCGGCGCCTGACCGCTGGACGCCAGGCGCTGTTCGCCCTCGCCCATCTGCGGTGCGGGCACACCTACGCCCAGCTCGCGGCCGGGTTCGGAGTCGGCACCACCACCGCCTACCGGTACGTGGTCGAGGCCGTCGGGCTGCCGGCTGCGCTCGCCCCCACCCTGGCCGAGGCGGTCCGCGCCGCGGCCGGGAAGGCGTACGTCATCCTCGACGGCACCTTGCTGCCGATCGACCGGATCGCCGCCGACCGGCCCTTCTGCAGCGGCAAGCACAAGAAGCACGGCATGAACGTCCAAGCCCTCACCGATCCGTTCGGCCGCCTGCTGTGGGCCTCGGCCGCGCTGCCCGGCGCTATCCACGACATCAAGGCCGCCCGCACCCACGGGATCATCGACGCCCTGGCCAAGGCCGACCTGGCCTGCTGGGCTGACAAGGGCTACCAGGGCGTCGGCGGCACCGTACGGGTGCCCTTCCGCGGCAAGCACCGCAACCTCTCCACCGGACAGCAAGCCGTCAACGTCGCCCATGCCCGCATCCGCGCCCTCGGCGAGCAGGCCATGGCCACCCTCAAGGCCTGGCGCCTCCTGCGGAAACTCCGCTGCAGCACCACCCGCATCACCGGCATCGTCCAGGCCATCCTCGCGCTTCACCTTGCGCCAGCCTGAGGTTGGAAAAGGCTCATTGAGTGAGTATCACGAAGTGCTGGGTGGGTGGGCATGTCCAGGAAGCTGGAGTGGCAGACGAGCGACTCGACGGATTCAGGGCGGCGAACAGTCAGCTCGGGATGGGCGCGACGCCAGGCACCGAGGTCGTCGTCGAAGGCTGCGTCGAGTGCGCCCGGGACATGATGACGTACGAAGATCCGTCGAACACGGCCTCTGGTGCCGTGCCGGGCGCCGCGACCCGGTGCACCCTTCCGGTCACAGCACTAGGGCGTGTGTGATGTCGTGATCAGTCGGCGGTTTTGAGGAGGTCGTCGATCCAGATCATGGCGGCGCGGAGGTGGAGGCCGGCGAGGTAGCTGTCCGAGGTTTTGTCGTAGCGGGTGGCGATGCCTCGCCAGGCTTTGAGCTTGTTGATCAGGCGTTCGACGGTGTTGCGTTCCTTGTAGAGGTCGGCGTCGTGGCTGATGGGCCGGTCGCCTTGCGTGCCCTTCTTCTTGCGGTTGGCGGCCTGGTCCTTCTTTTCTGGGATGACGGCCTTGATCCCGCGTTTACGCAGGTAGGCGCGGTTACCGTGGGACGAGTACGCCTTGTCCGCGGCGACCGCGCCGGGCGTCGTGCGGGGACGGCCGACCGGCAGGCGGATTCTCACCTTCGCGAGCACGGGGATGAACTGCGGGCTATCCCCGGCCTGCCCGGCGGTCAGGACCAGCGTGAGCGGACGGCACTGGCGGTCCGCGGCGAGGTGAATCTTGCTGGTGAGGCCGCCCCGGGACCGGCCGAGCAGGGCTTCGGTCAGGCGGATCTTGTGTTTTCGCCGGATGCGCCGGCGTTCGTCCTGTCCGTTCTGTTCCTCCGCGCCGCCCCCTTTTGTCGGGCTGTCTCCTGCTCCTGCCCGGCTTCTTCCAGGGCCTTCATGAGGTGCTTGCTGACGCGCATCCCCGCGGCGTCGTGGTGGGCGCGGACCGTGGTGGAGTCCACGCTGACCAGCGACAAGTCCGTTCTTCCCGCCCGGTCACCCTCGGCGATCAGGCCCTCCAGCAGGGCCGTGAACACACCGGCGTCCCGCCAGACGCGGAAGCGTCCGTAGACGGTGGCCCAGGGCCCGAACTCGGCAGGCATCTCCCGCCACTGCCCACTGGAGCGGAACCGCCAGATCACCCCCTCGAACTGCTGCCGCAACCGCTCCGGATACGGCCCGTACCTACCGATCGGCAGATACGGCTCGATGAACTTCCACTGGGCATGAGTGAGTTGCCTACGCGTCACGACCACAGTCGTACCGGATTCCACGCCTCGAACAGGCCAGAACCCAGCAGTTGATCACGGCATCACACGGGCCCTAGTTGTACGACCCGTTGAACGAGGAGATGCGATCGTTGAAGGTGTTTACGCCGAAGTAGGAGCCGTCTGCGTTGTAGATCGTCACCCTCCGCAGGTCGGCTGCGGCCCATCCGGGGTACAGCTTGATGTATTTCCCGCCCTGGTCGTAGTTCTGGTAGAAGCGCTCGACCAGGTTGGTGTTGTTGACGATGGAGGACGTCCGGTCGTTCGCCATCCCGTTCAGGACCGCGTTCAACTGGATGGCGCCCAGCCTGCCCCGGAAGTCGTGCCTGAGACCGTTGTAACCAGTGTCTTCGTAGAGGCACACGAAATCGGACGGGCAGTCTTCCCCTGCCGCCTGGGCCGGTGTTGCGCCAAGTGTCACGCCACCGATCAGTGCGGCCGTGGCAAGGGGGACGGAGAATGCGCGTGATCGCATGGAGTTCCTTAATCGCGGCCCAGCGGCGGGCCGGGGCGACAGTGAACGAGGGACTGCACCAAGGGAGTTCGCCGTGCTGGCCCAGCCAAGCAGGGCGCTGGGCTAACAGCGGGGAACCTTCTGAACAGTTGCAGAAATGTGATGTGTTCGTCGCACAAGGGCCGTGTGATGTGTGCGTCGAGGTGGCGGCGGGCGCGCGCGTGCCCGCAGGGCCGAGCGCAGGGGGCTAGACGCCGGGCTCGGGGGACGGGGCGTGGCGGTCCTCGGAGGTACGTCGAGGGCGCGACCGACGGCGTCGTGCGCTACGACAAGTCCCCCGAGAGCTACCTCGCAGGCGTTCACCTCCGCGCCGCAATGATCTGAATCGACGACCTCCTGAAGACCGCCGACTGATCACGACATCACACAGACCCTAGGCGGGCTCCGGAAGCCGGCGGGCCAGGGCCCAGGCCAGCAGGGGGAGGGCGGCCAGGGGGACCAGGGCCGTGCCCACGGACGTGGCGTCTGCCGCGGCGCCGATGACGGGGCTCGCGAGGCCGCCGATGCTGACGGTCAGTCCCAGGGTGACCCCGCTCGCCGTGCCCATGCGCGTCGGGAGGTAGTCCTGGCCCAGGGTGACCTGGAGGGAGAACGGCACGTACAGGGCGGCGGCGGCCAGCGCCGCGCACCCGTACACGAGCGGCAGCGGGAGGAAGAGGACACCCGCTACGGCGGGTACCGCCGCCGCGTAGGCGCGGTGGACGGTGGTGACCCGGCCCCAGCGCGTGGCCAGCCGGCCGCCGAGGAGGGTGCCGCCGGCGCTGCCCGCGAAGAGGGCGAACAGGGCCACCGCGCCGGCCGTTTCACCGCCACCGCGCTCGCGGACGTACAGGGCGATGAAGGTGCTCAGCCCCATGAAGACCACCGAGCGGACCACGACGACCAGCGAAAGCCGCAGGAAGGCCCGCCAGTTGTCCGCCGTGCCCCGGTCGGGTACCGGTCCGGACCCGGCCTCGGTCTCGGAACGCGCCGCGGCCGGTGGCCAGTTGAGGAACACGCCCAGCGCCGCCGGGAGGGCCAGCAGCCACCACCCCGCGGAGCCGGGGAGCGCCAGCGCGGCGACCACCAGCAGGGGAGCGCACGCGAAGCCGATGTTGCCGCCGAGCGCGAACCAGCTCATCGCGCCGTGCCCGGAGCCGCCCACCACGCGCACCAGCCGGGCGGCCGCCGGATGGTAGGCGGCGACGCCGAGCCCCGACAGGGCGACGGCGGCCAGCGTGGCCGCGTACCCGGCGTCGAGCCCGACCAGGGCCACGCCCAGCCCCGCGCCGGCCGTGGCCAGCGGGATCAGCCAAGGCGTCGGCCGGCGGTCGGTCAGCGCTCCGAACAGCGGCTGGACCACGGAGGAGAGCAGGGAGGCGGCCAGCACGATGCCCGAGGCGGCCGCGTAGCCGTACGAACGCTCCGAGACGAGGAAGGGGACGAGCGCGGCGACGGCGCCCTGGTAGACGTCCACGCACGAGTGGCCCGCCGAGAAGGCGGCCGTGCGGAGCCGTGCGGGAGGGCGGGGCGAAGGGGTGGGCGGGGCCGAAGGCCCGGCGCGGGGGGTCGGAACCGGTGTCGTGGAGGTCACCGAACGAGAATCGCCCTCGCCCGGTGCGTCCCGCTTCCGATAAATTGCCGGGTGATGCAGAAAATCCGCCACACCCCCCGCGCGGCGACGAGCGTCCGCGAGCTCGACACCCACCACGGCATCGATCCGCACCACCACGACGACCACCAGATCTGCTACGCCGGTTCCGGGGTGCTGTCCGTGACGACCGACGCCGGCACCTGGGTCGCCCCGACCACCCGCGCCCTGTGGATCCCGGCAGGCACGGTGCACGAGCACCGCGCGTTCGGCCGCGTCGACCTGCACTGCGTGGGCCTGCCGACCCACCAGAACCCGCTCTCCCTCTTCGCCCCCGCCGTGCTCGCCGTCGGCCCGCTGCTGCGCGAGCTGATCCTCGCCTACACCAGGGGCCCCGAGGACGGCAGCGAGGAGCGGCGCCGGATGCTCGGGGTGCTGCTGGACCAGGTGCGGGCCTCGCCCCTGCAGCCGTTGCACCTGCCCGCCCCCGCCGATCCCCGGCTGGCCGCCGTGTGCGCCCTCCTCCACGCCGATCCGGCGGACCCCCGCGGGCTGGCGGCGCTGGCGGCGGCCGCGGGAGCGGGAGCCGGGGAGCGGACGCTGAGCCGGCTCTTCCGCGCCGAGCTCGGCATGACGTTCCCGCAGTGGCGGACGCAGCTGCGCCTGCACCAGGCGCTGCGGCTGCTGGCCGTCGACACCCCCGTGACGGCGGTCGCGCACCGCTGCGGATGGTCCTCGGCCAGCGCGTTCATCGACGTCTTCCGCCGGGCCTTCGGACACACCCCGGGCACGCACGCCCGGGCCTCCCTTCCGGATCCCGCCGGGCGCCGGGATCCGACGGGGGCGCTCCGGCCCGGCTCGCCTCCCGCGCGCCCCCGCACGACCATGGAGTGAGGGGTCCGCACGGGGCCCCGTACCTGACCGGGCCCCGACCGGGGCCGGGCGCTGGGAGGTTTCCGTGGCGCACGCGCGAACGACCGCCACGACCGACGCCACGGGTACGACCGAGGTGCTGATCGCGGGCGCCGGGCCGGTCGGACTGAGCGCGGCCGCCGAACTGCGCCGGCACGGCGTGAGCTGCCGTCTCGTCGACCGGCTGCCGGCCCGCCTGCCGTACGCGAAGGCCGTCGGCATCCAGCCGCGCACGCTGGAGGTGTGGGACCGGATGGGGCTGGCCCGCACCGTCCTGGAGGCCGCGCTTCCGATGCGGGGACAGCTGATCTACGTCAACGGCCGCCAGCAGGCGCGGGTGGACCTGGTGCTGCCTCCCGAGGTGCCGTACGGATTCGCCGCGCTGCCGCAGTACGAGACGGAGCGCCTCATCGAGGAGTACGTCGCCGGCCTGGGCACGGTCATCGAACGCGGCACCGAACTGCTGTCCTTCACCCAGGACGAGGACGGGGTCACCGCCCGGCTGCGCACCGCCTCCGGCGCCGGGGAGGAGCTGCGCGCCCGCTACCTGATCGGCTGCGACGGGGCGCACAGCACCGTGCGCAAGGGGCTGGGCCTGCGCTTCGAGGGCGACGCGTTCGCCGAGGGGTACATGCTGGCCGACGTGGTGGCCGACTGGGACCTGCCCTACGGATACGGCCTGCGGTCCACGCACCGCGCCGAGGACGGTTCCACCGACGACGTGCTCGTCTGCATCCCGCTGCCCGGCAAGGGCCGCTACCGCATGTCGATGCTGGTCCCGCCCGAACTCGCCGCCCGGGAGGCCGGGCCGGAGTCCGGCCGGGGATCCGCGGGGAATCACGGAGCCGCCGCGCCGGTCGACGGCGACGGCGACGGCGACGGCGTGGCGCACGGCCTGGCGGGCGCGGCGGAGGGAGCGCGCGTGCCCGGACTGCCCCACATCCAGGCCGTCGTCGACCGCCTCGCCCCGCAGCCGGCCACCCTCTCCGGACTGCGCTGGTCCTCCGTGTTCCGCATCAGCCACCGCATCGTCGACCGCTACGGCGAAGGACGCGTCTTCGTCGCGGGCGATGCCGCCCACATCCACCCGCCGACCGGCGCCCAGGGCATGAACACGGGCATCCAGGACGCCTGCAACCTGGCCTGGAAGCTCGCCTTCGTCCTGCGGGGGGCGGCGGGGCCCGCCCTGGTCGCCGGCTACGACGCCGAGCGCCGCCCCGTCGGCGAGGAGGTCGTCGGCCGGACCGTACGGCACGCCAGGCAGGGCATGGAAGCCGACGCCGAGGACCCGGAGACCCTGATGCTCCGTGAGGCCCAGCTGCTCGTCGGCTACCGGGGCGGACCGCTCGCCCCCGGCTCCTCCGGCTCCTCCGGCTCCGCGGCCTCCTCCGGGCCGGCCGGCGCGCCCCGGCCCGGCGACCGGGCCCCGGACTGCGCGGGGCTGACCCAGTCCATCGCCGCCTACTCCTCGCGCCTGTTCGACGTCCTGCGCGGCCGCACGGGGCACGTGGTGCTGCTGTACGCGGCGGACGGCGACGGCGACGTCCTGGCCCGGGCGGCCGACGCCGCCGAGCGGATCCGGACGGCGGGTACCGAGCCGCCGTCCGACGGCGGCGCGACCGCCCCGGCGGACGTCCCCGCGGGCCCCTCCGCGGGCCCCTCCGCCCCGGGGGCCACCGGCGGCCCGCTCCCCGGGACCGGTCCGCGGACCGTCGCCGTCCTCGCCCGCGAGGCCGCGCCCGCGGCGTCCGAGGCCCTGACCGTCGCCGTGTACCGGGACGCGGCCGGAGAGTTCGCCCGGCTCTACCGCCCCGAGGGCCCGACGGGCTTCGTCGTGCGCCCGGACGGCTACCTCGCCGCCCGCTTCCCGCTCGCCGACACGGCGGCGGCCCTCGCCGGATACCTGGCGGTCCTGTCGGGCTAGATCTGGGTGGGGCTAGCCCAGGCCTGGCCCAGGCCGGGGCTAGGTCTTCTCCTTCAGCCGGCGCACGACCTCCTCGGAGAGGCGCCGTTGCAGTTCGGCGAGCTGCTCGGGGGTGTAGCCGGTGAGGTCGCCGCCGGGCGCCGCGGCCCCGTCCTCCTTCGGTTTCTGTTTCTCGCGCTCCCGGCGCTGGAGCTCCTGCTCCTCCGGCGAGCCGGGCGCCGCGTACGCGCACCGGATGAGTCCGCCGTCGGCGGCCTTCAGACAGGTCGCCTCCCGGCCGTCCACCTGCCCCCGGCCCTCCACCCGGTACCGGATGTTCTGCTCGCTGCCCACGGTGGCGGTCCAGGTGCTGCCTCCGGTGGGCACGAGCTCGAACACCCTGTCGTCGTTGTAGCAGCAGACGTCCCGGTACTCGGCCTTGATCAGGGCGACGAGCGCCTTCGGCGACGACCACGTCGGACTGAGCCGGTGGATGGTCATCGGGGCCAGCCCGCCGCCCCGGTGGCGGGTCGGAACGGTCGAGACGGCCACGACCGAGCTGGCCTCCCCCTGCGGGGTCAGCGGCGTGACGTACGCGCTGCGCCCGCTCTTGTCGCGGTACTGGAGGGTGAACTCCGACTCGTTGCCTTCGTTGGCGCCGTCCTCGGAGGCGTCCCAACCGCTGCGCTCGTACCACCAGTCGGCGAAACTGCCGACCGCGGCCGTGCCCTCCCGCTGCCGGGCCGCGAGACTCAGCGGATAGGACGGTCCGGGCACGGAGGTCGTGTCCTCGGTGATCGTGAGTCTGCCGGTCCGCCCGTCGTACAGCGCGAGTCCGGCGGGCCGTTCGGTCACCACCAGGGTTCCGGTCTGCCGCTTGAGCGGGACGGCCACGACCGGGACACCGTCCGAGCAGGTCACGTAGGCGTCGCCCGCGTCGAAGCGGACCCAGCGCCTCTCGGCCGAGATCTTCCGGCCCAGGTTGTGCCCGAACCAGCCGCCGATCCGGGCGTCCGCCTTCTCCACGTCGAACGAACAGCGTTCCTGCGTCCGGCTGTTGCCGCCGAGCGGGACGTCCTGGACCAGCCCGACCTCGTACCCGGACAGCCAGCCGCGCCGTTCGACCAGCGTCGCGAACCGGTCCGAGTCGGGGAGGTAGGTGATGTCGGATATCTCGCCGGTGACGTCGCCGAGATGGGGCGCGGCCTGCGCCTTCCCGACCACGTAGGGCGCCCGGGCGGACAGTTCGGGCACCGCCTCCGTCACGACCCGTACGTCGTGCATGTACGCGCGGTCCTGGAGGTAGGCGCCGTACACCAGCCACCACACCGCCAGGCCGAGGCCGAGCACGCCGGCCAGACATCCGACGGCCGCCGCCGCGCCGCCTTCGCCCGCCGCGGCGCCCGCGTCGCTCCGGCGCCGCCGAACGGTCCGGACGAGCAGCCAGGGCAGCCCGACGAGGGCGAAGGCCAGCAGGGGCACGGCCAGCCAGGAGAGGAGCTTGCGCAGCTCCCACACCACGATCGTGGTGTAGTACGAGCCGTACCAGACGGCCAGACCGGCCAGAAGTACCGGTAACCCCACCCGCAGTGTGCGGCCCATCAGCGCCCCCCGACGTCAGTCGCTCGATTGTGTACCCCGCGCTGGCGCTTGTCAGTCGCTCGGCCCCGGTGGTCTCCCGGACGGGCCGCCCCGGGCCGCCCCGGGGCGCGCGGGGGCGCGCGGGGGCGGGCCTCCCACCCGGCCGCCCGCGCGGCGTTTTCCTCGCCCTTCATACTGGCCGGTGTGAACACCGAAGACGCCGCCCGCGCTGACACCCGCGCCGCCACCCGAGCCGACAGCCCCGGGGACGCCGTGCTGTGCTCGGTCGAGGGCCGGACCGGGATGATCACCCTCAACCGCCCCAAGGCCCTCAACGCCCTCACCCACCCCATGGTGCTGGCCATCACCGAGGCCCTGACCGGCTGGGAGGGGGATCCGGGCGTCGACCAGGTGCTCCTGCGCGGTGCGGGCGAGCGGGGGCTGTGCGCCGGCGGGGACATCCGGGCGATCCACGACGACGCCAAGGCCGGGACCGGGGCCTCGGCCGGCTTCTGGCGCGACGAGTACCGCCTCAACGCGTACATCGCCCGCTACCCCAAGCCCTACGTCGCCCTCATGGACGGCATCGTGATGGGCGGAGGGGTCGGCGTCTCCGCCCACGGCAGCGTCCGCGTCGTCACCGAACGCTCCCGGGTCGCCATGCCCGAGACCGGCATCGGCTTCGTCCCGGACGTGGGCGGCACCCATCTGCTCGCGCGGGCCCCGGGCCTGCTCGGTACGCACCTCGCCCTCACCGGGTCGGCGGTGTCGGCCGCGGACGCGCTGCTGTGCGGGCTCGCCGACCACTTCGTACCCGCCGGCCGGCTGTCCGCGCTGACCGCCGACCTGGCGCTCGCCCCCGCCCACGAGGTACTGGCACGCCACGCCGCGACCCCCGAGCCCGGCCGGCTCGCCGAGTGGCGGGGCTGGATCGACCACTGCTACGCGGCGGGAACCGTCGAGGAGATCGTCGAGCGGCTGCTCGCGCAGGGCGACCCGGCGGCCAAGGAGGCCGCCGAGACGATCCTCGCCAAGTCCCCGACCGCGCTCAAGGTGACCCTGGAGGCGGTGCGCAGGGCCGGCGCGCTCGGCGATCTGGAGGCGGTGCTCGACCAGGAGTTCCGGGTCTCCTGCCACGGGCTGACCTCGCCCGACCTGGTGGAGGGCATCCGCGCCCAGGTCATCGACAAGGACCGCAGCCCGCGCTGGTCCCCGGCCACCCTCGGCGAGGTCACCGCGCAGGACGTGGCCCGCTTCTTCGCCCCGCTGGCCTGACCGGGCGCGGGCGCGGGCCCGCGCGGGGGCGTGCCCGCCCGCGCTCCGCCCGCCCCCGCCCCGCCCCCGGCGCGGATCAGCGGTAGCCGGTGGCGTCCGCCGGACGGTCCGGGTCCTGGACCTCGACCATGTAACGCCAGGCGTCCGGCCGGCTGCCGTCGACGTCGGTGAAGCCGTAGACCCCGGCGAGCTGTCCGCTGGAGAGCGACCGGCCGTTCCAGCGGGCCACTTCCGGGTCGGTCGCCAGCGCCGCGACGGCGCGGCCCACGTAGAACGGGGTCTCCGAGATGCCGAAGTGCGGGACCTTCTCCAGGGCGTCCCGCCAATTCGCCTCGGAGACACCGAAGTGGTCCAGCATCATCTCCGAGCGCAGCCAGCCCGGAGTCAGCGCCACCGCCGTGGCCCCGCGCGGTCCCACCTCGTGCCCGAGCGCGAACGCCATGCGCAGCACCGCCGACTTGGCGATGTCGTAGAAGAACGAGACCCGGTAGCGGCTCGCGTTGTACTCCGCCGTGCCGTCCGTCATCTCCACCACCAGCCCGCCCGGCTCGCGCAGCAGCAGGGGGAGCGCGAAATGGCTGGTGACGGCGTGGGTCTCCACCGCGAGGCGCAGCAGGCGCAGTCCGTTGTCCAGGTCGTGCTCCCAGACCGTGCTCTCCCACTCGAAGAGCCGCTCTCCGCCCCAGATGTCGTTCACCAGCACGTCGAGGCGGCCCCGCTCGGCGTCGATCCGGCCGACCAGCGCCTCGACCTCGGCGGGCACCAGATGGTCCGCGACCACCGCGATGCCCCGGCCGCCCGCCGCCGTGACCAGTTCGGCCGTCTCCTCGATCGTCTCCGGGCGGTCGTACTCGGAGCGCCGGCCGCGGGTGCTGCGCCCGCTCACGTACACGGTCGCGCCCCGCGCGCCCAGTTCGACCGCGATGCCCCGCCCCGCGCCCCGGGTCGCCCCGGCCACGAGCGCGACCTTGCCTTCGAGCGTCCGCCGCCCCGCTGTCTCCGTCATGGCGGCGACCCTACGGCGCCCGCGTGCGGCGGGGACGGAACGGCGCGGCGCGTCGTGGCGGAGCGATGCCGCGGCGCGGCGCCGCCGGCGGGGCGTCCGGGTGCCCCTTTCCTGGACGGGGCGGGGCAGGACTTGAACAACCCGCCCCCCAGGCCGCACTGTTGGCCGAGATCCGTCCATATCGTCAGGAGATCCGGTTTGTCCTCCGATCACGCACGCGCGCACGTCATCGACCCCGCCGGCGGCTGCCCGCACGCCCTCAACGCCCGGCTGCGGGCCCAGGGCCCCGTAGCCGAGGTGGTCCTGCCCGGAGGTGTACCGGGCGCGGTCGTCCTCGGGCACGAGGCGCTGAAGGAGTTCCTCGCCCACCCCGACGTGGCCAAGGACGCCCGGCACTTCCCGGCCCTGCACGACGGCACCATCGCGCCGGACTGGCCGCTGCGGGTCTTCGCCAACGCCCAGGGCATGCACACCGCGGACGACGCCGACCACCGCCGGCTGCGCTCCCTGGTGGGCAACGCCTTCACCGTCCGCCAGGTGGAGCGGCTGCGCCCCCGGATCGAGGAGCTGACGGCCGCGCTGCTGGACGACCTGGGCCGGGCGGCCGCCGAAGCCCCCGACGGGGTCGCGGACTTGCGCACGCACTTCGCGCTCCCGCTCCCGATGAGCGTGATCTGCGAACTGCTCGGGGTGGATCCCGAGCACCGGGGGCGGCTGCACGAGCTGTCGAACACGGTCATCATCGCGACCGACACCACCCCGGCCGAGGTCATGGCGGCCGTGCGGGAGCTCGTCGAGCTGATCGGCGCCATCGCCGCCGCCCGCCGGGCCGCCCCGGGCGAGGACCTGACGAGCGCCCTGATAGCGGCCCGCGACGGCGACGGGGACCGGCTCAGCGAGGCCGAACTCACGGGCACCATGCGGCTGATGCTGGTCGCCGGACACGAGACGACCCTCAACCTGATCAGCAACGCCGTACGCGCCCTGTGCACCCACCGCGACCAGCTCGCGCTGGTCCTGGAAGGGAAGGCCACCTGGTCGGACGTGGTCGACGAGACCCTGCGCTTCGACGGCCCGGTCAGCTGGTTCCCGTTCCGCTACCCGACCCGCGACCTGACCGTGGGCGGGACGGTGATCCCGCAGGGCACCCCGGTCCTCGCCGGCTACACGGCGGCCGGCCGCGACGAGGCCTTCCACGGACCCGACGCCGACCGCTTCGACGTCACCCGTGCCACCGCGGCCCGCAACCTCTCCTTCGGCCACGGCGCCCACTACTGCGTCGGCGCCCCGCTCGCCCGGCTGGAGGCCACCACCGCCCTGGAGGCCCTCTTCACCCGTTTCCCGGACCTCGACCTGGCGGTACCCGAAGCCGGACTCCCGCACCAGCGCAGCTTCATCGGCAACAGCGTGGAGGCGCTGCCGGTCCGGCTGGCGCGGCGGTAAGGGGGCTCCGCCGGCGGCCTTCGCCTACGGGCCCCGCGGCGGGGAGATCTCCGTGCTCAGCCATCCCAGGGCGTCCGGGTACATCCCGGTCCAGGTCTGGAAGTTGTGGCCGCCCTGCGGGCGGACCAGGGTCTTGACCCGGACGCCGGAGCCCTCGGCGGCCTTGGCGAAGGCGGCCAGCTGCGGCACCGGGCTGTCCTTGTCCTGCGCGGAAGTAGCCAGGAACAGCCCGACGTCCGCCTTCTTCGTGTGCGCGACCAGCCACATCGGGCTGTTGCGCTCCCGCAGCACCGGATCGGTGAGCACGTCCGGATCCCCGGTCAGCGGATCGGGGTCCAGGGCGGCGCCCGCCCGGAACACCCGCGGGTACTGGAGCGGAAGCTTGGCCGCGCAGAACGCCCCGGTCGAGATGCCCATCAGGCCCCATCCCGCGGGCTCGGGAAGGGTGCGGAACTTCTTGGCGACCAGTTCCGGCACGTCCCGCGCGAGCCAGTCGGCCAGCTTGCGCCGCGGGGTGTTGGTGCAGTCCGTGTTCACCCCGCCCGGGTACAGCTCGGGCATCACCAGGATGAACGGGGAGGCCGCGCCCAGCCGGACGAGCTCCTCCAGCGCCCCCGGCATGCCGCCGACGTCGATCCAGCTGCGCGGCGAGCCGGGGTAACCGTGCAGGAGCATCAGTACGGGGAACCGGGTCCGGTCCGCGCCCGGGGCGTCGTACTCCGGGGGAGTCCAGACGATCACCTGGCCGGCGAGCTTCGAACGGGAGCCGCGGAAGTACGTGCTGCGGGTCCCGTCGCCGCCCAGGGTGAAGGTGGCCCGGCCGGGCGGCGGACCGGTCATCGCGGAGTCGTTCTGCCCGGCGTCGGTGCCCAGCAGATCGTCCCAGGAGGAGTACAGGCCGTAGCTCCCGTTGATCCAGGTGGCCACCACGCAGATGGCGGTGAGCTGGCACAGGGCGATCATCACCAGCCGGGCCGGCCAGCGCACCCAGCCCGGACCGGGGACCCGGTTCCACAGGAGCAGCGCGCCGAGCACGGCCAGCGCGGTGACGACGATCAGCGTGGTGAGGAACGACGTACTGGTCAGCTCCACTGCGCCGGCTCCTGACGTGCGGGACCCTCGGACGGTTGATGACGGAGAATCCTGAATTGACGGAGAATCCCTGAAATGTACGGCGCCCGCCGCCCCGGAGGGGCGTGGGGCGCAGCCGTGTCGGGGGTGCGCGACGGGGGCCCGTCCCACGGGTCCAGCGGCTCTGCAGGTCAGGACGGTGGACCTGGGGTAGATTCACCGCCTGTTCACCGGCACGACACCCGGGATTTCGTACGCGCGGGTGCCGTATGTGGCATGATCGACGGGGATATGCGGAATACTCCGAAAAAGGCGAATCGCCGGATTCATTCCGGAATGCGGGTGCGGGTGGCATCGGTGGCTTCGGCGCGCGCGGCCTACCAGGTCAAGCTGCTGCTCGATCCGGACCACGTGCTGGACGCCGAGGGCCTGCCCACGGCGGCGGCGGCCGCCGCACTGTCCCTCGGCGCGCCCGGCCGGGTCGAGGTCGCCCAGTACGTGGACGACGCCGGGCAGAGCCTCAACGGCCAGGGCTGGATCGTCCGCATCCGGCGTCACGACGACGAGAACCGGATCCGCCTCGCCTACAAGGCCCGCTTCGAGATCGAGGGCGACGGGGCGGAGCCGGCCGCCGTGCGCCGGGTCATGGACCGGGCGAGCCTGCACAACTTCGGAGCCGGGGACGCGAACTACACCGTCCAGGTGAATCTCAGCCACACCCGCGCCACCCTCGACTTCACCAACAAGAAGTGCCGCCCGGTGCCGGGCCTGGCTCCCGGAGAGCTTCCCGGACTGGACGCGTCGCGCGCCCTCGTCCTGGACCGGCTCCCCGGAAAGCTGGCCAAGTGGGGTGCGAAACCGGCCGGTTGGGCGGAGTCGGTCACCGCTTCGTCCCGTCTCCACGGTCCCGTGAGGCAGGCCAACTATCCTGGCCGCATGCTCGACCACGTGATGGAGACACAAGTCAGCCGGCTGCGCACCGCGACCGGCGAGCTGGCCTGGTTCACCGAGATCACCGCCAAGGCGCGCACCCTGCGGGGAGCCGTCGAGCTGCGTTCCGACCTGATGGGCAAGTTGCGGGCCGAGGGCTGGCTGCTGGAGCGCGACGCCTTCAAGACCGACCTCATCCTCGGCCGGTGAAGGTCCCCGCCACAGGGCCGATACCCGGTCCGGCGCCCGCCGTGTCACCCGGCCCGGTGCCCGCTCCGGCTCCCGCCCCGTCGTCCGGCCCGGTCCGTGTGGCCCACCTGGCCGACCTGCACATAGGGTCCGTGCTCCGCGGGCTGGCCGACCATCGCGGGGCGCCGGCCATAGACCCGCGCGAGGCTCCGTACGAGGCCCTGCGCGCGGCCGTGCGCCACATCGTCGAGGGCGGCTTCGACGCGGTGCTCGTCGCCGGCGACGTCTTCGACCGCCGCCACGCCGACGCCCGGGCGCTGGCCGCCTGCCAGGACGCGCTCGGCGCCTTCCACGAAGCCGGGCTGTACACGGCGGTGGTCTCGGGCAACCACGACGCGGAGACCCCGCTCCCGCACAAACTGCACCTCCCGCCGTCCGTGCACTGGTTCGGCGCCGACGCCCCCGAATCGGTGTCCTGGCCGAGCCTCGGCGTCACCGTGCACGGCCGGTCCGTGGCGGACCCCGACGAGCGGCGCGACCTCGCCGCCGGATACCCGCGCCGGGTCCCCGGCACCGTGAACATAGGGCTCCTGCACACCAGCCTGCACGGGGCCTGGAGCCGCCGGATCTGCGCGCCGACCACCCCCGCGACGCTGGAGCGCGCCGGGTACGACTACTGGGCGCTCGGCCACGTCCACCACCGTCTGGTCCCGGGCGCGGGCGCCTTCGCGGTGTACCCGGGCAACGCGCACGCGCGGGGCCCCGGCGAGCCGGGCGGACGCGGCTTCACCGAGCTCCTCATCGACGTGGACGCCGCCGTCGACGCGGATCCGGAGGACACCGCCGGCGCGCGCGCCCGGATCGGGATCCGGCCGGTGGACACCGCCCCGGTGCGCTACGAGACCCTGCACCTGCCGTACGAGGCGACCGCCGAGGCCGAACTGCCGGAGCGGTTCGCCGGCGTGCCGCAGCCGCCCGCCGGCGGCGCCGTCGTCTGGACCCTCAGCGCCGCCACCCCGCCGGCGCTCCTCCACCGGGCCCGCGCCCTGGCCGGCCCGGGCGCCATGGTCTGCCCCGCCGAGGTCCCGGCCGCCTGACGCGGCCCGCGGCCGCCCGCACGGCAGGCCCGCGGCCCAGCTGCTTCCGAGGCCGCAAGGATCCCGCCCCGGCCCGGAAGCGCCGCGCCGCGGGCCCGGGCCGTCCGGCCGTCCGGGCCGTCCGGCCGTCCGGGCCGTCCGGCCGTCCGGGCCGTCCGGCCGTCCGGGCGTCCGGGCCCGTCCCGCTCCGGGCTACCGCCCCGAGACCGACACGGACACCGCGTGCCAGCCGGTCGCCCCGTCGGGGACGGTCGCCGCACGTTCCCCCGTCTGCACGGCGCCCGTGCCGTCGGTGGCGCGGACCTCCAGGACGTGCCGCCCAGGCGTCGCCTCCCACGGCCACACCCACTGGCGCCAGGTGTCGTTCCCGTCGGCCTCCCCGAGCCGGGCCTCCCGCCACCGGCCCGCGTCCACCCGTACCTCGACCCGGGCGATGCCCCGGTGCTGCGCCCAGGCCACCCCGGCGACCGCCACCCGGCCGGGCGCGAGCCCGGCGCCGGAGCGCGGGGTGTCGATGCGCGACTGGGTCTTGACCGGTGCCCGCGGGGCCCACGACCGGCGCACCCAGTACGCGTCGTACGCGTCGAAGGTGGTGAGCCGCAGCTCGCTCAGCCACTTGCACGCGGAGACGTAGCCGTACAGGCCCGGCACGACCATCCGTACGGGGAAGCCGTGCTGGAAGGGGAGCGGCTCGCCGTTCATCCCGACGGCCAGCAGCGCCTCGCGGCCGTCCAGCACGGTCTCGACGGGGGTGCCGAGGGTCATCCCGTCCACCGAACGCGCCACCAGCTGGTCGGCCGGACCGCCCTGCGAGGGCGGGCGGACCCCCGCCTCGCGCAGCAGGTCGGCGAGGCGCACGCCGAGCCAGCGGGCGTTGCCCGCGTACGGGCCGCCGACCTCGTTGGACACGCAGGTGAGGGTGATGTCGTGCTCGACCAGCGGGCGGGCGAGCAGCTCCCGCAGGCCGAGGGTGAGGGGCGCGTCCACTCCGTCGCCGTGGATGAGCAGCCGCCAGGAGTCCGCGTCCACGCGCGGGACGACCAGGGCGGTGTCCACGCGGTAGAAGTCCGCGTTCGGGGTGACGAAGCGGGAGAGCCCGGGAATCCGCAGGTCCGCGCCGGCCGGCAGCGGCGGCGCGGGCGCGGCGGGCCGGGGCAGGACGAGGTCCGCCCGGGAGGCGGTGGCTCCCGCCGATCCGAAGGCCCCGAGCCGGCGCCCGGCGTACCCGGCCCCGGCCGACAGGGCCACGACGGCGAGGGCGAGGCGGCCGAAGCGGCGCCGGTCCAGGCCCTCGGCACCGGGCCGGGGGTCGGGCCGTCGCACCGCCGTGACCAGCAGGTTCAGGACCACGGCGGCCGCCAGGCCGCCCGCGAGCGAGGGCAGCGCGTCCTTGAAGCCGGCTTCCGGCCGGCTGAGCGCGGCCGCCGCGCCGGCCACGCCGAAGGCCGCCGCGAGCGCGATCCCCGCCGGCCGGTGCCGTACGGCGAGCAGCCCGGCCGCCATCGCGACGCAGGCCAGGAGGAGGACGATCCCGAGGGTCAGGACCAGCTTGTCGGCCGTGCCGAACTGGCGGATCGCCCATTCCTTGAGGGCGGCCGGGGTGCGGTCCACCACGGCCCCGCCGACGGCGGTGACGGGGGAGGCCTCGGGCCGTACGGCCACCGCGGCCAGCTCCGCCACCGCCAGTCCGGCGAAGGCGGCGACCAGCCCGCTGACGGCGCCGAGCGCGTACGGCCGCGGCCGCCCCGGGTCCGCTTTCGTACCGGACATCTCGGGATCACCGCCCGTCGCAGGAGCCGCCGTTCAGCCGTGTGGGTTCCAGTGTGACTCCGCGGGGGGCGGTGAGGCGGTGGCGCGGTCAGGCGCGAGGGCGGCCGGCCCGCTCCGCGGCCCGCCGGGCCATGGCCTCCAGGTAGTGCTCCGCACCGGATGAACCCGTTGCGCCGGATGAGCCGGATGGGCCGGATGGGCCCGAGGTGCCCGGGGTGCCCGGCGCGGCGGGTGCGCCCGGCGCGGCCGCCCGGCGGGTGGCGCTCTCCCCGCGCTTGCGCAGTTCCACCACCCCGTCGGTGAGCCGCTCCCGCAGGTCGGACCGGCGCGGGCCGTCCGGCGCCCGGTCCGCCGTGGGCCGGGCTAACCGGTCGGGGGCGGCGCGTCCGGGACCGGCCGCCCCGGCGGCTCCGGCGGCTCCGGCGGCGAGGAGCGTCAGCAGCTCCAGCGTCGCGGAGGGCCGGTCCTCCGCGTCGGTCTGGGACCTGTTGCTCTCGGGCCTGTCGGTCTCGGGCCTGTCGGACCGGGACAGGTCGGTCTGGGACATGGCGGGCGCTCCCGGCGTCGGAAGGAGCGGCCGCCGGATCGCTCCGCCGGCCGCCCTTGATCGATTTCCGACAGTGAACCGAGCGCTCCGCTCCTCCGGCCGGAGGACGGCTCGCGGCTCCCTCGGGGGAGTGGGGAGATTCCCGCCTGAGGGTGAAGATCACATCATGACCCGCTCTCCGCCGGGGGCGTGGCGCAGGTCATCCGGCCTGGGGAAGGGTGGCCGCGACGGCGGCCGCCAGGTCGTACGGATCGCCACGGGGCCGGTCCGGATGGCGGGTGGTGAGCCGTGCCCAGCCCTCCTCGAAGGCATGCCAGTCGATCGCCTTCGGCGCGGCCCGGCGCACCAGCGCCTCCTCCAGCGAGGTGAAGTAGGCCGACCAGCGCCGTGCGTACAACTCGCCGACCAGGCCGCCCCATTCGCGGTTCGCGTAGTCGTGCAGGAAGCCGCCCTCGCTGGTGCTCTGCCGGCCCCACACGCTCAGGATCGAGCGGGCGTCGTACTCGTACCGGTCCTGCTCGGCCCGGTCCGCGCCGTGCGAGCGGGCCGCCGACAGCCAGGTGCCGAGTAGGAAGTTCGGGTCGGATCCGACGAGTTCGTCCAACTGCCGCTCACGATCGGCCCATTCGGCGGTCAGTTCGCGGAACAGGGCCAGGTTCCCGGCCTCGTAGGCCGTCTTGACGCGCGGCAGCAGCACCCGCGCGTGGTTGGCGAGCGCCTGCCGGGCGGTGTCCACCAGGTCGAAGCGGTAGGCGCTGGAGCCGCGCAGACGCGGATCCACCTTGAGCAGGTGGTCCAGCGCCCGGCGTACCGAACCGGCGGGATAGCGCATCGACTTGGGGCTCCAGTAGGCCGCCCCCGTCGCCGTCAGGCTCGGCCGGGCCGTGAACAGGCTGTCCTGGGACTCCGACCACAGTCCCGAGGAGGTGCTGTACGGGCCCTTGCGCAGCTCCTCCCACGCCGCCGAGGCCTCGGTGTCCGGGCGCCCGTACCGCCGGCCCGCGAAGTCGGCGAACCACTTCCGCTGGTCGACCGGGCCCGGCTCCCACGCCAGGTCGGTGAACAGGTCGAAGGCCGCCGGGTTGGTCCCCGTGGCCTCCGGCAGATAGGCGATGCCGGTCAGCGCGCTGGCGCTCTTGCCCCGCCAGGACGTGAACCGCTCGAGCCACACGGAGGTGTTCGCGCCGATCGTCGTGTGCCCGCCGAAGTTGTAGATCGTGCCGAGCGCGTACGGGGCGCCGCCCCAACGGGTCTCGCGGTCCAGGCGGTTGTACCGGTCCGACAGCCCGTCCAGGATCAGCAGCTTCGAGGTGTCCACCCCGGCCAGCAGCTCCTTCGTCGGATCGTCCTGCCATCCCAGCACCGCCCACAGCGCACCGGGATGGGCCGCCCACAGGGCCTGCTGCACCGCCCCGGCGGCCTCCTTCACGTCCACCGAGCCGGTCTGGCCGCCCTCGTGCAGCGGGCTCATCCGGTACATGGTGCTGTCCCCGAACAGCGAGCGCTGTTCGGCGTAGAAGGCGGCGGCCAGCTCGGCGAAGACCGGGGAGACCGGGTCCAGCCAGTCGGGCCGGTCGAAGCCCGCCCAGTCGCCCTGCGGCACCGTCCTCGCGCCCGGGTTGCGTGCGGCGAAGGACGGCGGCACGGTCCCGAAGTAGCCCGGCAGCACCGGGGTCATGCCCAGGCCGCGCAGCTGCTCGGCGATCCGTCCGCCCAGCTCGGCACGCTCGCTCATCAGCCGCTCGGTGACCGGACCGCCGAATCCGCTCAGGTTCTGCAGCAGCCACCAGCTCTGGTGGCCGGGGCCGGGGATCCACTCCCGCAGCTCCGCGGCGGTGTAGCCGAAGCGCTGGAGCGCCCGGTAGTACGCGTACTCGGCGCCGACCTGGACGAACACCTCGTTGATGCCGTGCAGGGCGAGCAGGTCGATCTGGCGCTGGTGCTGCTCGAAGGTGCGGTACGGGCCCGCGTACCCGTCGTCGGTGTCGTTCAGCGCGTACCGGTGCCGTACCTGCGCGCTGCGGGTGACCGGCGCGGGCACGGCGGGCAGCCGGGCGGGCAGCATGCCGATGCTGTCGCCCGGCCAGCCGATGTCGGCTCCGGCGACGTGCTGGAGGTACCAGCCGACCCCGGTGAGCAGGGTGGCTCCGGTGGAGCCCCGGACGGTGATCGCGCCGGCGGTTCCGGACACGGTGAAGGTGTCGGCGCCGGTGCCGGCGTCGGGCAGCAGCGTGAACTGCGCCGCGTGCCGCGGCAGCAGCCGTTCCAGTGCGGCCCGTGCCGGGGCGGCGTCGAAGGTGCGCGGGCGGGGCGCCGTCCGCGCGGGGTCCCGTACGTCCCGTGCCGGTTCCCGGGGCGCTCCGGCCCGGACGGTGACCGGGGCGGCGGATCCGGCGGGGGGCCGGACGGCGCGGGCGGCCGCCCCGGGGGAGGCCCCGGCGACCGCCAGGGTCAGCAGGGCCGCGGGCAGCGCGGCCAGGGTGGCCCGGCGGCGCATCCGCCCGGCCCGGCCGCTTCGTGGGTTCCGGCCCGGCATGCGCGTCCTCGTCTCGGTCGGGGCGGGTGGCTCGGCGGCACGCGGCCGCCGGGCGGTGTCCGTCGGCTCGGCAGCCCTCGTCGGCTCGGCCGCGATCTGCTTCCTCATGCGCGCGGGCCGTCAGGCCGGGAGGGACCAGGCCTGGTCGACCCGGTGTTCGCCGCAGGCGGTCAGCCGCAGCCGCTCGGCCGGGACGCCCGGTTCGGCGGGGGCGGCCGCGGAGGCGGGGGCCGTCAGGCAGAGCCCTCCGGCGTCCTCGACCAGTGCGCCGTCGCGGCGGTGCGTCCAGCTCTGCCCCGGCGCGCGGCGGTGGCCGGAGGAGCAGTCGGCCAGTTCCACCCGGCCGTCCGCGCCCGCGGACAGGCATTCTCCCGCCAGCCGCAGGCTGCCGTCGCGGTGCAGGGTCCAGCGCTGGTCGGGCGCTCCCGTGCAGGCGCCCATCACCACGGCGCCGACCCCGGTGGTGCTCGCCCCGTCGGCGCAGGCGGCGCCCTGGCGGGGCCCCTGGCCGGTGATCTGCCCGGTGGGCAGCGTCCGGGCGCAGCCGCCGCGCGGGGCGAGCCGCCAGACGGCCGTGTCGTGGGCGGCCACCGTCCCGGTCAGCGCGTCGGAGACCTCGCGGGCCTGCCCGCTCCACAGGTCCTTCGCGTCGACCGTGCAGGAGGGCAGCCCGATCTCGTCGAGCGGCACCCGGACCTCGCGGGAGTTGCCGGACCGGTTGAGGACGGCCACGGCGCGGTCCCCGTCGGCGAGCGGCCGCACCAGGATGTCGAAGGTGGCGTTGGAGGAGACCACCGTGCCCTGGCGGCCCATCGGGTCCTGGTCCAGAGCGATCAGATCGGTGTTGCCGAGGGCGGCGAGCCCGGCCGGGCTCAGCTCGGACACCTGCGAGGACAGGATGAACGGGGCGGCCATCATGGCCCACAGCCCGACCTGGCTGCGGCTCTCCGCGGCGGTGAGACCGGGGGCGCCCGCGATCAGGAAGTCGGGGTCGTTCCAGTTGCCGGGGCCCGCGTACCGGCCCAGCCAGCGGTTGTAGCCGTAGTTGCCCAGGACCGAGCTCCACCGCGAGGTGTCCGGCGCGGCCGGCTTGTACACCTTGATGTCCCGGCCCTCGCGCCACAGCTGGCCGGTCTCGCCGACCCAGCCGAGCACCTTGTGCCAGTCGGAGCCGCCCCATTCGCCCTGCTGGAAGTAGGCGGGCGCGGAGGCGGACAGGACCATGTCCCGGCCGCTGTCGCGCAGCGCCCTGGCGACGGAGTTGTAGGCGTCGCGGTAGGCCTGCTCCTTGGTGGAGCCCTCGGGCACCCACAGGTTGCAGCCGTCCATCTTGACGTAGTCGACGGCCCAGGAGGCGAACTGCCGGGCGTCGCGCGCGTAGTGGTCCGGCCCGCCGCCCTCGGGGGAACCGCTGCCCGGGTAGCGCTCGCAGGTGAGGTGTCCGGCGTCCTCGTAGATGCCGAACTTCAGCTTCCGCGCGTGCAGGTACTCGCCGAGCCAGGCCATGCCGTGCGGGAACTTCGCCGTGTCGACGACGAGATTCCCGTCCGTGTCCCGGCTCTTGGTCATCCAGCAGTCGTCGACGGTGACCGTGTCGTAGCCCTTGGCGGCGAGACCGGTGGAGACGAGCGCGTCCGCGTTCGCCACGACCTTGGCCTCGTCGATGTCGCACATGTAGTGCGCCCAGTTGTTCCACCCCATGGGCGGCGTGAGCGCGAGCGGAGTGTCCGAGGTCGCCTTGGGCTCGGCCGCCACGGGGGCGGGGGAGAGCGCGAGGGCGAGCACGGCGGCCGCGGTCAGACAGGGGAGCGACGCACGCAGGCGAGGCGGCACGGAGTCTCCTTGACGTGGGGGCTGTCGAGGGCTCAGTGCAGCGGTGTGACTACCCGCTGTCAACACAAGGCGACTGTTATTGCCCAATGACCAGCAATATGGGCGTAGTCGGTGTCACACGTTGGGGTTGACCCGTCGTGCGGTACGGCGTACGTGCCAGTGGCTGTGACGCTGGATGATACGGTGTATCTCATGCCCCGAAGATCAGCCGCCCTGGACCGGGCCACCCCCGAGGCGATCGCCGCCGCTGCTCTGCGGATCCTCGACGAGCAGGGGCCCGCCGCGCTCAGCTTCCGCGCCCTCGCCGACCGGCTCGAGGTCTCGCACGCCACCGTCCAGCGCCGCTGCGCCGACCTCGCGGGCCTGCTCGACCTCTGCACCGAGCACCTCGCCGCCCAGCTGCCCGGGATCCCCGCCGGAACCGGCTGGGCCGAGGCCACCGAGCAGCGGTTCACCGCCCTCTACCGGCTGCTCGCGGCCCACCCCGGGCTGCTGATCCTGCGGGGCGGCCGCCCCTGGCTCGGACGCCAGCTGCTGGCCCGGCTCGTCGAGCCCGCGCTCGCCGACAGCGTCGCCGCCGGGATGACCCCGGGCGAAGCCATGACCGTCTACCGCCGGATGTACCTGCTGACGCTCGGCAGCGCCGCGTTCGTCGACCACCGGGATCCGGCCGGTGCCACCGCCGCCTCGCGCGGGGCGCTGGCGGCCCTGGACCCCGCCGAGTTCCCCGTGCTCGCGGGCGGGCTGGCCGAGGTGCTGCCCTCCCTGACCGACCACGAGGTGTACTACGGCGCCCTGCGCCAGCTGATCGAAGCGGCCCGGCCCGCCGGTTCCTGACGCCGGGACGGTTCCTGACGCCGGGTCGGTTCCGGTCCGGCTCGGGAGGGCGGGCCCGCGGGGCGGTTCACATCGGACCGGGTCCGGTCCGTTCCACTGACAAGAGGGTGAGTTCATGGAACAGCAGCTCGACTACGCCGCCGTGCGGGCCGCCGCCGGCCGGATCGCCGGGGCGGTGCGGCCCGTCTCGGTGATACCCGCGGGCGAGGGGATCTCGTACGCGCTGGAGTACCTCCAGCACACCGGCTCCTTCAAGGCCCGCGGCGCCCGCAACTTCCTGGCCGCCCACCGCGATGCGGGCACCCTGCCGGACGCCGGGGTCACCATCGCCTCCGGCGGCAACGCCGGCCTCGCCTGCGCCTGGGCGGCCCGCGCCGCATCCGTGCGCGCCACCGTGTTCCTGCCGGCCACCGCCCCGCGCGTGAAGGTGGAGCGGCTGCGGGGCTACGGGGCGGACGTACGGCTCGTCGGCGAGCGGTACGCCGAGGCGCTCGCCGCCTGCCGGGAGTTCGCCGCCGGGAGCGGGGCGCTGAGCAGCCACGCGTACGACCATCCGCTCATCGCGGCGGGCGCCGGAACCCTGCTCGACGAGATCCGCGGCGCCCTGCCCGGCCTCGACACCGTCGTCGTCGCCGTCGGCGGCGGCGGGCTGTTCGCCGGCGTCGCCACCGCCGCGCGGGAGCACGGCGTACGGGTCGTCGCGGTCGAGCCGGAGCGCTGCCGCGCTCTGAGCGCGGCCCTCGAAGCGGGCCGGCCCGTGGACGTCCCCGTGGACTCGGTGGCCGCCGACTCGCTCGGGGCGACCCGGGTCTCGGCGGACGCCCTGGCGGCGGTGCGGCAGGAGAACGCGGAGTCGGTCCTGGTCCCGGACGCGGCGATCGTCGCGGCCCGGCGCGCGCTGTGGGAGGAGCACCGCATCGTCGTCGAGGCCGGAGCCGCCACCGCGCTGGCGGCGGTACGCGTCGCCGCGCGCCCGCTGGGGGAGCGGGTCGCGGTGGTGCTGTGCGGCGCGAACACCGACCCGGCGGACCTGGGCGCGGGCCCGGGCGTGGGCCCGGGGGCCTGATCCGGCGCGGCGTCGGGATCCGGCACGCGCCCTCCGCCCTCCGCCCTCCCTTCCGCCATCCGGCCCGCGCTCTCCGCCGTCCGCCGTCCGCCGTCCACGTTCCCCCGGCATCCGCTGGGAGCGGTCCGGGGCGGCGGTCAGGCGGAGGCGTCCTCGCGGACCACGACGACCGTGCTGGCCGCGTACTGGACCACCTGCTGGCTCACCGACCCGAGCAACGCGCCCTTGATGCCGCCGTAGCCGCGGGTGCCGACGACCGTCAGCTCCGCTTCCTTCGAGGCGTCCACCAGTACCTGCGCGGGCGAGCCCTGCTCCACCCGGCGGAAGACCGGTACGCCCGGCGAGGTGCCGACCGCCTCGGCCACGGTGTCGGCGAGCTTCTGCCGGGCCGCGTCCTCGGCGTGGACGAGCTCGTTCTGTTCGGACGGGCTCACGCCGAAGGGGTTGGTGTTCCACTCCCAGCCCATGACGGCGTGCACCCGGCCGTCGACGGCCTTGGCCTGGGCGACCGCCCAGCGCAGGGCCTGCTTGGAGTGGTTCGAACCGTCGACGCCGACGACGATCAGAGGCTCGGTGTTCTGGCTCACGGTGTTTCCTCACGGTTCGTCCGAATGATCGTTCTCATCCTGTATACCCGAACCACCCGGTCCGACCTCGAACGACGATCCTCGCGCGGACCGGAGACTTCGGAGAACGGCACGGGCCGCCCCCGTCCGGGCGCAGTCCGGTCCGGCGCCGTCCGATCCGGGCGCCGGGCGGCCGGGTCGCGGTGCTCCGGGTAGCGGTTCCCTGGGTCGCGGTGGCGATCAGTCGCCGACGGCCCCGCCCGCCATCGCCGTACGGAGCCTCGCGATCAGGGGGGCGAGCCGGCCGGCCGTGCCGCGGGGGAGGCGGGCGGTCTCGGAGTCGATCCAGTCGAGGACGGAGGCCTGTTGGTCCGGGGCGCAGAACGAGAGGTGGAACAGCAGGTGCCGCCAGGCGCGGGCCGTCCTGGCGGGGGTGGCGGCGCGGCGGCGCGCGGCGGTGAACGCGGACCGGGCGAGGGCCGCGGCGTCGGGACCCGGGACGACGCCGATCTGGTGGACCAGCGCGGCCAGGTTGAAGGCCGTCAGGACCCGGACCTCTTCGATCACGGCGGGCTCGACGGCGAGTTCCGGGGAGTTCCCGTGCCGGGTGAACGGGGTGCCCGGTGCCGCGCGGCCGGCGCGCGCGACGCACAGGGCGGCGAAGCCCTGCCGGTCGTCGGCGTCGGCCAGGGCGCGGACCGCGGCGTAGTCGATGCCGTAGTAGCGCGCGTACGGCGTCCCGCGCAGCAGCTCGGCGGCCACGCGCGCGGCGGGCAGGACGTCCTGGCTCACGCCCCCGGTGTCCCGGTCGGCGAAGGGCTCCGCCGCGAACGAGGCCGGGACCCCGGCCTCGTGGGCCAGCGCGGACAGTCCGCGGACGAGCGGCAGGCTCGGATCGGTGACGGAGGCGCAGGAGGCTTCCGTCGTCACGGTGGCCAGCTGTCGCAGGGCGAAGGCGAGCGCCCCGGGATCGCGTGAGGGCGGTCCCGCCACCGCGCGGATCCAGGGGAGCTCCGCGAGGCCGGCGAAATTCCACAGGTGGGAGCAGTAGCGGGCGCCGCCCTGGTACAGCTTCGCCAGCAGGATCCGCAGCGCGGGGTCGGTGACCTCCGGGTGGTACGCCCGGGCGAGGGCGGCTCCGGCGGACTGCGGCAGGCGGACGCCGGACAGCCCAGTCTCCCATGCGGCCCGCGCCTCTTCGGCGGCCGCGAGGTCGACGAGCGCGTCGGCCCGGGGCAGCGCGGTGTCCGGGGCCGACGGGCCGGCCGGGTGGGCCGGGTCGGTGGGGCCGGCCAGGTCGGCCGGGTCGGTGGGGGCGGCCGCGTCGGCCCGGCCGACGGGGTGGGGGATCCTCGACCGGTCGGGGACGGGCGCGAACGGGCCGCGCAGGACGGCGGCCTGGCGTACCTGTTCCTGGCGCAGCCGGGTGTGCTCGGGGGAGCCGGGCCGGCCGCGTTTGGCGACCATCGAGGTGACGGCGTGCCGGAGCGACCCGGCCAGCGGGGGCGGCAGTTCGCGGCCGTCGGCCCGTTCGGCCAGTGCCCGCAGCAAGACCGACGCGTTCGACTTCGGGTAGCGGTGCCGGCCGGTCAGGGGGTGGGCCGCGGCGAGGGCCTCGTACCGCGTCATGAGGGCGGCGGCCTCCGCGCGCGGGGCGTGGGCGGCGCGCGCGTGCGCCCGCAGCCAGTACGCGAGCAACTCGTCCTCGAAGGGCCGCCACACGGTCAGCGCCTCGCGCTGCGCGGCGACGGCCGGGTTCTGCCGTTGCCGCGCGAGCAGCCGGGCCGCCTCGCGCGCGGAGCCCGTGATCCCGGAGTCGGCGGACCCGGTGGCCCCGGGGCGCGGGGTGAACGGCTGGAGGTCCGCGAACGGGTCCAGGAGCAAGGCGAGTTCGGCTGCGGTCTCCAGGTCGCCGGACCGCAACAGCCACGCCACGCACAGCAGCGCGGCCTCCTGGGGAGCGTGGAGTTCGTAACGGCCGCTCTCGAGGAGGGACCAGAGCGCTGCGAGCCCGGGCCCCGTGAGACCGTGCACGAACAGGGCGCGCCGGGTCGGCGGCACGCCGGCCAGCAGGGCGGCGTCCCGCTCGTAGGGCCGTGGCCGGCTGTGGCCCAGGTGGAAGTCGACCCAAGCCGGTCGCGTCATGCGGTTGTTCCCGTTCATCGCCGGCGTGGCAGGTCCTGCCCCTGCGCCCTCCGACTGTGCAGGTCGGTGCTCTGGCTGCTGAGCTACACGCCGAGCCGCCGAATCTACCCCGGCCGAGATCGCGCCCACCATCCGGTACCGGAACCGGCTGGACCCGCCCCCCCCCGCACGGACGGACCCGCCGACGGCCGGGCGCTCCGCGAGGGCAGCGCGACGGGGGCTCGCCGTGAGCGGCGGAGCCGATGCGCGGGTGCGAGGTAAAGCGCATTAGTGCCCGCACCGTGCCGCGCCGTGCAACGGATCATAAGAACGCGGAAGTTGGAAGGCAAGGGAGGTTCGTTGCCTCATCGATATTCCGCCAAACGTATTGTGTACTAAAGCGCATCAGTGCAGTTCAGCGCCGGGTCAGGGAGGGTATTTCGGACGGTCCTCCGCGCTCCTGTGGGAAATCGGTACTTACGGGTGTCCGGCGGCCTGGGCTTTGGTCGTATTGACGGCGACTTGATTTCGGGCCAGTTTGGGCGCAGTGCTCCGGCGACGAGGCCGGAACTCCCCCTGAAGGCGGCGACGATGACCCGAAAGACCGCGACCCGTTCGGCCATGGCCACACTCGTGGCCGCCACGTTCCTCGCAGCCTCCGCATGCGGCGTGAGCGGAGGCACGGGGGACGTGAAGGAGGGGGAGAGGACGGGGAAGGTGGCCGGCCGGATCACCTTCCGCACCCTTCAGCTGAAGCCCGTGTTCACCTCGTACGTGCAGGGCGTCATCGACTCCTTCGAGGAGCGCTACCCCGACGTGGAGGTGAAGTGGGAGGACGTGCCGGGCGACGGCTACAACGAGAAGCTCGTCGCCGACGCCCAGGCCGGGGCCCTGCCCGACGTGGTCAACCTCTCCACCGACTCCTTCCAGCTCCTCGGCGACCGGGGCATGCTCGCCGACGTGGCCACGCTCGATCCCGAGGCGGCCAAGGAGTACGTCCCGGGCGCGTGGCAGCAGTTCAAGCTGCCCGGCAAGGGCGACGGCGTGTACGCGTACCCCTGGTACGTGACCCCGGAGATCCTCACGTACAGCAAGGAGCTCTTCGAGAAGGCCGGTCTCGATCCGGCGAAGCCGCCGACGAGCATCGAGCAGTTCTTCGACTACGCCGAGCGGATCGCCGCCACCTCCGGTGGCCGGTACGCCGCGTTCATGGCCGACCCCAAGGGCCGGCTGCCCGGAGACTGGCAGAAGATGGGCATACCGGTCCTGAACGAGAAGCGGGACCGGTTCACCTTCGACACGGCCGAGGCCGTCGGCTGGGTCGAGCGGATGAAGGACCTGTACGACAAGGGCGCCATGCCCAAGGAGTCTCTGCTCACGTCGGCCGACATCAACCAGCTCTACGGTGGCGGGAAGATCGTCTTCGGCCCCGGCTCGCCGGGCTTCGTGAGGGACATCAAGCAGAACGCCCCGCAGGTCTACGCCCAGACGCGGGTCGCGAACGCCGTCACCGGAAAGCTCGGCCACATCGGCATCTACGCCCAGTCGCTCGGCATCAGGAAGGACACCCGGCACATGGACGCGGCGGCCGAGTTCGCCCGATGGGTCACCAACGGCCCCAACCAGGTGGCGTTCTCGAAGAAGGCCACCATCTACCCGTCGAACGCCACCGGACTGGCCGACCCGTACTTCGCGGACAAGGGCGACGGCACGGACGCGGAGACGCTGGCCCGGGCCGTCGGCGCCGAGCAGTTGAAGACCGCGGACCTCGACGCCAACACCCCTGTCCAGTGGACCAATCAGGTCGGCGACGCGGTCGTGCGCGAGGTGCAGAAGGCCATCACGGGCGAGCAGGACGCCAAGACGGCGGTGAGGAGGGCGCAGGAGGAGGCGAACGAGCTGCTCGCCAAGGCGGCGCGGAAGTGACGTCGGCCCCGGAGGGCAAGGCGGCCAAGGCGGCCAGGCGGGCCATGGAGGCCGAGACGGGACTGCGCCACCGCACGTGGTGGACCCCGTACCTCTTCCTCGCACCGGGCCTGGTGATGGTGACGGCGTTCAGCCTCTGGCCGTTCGTCAACACCGTGATCCTCTCCTTCACCGACGCGCAGATCCTGCGCGGCGGCGGCTTCGTCGGCTTCGACAACTACACCCGCGCGTTCGCCGACCCGGACTTCTGGGTCGCGACCGGCAACAGCGTGCTCTACCTCGTGGTCGTCGTCCCGTGCCTGGTGTTCCTGCCCCTGGCCCTCGCGGTCCTCGTGCGGACCGAGGTCCCCGGCATCGGCTTCTTCCGGTCGGCGTTCTACACCCCGGTGATCGCCTCGGCCGTGGTCGTCGGCCTCATCTGGCAGTGGGTCCTGCGCAGTGACGGGCTGGTCAACAGGCTGTTCATCGAGCTCAGCGTCATCTCCGAACCGATCCCGTTCCTGACCGACAGCGGCATGCTGCTGGTCTCCGCCATGATCGTCACCGTGTGGAAGGGCCTCGGCTACTACATGGTCTTCTACCTGGCGGCCCTCGGGAACGTCTCCCCCTCCCTCTACGAGGCCGCCGCGCTCGACGGCGCCGGTCCCGTCCGCCGCTTCTTCAGCATCACCGTCCCCCAGGTGAAGCCGATGATGCTGCTCGTCGGCACCCTCTCCGCGATCTCCGCGCTCCGCGTCTTCACCGAGATCTACATCCTCGGCGGCGAGAGCGGCGGCCCCGGCGGCGGAGCCCGCACCCTGCCCTTCCTCATCCGGCAGGTCGGTCTCGGCTTCGCCGGCGAGACCGGCTACGCGGCCGCCCTCTCCATCCTGCTGTTCCTCCTGACGCTGGTCTTCAGCCTGCTGGGCCGCCGTCTGTCGAAGGGAGACGAAGGGTGAGCGCCCTCCCCGCCCCCGGGAAAACGGCGGGCCGGCGCGTGGGAGCCGACGCCCGGCGCCACTGGACCGGCCTCGCCGCCCGGTACGCCACGCTCCTCCTGATGCTCGTGATCATGATCGGGCCGATCGTCTGGCAGTTCCTGACCTCGATCCGCGGCCGCACCGAGAACGTGTACGACGGGGTCCTGCCCTCGCGGCCCACCCTCGACAACTACGTCCGGGTCGCCGAATCGTTCCCACTGTTCCAGTACGTCGGCAACACCCTGACGGTGGCGCTCCTCGCCGTCACCTCGAACATGCTGTTCGCGGCCATGGGCGGCTACGCCCTCTCCCGCGCCGCCTGGAAGGGCCGCAAGGCCGTCTTCACCGTCCTGGTGGCGACGCTGATGTTCCCCTTCGAGTCCGTGATGATCTCGATGTTCCTCACGGTCCGCGAGATGGGCCTGGTCGACACCCTCATCGGCGTCTGGTTGCCCGGCGCGGTCTCCGTCCTCAACATCATGGTCTTGCGATCGGCCTTCCTCTCCGTACCCAGGGAGGTCGAGGAGGCCGCGGTCATCGACGGCGCCAACGAGTGGACCCGCTTCACCCGGGTCTTCCTCCCCGCCGCCAAGGGGGCCCTGGCCGTCGTCTGCATCACCAGTTTCATGGGCGCCTGGGACGACTTCCTCTGGCCCCTGCTGGTGCTGACCGACAGCGACCACTACACCCTGCAACTCGGCCTCAAGACCCTGGCCGGCGCCACCACCGTCAGCGACCAGCGGATCATCGCCGCGGGGGCGATGACGGCGCTGATCCCGATCGTGCTCCTCTTCTTCGCCCTCCAGCGCTTCTTCTTCAAGGGCGTCGGCGAGGGAGCCGTCAAGACCTGACCCGCGCCCCCTGCGGCTTCCCCCGTCCGTCCGTCCACCCGCACGATTCGCTCGCACCACCCCCAACCTGGAGCAGCCGTCATGCACGACGACCGCAGCATCACCGAACACCGCCTCCGCCGCGTCCTCAAGGAGCGCATCAAGCCCGCCGTCCACGCGCGCTCGGTCCCGCTGACCGTGGAGCGCTGGGAGGCCCCCGGCGAGCCCGTCCCCGTCGCCGAGGGGCTTTCCGCCCCGTACGGCCCCTGCGCCGTCGGTGACGCGTGGGGCCCGGCCTGGGGCACCACCTGGTTCAAGCTCACCGGCACCGTCCCCGCCGACTGGGCCGGCCGCACGGTGGAGGCCGTCCTCGACCTCGGCTTCGACCGGATGATGCCCGGGTTCCAGTGCGAGGGCCTCGTCCACCGGGCCGACGGAACCGAGGTCAAGGCGCTGAACCCGTACAACGACTGGGTGCGCGTCGCCGACCGCGCGGCCGGCGGCGAGCGCGTCGAGTGGTACGTCGAGGGCGCCTCGAACCCCGTCCTGATCGACCACGCGGTCACGTACGAGGGCGACCGGCAGACCAGCGGGGACCACCCCCTCTACCGGCTCGCCCGGATGGACCTGACCGTCTTCGAGACCGAGGTATGGGAACTCGTCCAGGATCTCGAAGTCCTCCACGACCTGATGGTGCAGCTCGACGAGGGCGACGCCCGGCGCTACGAGATCCTGCGCGCCGTCGACCGCGCCCTCGACGCGGTGGACCTGGCCGACGTACCCGGCACGGCGGCCGCCGCCCGCGCCGAGCTCGCCGGGGCGCTCGCCGCCCCCGCCGCCGCCTCCGCGCACCGGATCAGCGCGATCGGGCACGCCCACATCGACTCGGCGTGGCTGTGGCCGCTGCGCGAGACCGTGCGCAAGGTCGCGCGCACCGCCTCCAACGTGCTGGGCCTGATGGACGGGCATCCCGAGTTCGTCTTCGCGATGTCGCAGGCGCAACAGCTCGACTGGATCAAGACCTACCGGCCCGAGCTCTTCGAGCGGGTCAAGAAGAAGATCGCGGACGGGCAGTTCGTGCCGGTCGGCGGCATGTGGGTGGAGTCCGACACCAACATGGTCGGCGGCGAGGCCATGGCCCGCCAGTTCCTGTACGGCAAGAAGTTCTTCCTCGACGAGTTCGGCATCGAGACCAAGAACGTCTGGCTGCCCGACTCCTTCGGCTACACGGCCGCGATGCCGCAGATCGTCAAGCTCTCCGGCTCCACGTGGTTCCTGACCCAGAAGATCTCCTGGTCGCAGGTCAACAAGTTCCCCCACCACACCTTCTGGTGGGAGGGCATCGACGGCACCCGCGTGTTCACGCACTTCCCGCCCGTCGACACCTACAACTCGGACCTCGGCGGCGCCCAGCTGGCGCACGCGGCCCGCAACTACCAGGAGAAGGGCCGGGGTTCGCGCTCGCTGGCCCCCTTCGGGTGGGGTGACGGCGGCGGTGGCCCGACGCGCGAGCAACTGGCGCGCGCCAAGCGGCAGCGGGACCTCGAGGGCTCCCCGCGCGTGGAGATCGAGCGCCCCGACGCGTTCTTCGAGAAGGCGCACGCCGAGTACGGGGACGCGCCCGTCTGGGCCGGCGAGCTCTACCTGGAGCTGCACCGCGGTACGTACACCTCCCAGGCCAAGACCAAGCAGGGCAACCGGCGCAGCGAATCGCTGCTGCGCGAGACCGAACTGTGGGCGTCCACCGCCGCGGTGAGGGCCCCCGGGTACGCGTACCCGTACGAGGACCTGGAGCGGATCTGGAAGACCGTGCTGCTCCACCAGTTCCACGACATCCTTCCCGGCTCCTCCATCGCCTGGGTGCACCGCGAGGCGCGCGCGACGTACGGACGCGTACGGGAGGAACTGCGGGCGCTCACCCGCGCGGCGCAGACCGCCCTGGCGGGCCCGGGCGAGGAGGAGCTCGTCTTCAACTGTGCCCCGCACGCCCGGCGCGGAGTCCCGGCCGGCGGAGCGGGCCGGCCGCAGACCGCCGGGCGGCCCGTCACGGTGGAGGAGCGCCGCGGAGGCGGGAAGGTCCTCGCCAACGGGCGCCTGCGCGTGGAGATCGACGGCCGCGGCCTGATCGTGTCCGTGTACGACCTGGAGGCCGGACGGGAGTCGGTCGCGCCGGGAGCCGCCGCGAACCTGCTCCAGATCCACCCCGACTTCCCGAACATGTGGGACGCCTGGGACATCGACGCGTTCTACCGCAACAAGGTCACCGACCTCGTCGGGGTGGACGCGCTGGAGGTCACCGAGGCCGGGGCCCCGTCGGCGACGGTACGGGTCGCCCGGTCGTTCGGCTCGTCCGCGGTCGTCCAGTCGCTCACGCTGCGGGCCGGGGCCAAGACGGTGGACATCGTCACGGACGTGGACTGGCACGAGACGGAGAAGTTCCTGAAGGCGGCCTTCCCCCTCGACGTCAAGGCCGAACGGTCCGCATCGGAAACGCAGTTCGGGCACGTGTTCCGGGCGACGCACACCAACACGTCCTGGGAGGCGGCCAAGTTCGAGATCTGCGCCCACCGCTGGATCCACGTGGAAGAGCCGGGCTGGGGCGTCGCCGTCCTCAACGACTCCACGTACGGGCACGACGTGACCCGCGCCATGCGCGCCGACGGCGGGCAGACCACCACGGTCCGGCTCTCCCTGCTGCGGGCCCCGCGCTACCCCGACCCGGAGACCGACCAGGGCGCGCACACCCTTCGCTTCTCGCTCGCCCCGGGCGCGGCCGTCGCCGACGCGGTCCGGGAGGGACACGCGCTGAACCTGCCCGAGCGCGTGCTGCGCGGGGCGGGTCCGGTGACCCCGCTGGTGGCGGTGGACAACGACGCGGTGGTCGTGGAATCGGTCAAGCTCGCCGAGGACCGCGGCGGCGACGTCGTCGTCCGCCTCTACGAATCCCGCGGCGGCCGCGCGAACGCGACGCTGACGGCGGGCTTCCCGCTGTCGGCGGCGGTCGAGAGCGACCTCCTCGAACGCCCCCTGGAGGGCGCGGCCGTGGGCGCGCCCGCCCCGGACGGCGCGGTCGCCCTCACCCTCCGCCCGTTCCAGATCCTCACGATCCGTCTCCACCGCTCCTGAACCGCCTCTCCCGCGGGGCCCCGGGCCGGTCATCCGGGCCGGGGCTCCGCCGCCTTCCCCCACACGTCCGCGGCGCGGCAGCGGTTCACGGGCGCGGCGGGCGCCGGGCCGCCGCACGCCCGCGCCCCGAATTCGCCCTTGACGGGGCGGACCGGGCAGGGAACGCCCTCGGAAGGCGGGACGGGTGGGCGAGCATGGAGGGGTAGGTGTCCCCTGACCTCGGGAGTGGAACCGTGCCCAGTGCCACCGGTGAGCCGATCGAGCCGACCGACCTCTTCGCTCCGTCCCCGCTGCACGACGCCATGTACGGCCACATCCACTCCGCCGCGCTGCGGGCCGTGGCCGTCCACCGGATAGCCGACCACCTCGCCGAAGGCCCCCGCACGGCCGCGGAGCTCGCCGCCCGCACCGCCACCCACGGCCCCTCGCTCCACCGGATCCTGCGCCTGCTCGCCGTCCGGGGGCTCTTCCGGGAGGACGAACGCGGAGCGTTCCGGCTCACCGAGGAGGGACAGGGGCTGCGCACCGACCTGCCGGGCTCGCGGCACCCGTCCGTGCTGCTGATGACCGACCCGATGCTCCGCCGCTCGGCCGACGGGCTCACGGACACCCTGCGCACCGGACAGCCCGGCTTCACCGAGGCCCATGGCGCCGCCTTCTTCGACCACCTCGCCAAGTCCCCCGAGGACCGCGCGACCTTCGACACCGCGATGGCGACGCTCTCCGGTCCGGTCGACGGACTCGTCGCGCAGGGGTACGCCTTCCCGCCCGGCTCGCGGGTGGTCGACGTGGCCGGCGGGCGCGGGGGCCTGCTGCGGGCGTTCCTGACCCGCGACCCCACCCTGACGGGGGTGCTCTTCGGCCAGCCGGCCACGGTGGCCGGACACGTCCTGAACGGACCGGGGCTGGCGGGCCGCTACGAGATCGAGGGCGGCGACTTCTTCGCCACCGTGCCCACTGGGGGCGATTTCTACGTGCTCAAGCACATCCTTCACGACTGGGACGACGAGGACGCGCTGCGCATCCTCGGCTCGGTCCGCCGGGCGGCGACCGCCGGCGCCCGGCTCCTCGTGGTGGACATGGTCCTGCCGGAGGCCAGCGCCCCGCACCCGGGGGTGGAGATGGACATCGTCATGCTGATGCTCCTGAGGGGCCGGGAGCGCACCGCCGCTGAGCTCGACGCCCTGCTGGCGCGGGCGGGCTTCCGGGTCGAGCGGATCCTGCCGACCCCGGCGCCGCCGTCCCTCGTGGAGGCCGTCGCCGTATAGGCCGTCGCCGTACGGGGCGTCGCGGCGGGAGTCCGGCGGTTCCGTCAGGCGCCGCCGGACGGAACGGACGCGCCCGGTCTTCGGGGTCCACGGGTCGTGAGCTCCGCCACAGGCCTGGGCGTACAGGGCCCGTGACCTGCGGATACGGCCGCCGGAGCCCCTTGGCGCTATTTTGCACCTAGTTGCAAAATAAGCGCCCGCTCAGCTAGAACAGGGTCATCACCCCCGCGCGAGGAGGCGCCCCCCATGAGTTCCCAGAGCCGGTACCCGCACCTGCTGAGCCCCCTGGACCTCGGCTTCACCACCCTGCCGAACCGCGTGATCATGGGCTCGATGCACACCGGCCTCGAAGAGCACGAGCGCGGCTTCGAGCGCCTCGCCGCCTTCTACGCCGAGCGCGCCCGTGGCGGCGCCGGCCTGATCGTCACGGGCGGCATCGCCCCGAACGACGCCGGCCGCCCCTTCGAGGGAGGCGCCCGCCTCACCACCGAGGACGAGGCCGCGGAGCACCGGGTGATCACCGAGGCCGTGCACGCCGAGGGCGGCAAGATCGCGATGCAGATCCTGCACTTCGGCCGCTACGCCTACCACAAGGACCTGGTCGCCCCCAGCGCCCTGCAGGCCCCCATCAGCCCCTTCGTCCCGAACGCGCTCTCCGACGCCGACGTCGAGCGCACGATCGAGGACTTCGTCCGCGCCGCCCGCCTCGCCAAGCTCGCCGGCTACGACGGCGTCGAGATCATGGGCTCCGAGGGCTACCTGGTCAACGAGTTCATCGCCGCCGCCACGAACAGGCGCACCGACCGCTGGGGCGGTGCCTACGAGAACCGCGTGCGCTTCCCGCTGGAGATCGTCCGGCGCACCCGCGCGGCCGTCGGCGAGGACTTCATCCTCATCTACCGCCTCTCGATGCTCGACCTGATCCCCGGCGGCTCCACCCTCGACGAGGTCGTCCACCTCGCCAAGGAGATCGAGGCGGCCGGCGCCACCATCATCAACACCGGCATCGGCTGGCACGAGGCGCGCATCCCCACCATCGCCACCTCCGTACCGCGCGGCGCCTACACCTGGGTCACCAAGCGTCTGATGGGCTCGGTCTCCGTCCCCCTCGTCACCAGCAACCGCATCAACACCCCGGAGATCGCCGAGGAGTTGCTGGCCGACGGTCGCGCCGACCTGGTGTCGCTGGCCCGCCCCTTCCTCGCCGACGCCGACTTCGTCGCCAAGGCCGCCGCCGGCCGGTCCGAGACCATCAACACCTGCATCGGCTGCAACCAGGCCTGCCTCGACCACACCTTCAGCGGCAAGATCACCAGCTGCCTGGTCAACCCGCGCGCCTGCCACGAGACCGAACTCGTCCTGTCTCCGACGCAGTTGAAGAAGCGCGTCGCCGTCGTCGGCGCCGGCCCGGCCGGCCTCGCCTGCGCCGTCTCCGCCGCCGAGCGCGGCCACGCCGTCACCCTCTTCGAGGCCTCCGGCCACATCGGCGGCCAGCTCGACATCGCCCGCCGCATCCCGGGCAAGGAGGAGTTCGAGGAGACCATCCGCTACTTCGGCACCCAGCTCGCCGAGCGCGCGGTCGAGGTCAAGCTGGACACCCGCGCCGACGTGGAGACCCTGCGCGGCTACGACGAGGTCGTCGTCGCCACCGGAGTCACCCCCCGCACCCCCGACATCGAGGGCGTCGACGGACCCAACGTCGTCAGCTACCTCGACGTCCTGCGCGACGGAGCCCCCGTCGGCGAGCGCGTCGCGGTCCTCGGCGCCGGCGGCATCGGCTTCGACGTCGCCGAGTACCTCACCGACAGCGGCGAAGGCGCCTCCCAGGACCCCGCCGTCTACTTCCGCCACTGGGGCGTCGACACCGCCTACACCGGCCCCGGCGGCCTCGCGGCCCCCGAACGCCCGGTCCCGCCGCGCCAGGTCCACCTGCTCCAGCGCAAGACCACCAAGGTCGGAGCCGGCCTCGGCACCACCACCGGCTGGATCCACCGCGCCGAGCTCAAGCACCGCGGCGTCGTCTCGGTCGCGGGAGCCGCGTACGACCGCATCGACGCCGAGGGGCTGCACGTCACGGTGGACGGCGAGCAGCGCCTCGTGCCCGCCGACACGGTGGTGCTCTGCACCGGCCAGGAGCCGCGCCGCGACCTGTACGAGGCGCTGCTCGCGGCCGGGGTCGAGGCGCACCTGATCGGCGGAGCCGACGTGGCCGCCGAGCTCGACGCCAAGCGGGCCATCCGCCAGGGCACCGAGCTGGCCGCTTCGCTCTGAGGAAAGGATGTTGTGGCGGCCCGTGCCGGGCCGCCACAATCACCCGGTGACACTGACACCGGCAGACGCCGACAAGATCCTCAACGACAACTTCGCCCCCTGGGTGCTCGCTCTCGGGCTCACCGTCCAGGAGACGGGCGAGCGGCACGCCGTGCTCCGGCTGCCCTGGTCGGACGCTCTCGCCCGCGACGGCGGAGGCCTCAGCGGCCAGGCCCTCATGGCCGCCGCCGACACCGCCACCGTCATCGCGATCTCCGCCGCGCGCGGGGCGTACGGCCCGATGACCACCGTCCAGCAGTCCACCAGCTTCCAGCGGCCGGTGGTCGGAGCCGACGTGCTGATCGACGTACGGATCACCAAACTCGGCAAGCGGATGGCCTTCGCCGACATCACCATGACCGCCGACGGCGCGCCGGAACCGGCCGCGAAGGCCTCCACCGTCTACGCCCTGCTGGGATGAGCTCGCTCAGGGGAAACAAGGACTTCACCGTCTTCTGGCTCGGTCAGGCACTGTCCGTGCTCGGGGGCTCCGTCTCGATGCTCGCGCTGCCGCTGCTGGTCCTCCAGGCCACCGGGTCCGCCTTCCAGATGGGCCTGGTCACCGGCGTCGGCGGGGCCGTCGCCATCGCGGCGGGAACCTTCGCGGGCCACGTGGTGGACCGGGTGGACCGCCGCCGGCTGATGATCGGCTGCGATCTCGCGCGGGCGGTGCTGCTGTGCTCCGTACCGCTGCTGTGGTCGGCCGGCGGCTCGGGGATCTGGCTGCTGTACGGGCTGACCGTGCTGGTCGCGCTCCTGAAGACGCTCTTCGACGTGGCGTACGTGACCGCCGTGCCGGGTCTGGTGGATCCCGCCGACCTGGGCACCGCCAACGGGCGGCTGCTGGGCACCTTCGCCCTCGGAACCATTCTCGGACCGGTCGTGGCCGGTGCCCTCATCGTCGGGGTGGGTGCCGACTGGGCGCTGGCCCTGGACGGGGCCACCTTCCTGGTCTCGGCGGTCAGTCTGGCTGGGGTCAGGTTCGCCGTCCGGAGCGAGGAGCCCGCGCGACCGGCCGAGGAGACGAAGCTGCGCGAGGTGTTCGTGGTGGGCTTCCGCTTCCTGTGGGCGCACGCCCTGCTGCGCCCGCTGACCGTCCTGCTCACCCTGCTGACCTTCGTCACCCTCGGCGCCACCGACCTGCTGATCTACCGCGTCCAGGTCGAACTCGGCCGGGACGCGTCCACGGTCGGCTACGTGATCGCCGTGAGCGGCATCGGCGTCGTCGCGGCCGCCCTCGCCGCGGGACGGCTCCGGCGGACCCTCGGCTTCGGCACCTGCTGGCTGGGCGCGACGGCCCTGATCGGGGTGTCGGTGGCGGTGATGGGGGTCAGCCGCAGTCTGCCGGTGATCGCCGTGACGGCGACCTTCCTCATGTTCGGGCTGACCGTGGGCGGTGTCTGTTCCATGACCCTGCGCCAGGAGGTCACCCCCGACCACCTGCTGGGGCGGGTCACCTCCGCGTTCTGGACGGTGCACAACGCCTCGGGCCCGGCGGGGGCCGCGCTGCTCATGTGGCTGGCCGGCCGCCACGGGGTCCCGCCGGTGAGCCTGGCCGCCGGGGCGCTGTGCCTGCTGATCGCCGCCTCGGGGCTGCTGACCCCGCTGCGGGGGAGCCGGACCGGTCCGGGGCGGGAGCCGGTGACGGGCCGCCCGGCCCGCGTCACCGTGCGGCGGGCCGGGAAGTAGGGGCGGGGTTCGGCCTCCGCGCACCTCATGAACCAGGCGGTATCCGGACAACTGACGGGGAAATCCACCCCGTTGGTCCCGCCCCCATAGCAGCCCTCCGGGCCGCCACCCGGATGTTTGTCCATTCGTGATGGGGCTTCGAAAGAGGTGCCCCGGCGGGTACTAGCGTCCCTTGCCACCCGGAGACCGAGAGCCGCAGGCGCGCTCCCGGTCCAGGCAGCAAGGAGGCGCAGTGCCGTCAATCCGCCGGTCCACCGTCGGCAGCATGTCGGTCGCATCGCGACACGTGATGGGTACGGGCATCGTCATCGGCGCCCTCGCCCTCACGCTGATCGCGCTGTTGATCCCCGTGCGGAACTTCGGCGGGGGGGGGGGGGCCCCCCCCCCCCGGCCGCCCCCCCCCGCGCGCCCGCCCGGCGCCCCGCCGCCGCGGGGGGGGGGGGGGGAGCGCCGGCGGGGGGCCCCCCCCC
>NZ_JBSGWY010000037.1:0-20251 GCF_053609145.1 Streptomyces sp. NPDC054961 | reverse complement strand
GAGTGAGTGGGTGGGGCGGCGGCTCCTCGCCCGCGCCCCGCCCCCCTCGGCAGTCAGCGCGTTTGTCGCCGCCCCCCGGGGGGGGGGGGCGGCCCCCCCCCCCCCCCCCCCGGTTCCCCCCGCGGTTCCCGCGTCGGCCGACGACGACGGTGGCGGGGTCATGAGTACGGCCTTCGGGCCGCTCACCCCCCAGGACCGCGACTTCGTCCGCAAGGTGCGGCTCGCCGGCCTGTGGGAGCTGCCCGCCGGGAGGCAGGCCGAACAGCGCGGGTCGGCTCCGGCGGTGCGGACCGCCGGGGAACACCTCATCGAGGGGCACACGGAGCTGGACCGCCGGGTCCTGGAGGTCGGCCAGGCCCTCGGCCTCGAACTTCCGGACCGGCCGAGCGAACAGCAGCGGGCCTGGCTCGACCAGCTGAACCGCGCCCAAGGACCCGCGTACGAACGACTGTTCGTCCAGCTGCTGCGCAGGGCGCACGGCAAGGTGTTCGCCCTCGTGGCCCAAGTGCGGGCGCAGACGCGCAATTCGATGGTCCGAGAGCTGGCCACGGACGCCAACACCACGGTCCTGGACCACATCGCGGTCCTCGAGGCCAGTGGGCTGGTCGACTTCGAGGGCCTCGCGGACCCCGTACCCGCCTCCTCCAACGATTCCCGACCGAGGAAGTGAAGTGATCGCATGAGTCGAACGAGCCGTACGAGCCGCGCAGGCCGTACGAGCCGCACGGGCCGGACGAGTCGCACCGGGCACAAACGCCGGCTCCGGCCCTCGTACAAGGCGCTCGCCCTCGCGGCGGCCCTGGCTCTCGGCGGCGGCGCCGTCGTGGTCGCCGCCCAGGGAGCCTCCGCCGGACAGGACTCGGCGCGCTCCGCGCCCGTCACGGCGACCATCGACTGCCCCGACGTGGGCGAGCAGCTGCGCGAGGTGCCCGACGGGGCGCGGCCCGAGGTGGACCAGGAGCTCGCGGGGCTCGACACCCAGATCGCCGACGCCTACCAGCGGCTCGCCACGGGCAAGGCGCAGGGCGACGCGCTGCTCGGAGAGCTGAAGGACCAACGGGACAAGACGATCGGCCGGATGTCCGACGCGATCGGCAAGAGCGCCGCGCGCCCCGACGGGCTGGACGGGCTGAGCGCCTGCGCGATGCGGGAGGCGCCGGTCGCCGAGGACACGGCGGGCCTGGCCGCCGCCCGCGCGAAGGGCGGCCCGGCGCGCAAGGACTTCGTCGCCATCGGCTCGGTGAAACCCAACGTCCGTGCCCCGAAGCCCAAGGCCGGTGCGTCCAAAGGCTCCTTCACCGTGCAGTGTGGCCGCAACGAGAACCGCCACCTCAATCCGGACAACGTGATCGTCGCCCCCGGAGTGAGCAACGGCGCCCACCACATGCACGACTATGTGGGCAACAAGACCGCGGACGCCTTCTCCACCAACAACAGCCTGGCCGCCTCCGGGACCACGTGCACCAACGGCGACCTGTCCACGTACTACTGGCCCGTGCTGCGGGTGCGCGACGGCAAGGCGGAACAGGACGCGGCCGCCCCCGGCGGCGGCCAGGACGCCAACGTCGGCACGATCCTGCGGCCGAAGCAGGTGACCATCCAGTTCAAGGGCAGCGCCGTCTCCCGCGTCACCGCCATGCCCCGCTTCCTGCGGATCATCACCGGTGACGCGAAGGCCCTCACCAACGGGCCGGCCAACGCCAACGCCTCGTGGAGCTGCACCGGATTCGAGAACCGGCAGCTGAAGGACAAGTACCCGGTCTGTCCCAAGGGCAGCGACGTGGTGCGGACGTTCAGCTTCCAGAGCTGCTGGGACGGCCGGAACACCGACAGCGCCAACCACCGCACGCACGTGGCCTTCGCGGCCCGCGACGGCTCCTGCGGCGCGGGCTTCAAGGCGCTCCCGCAGCTGGTGCAGCGCATCGTGTACGCGGTGCCCCCCGGGGCGCGCATCGCGGTGGACAGCTTCCCCGAGCAGCTGCACAAGCCGGTGACCGACCACGGAGACTTCATCAACGTCATGCCGGACGCGCTGATGGCCGAGGCGGTGCGCTGCATCAACGGCGGCCGCACCTGCGGCTGACAGGCCCGGGGCGGACCGCCTCCCCGCTCCCGCCCCACACGGACGGTGCCGGTCCGAAGGATCCTTCGGACCGGCACCGTCATGCCGCCTCGGCGGCGGGGCGTTCTCGCTGTGCTGCGCCGTGCCGTACCGGGCGCGCCGGGCGGGGGTGGGCCGGGCGGCCGGTCGGCCTGGGCGGTGGGATCAGAGGCCGTTGACGCGGGCGATGCGTCCGGCGCCCAGCGGCGGCCGGAAATCGGCGGTCACCACGCGGGCGCGGCGGCTGCCGCGGGAGGGCCGCAGCCGGACCTGCGCCATCAGGCGGCGGCTGCGCAGGGCCAGTTCCAGTTCGAACCGGGTGCGGGGGTCGCGCAGTCCGGGACCGAAGAGCTTCTCGAGCTGCCGCATGCGGTAGCGGACCGTCTGCGGGTGCACGCTCAGGGCCTTCGCCGCCTCGGGCGCGCCGCCGCCCTCCAGCCAGGCGAGCAGGGTCACTTCGAGCCGTTCGCTCTGGCGCGGGGTCAGGTCCGCGAGCGGACGCAGCCAGCGCGCGGCGAGGGCGTGCGCCAGCGGCTCGTCCTGGAGGAGGAGCAGGGTGGAGAGGTGGTCGTCGACGTAGACGGCCCGTGTGTCCAGGCCGGCGCGCGTCGGGGTCAGGGACAGCAGCCGTACGGCCCAGCGCAGCGAGGAGGCGGTGTCGCGGGGTGCGACGGGGTGGCCGACGGCGGCGAACCGGCCGCGCAGCGCGCTGTCCAGCGCGGTGCGCTCCTCCGGGTCCTCGGTCGGGACGAGCAGGCACGGCTGGCCCCCGACCATGCCGCCGAGGCAGTCGTCGAGGAGGGCCGCGAGCTGCTGCGTCTCGGCCGGCGAGGCCGGCGCTATGGCCCGTACGGACGCGGGCAGGGGCCAGCCGGCCGCGTTCGCCAGTTCGGCCAGGACCAGGTCGGGGAGGGGGAGGTCGCCCGTGAGCGCGGCGAAGAGCTCCCGGCGGGCGGGTTCGCGGGACGAGCCCGCGGTGCGCTGCGCGGGAACGGCCTTCAGGGGTGCGGGCGAACCGCCGTGAAAGGGTTCATGGGCGCGGCCCGCCGTGGCGGCGGTGCCGCTCGGGACGGCGCTCCCGGTCCCGGCCGTGGTGGCGGCCTCCGGGCCGCGTGGCCGGGCGGGCCCGTCCGGGCCGTGACACAGGTCCCGCTCCAGGTCCGGCCGCAGGTCCCGGCTCCGGCCGTGGCCGAGTTCCAGGTCCACCCGCTCCCGGTCGGCCGGGATCCGCTGGGCCTGTTCCTCCGCGGCGGATTCGCGGTAACCGAGGGCGGTGAGGAGGGCCGACTCCACCCGCTGCCTGACCAGTTCGTCGTCTATCTCCTCGACGAGAGCGGAGAACCCCGGGATGGTTTCCCGCAGTTCCTCCACCATCCCCGCCGCCAGCGTGGGCAGTTCCTTGCGCAGTACCCGGGTCCATTCCCCTCTGGGACGGGACCAGATGCGGTTCAGAAGTTCGCACATTGTTACCTCGTTCAAGCCGGGGTGTGACCTGCCCCGTGGGAGGGTGACAAGCCTGCCGGGGTGATGGCCCTCCTCCCCGCCGGCGTCGGTGCCGGCAGGGGACTCGGACACCCCCCGTACTCCCTCCAGGAACATGCCAACCGCTTGCAGTCCCGCGGCCTTGGTCCGAGCGCCGTCGGGGAGGTACGGCGGCGGACCAGGCGTCAACCCCGTCGCATCCGCACCACTGGAAGGGAATCTTCCGGGGATGTTCGATGCGATGGCTGTGCGAGGGCCAGAAATTATCACGTTTCGATAAATCCTGTGGAGGGGTTGCGTAGCTCCACGATGCTTCTGCACTCCGGCCCCCGCTCCCGGCCGGTCCGGTGGGCGAGGCGCCCATCTCCCGCCCGCCGCGGAGCGGTTGCGACGTCTACCCCCGGGCGCCGAGCGCGAGGCGGAAGTGCTCGGGCCCGGCCGTTTGGGAGACCACATGCCCTTGCCCCAGACTCGAACGCCCCGCTCGCACCGGGCCCGCCGAGCCAGACGCCACACCGACGCGAACGCGGCTCCGGCCACCGGACGCAGGGCGTTCCGGCGGCCTCCCCTGCTGTCCGCGGCCGGGGGCTCCCATCCCGCCGCTCTGGGCGCCGCGGTCCTGGCGGCCCTGTCCGCGCTGGTCGTGTCGGCCCGCGCCGGCGTCCTGACCCGCCTGTGGGACTTCCTCGACTACGGGGCGGGCGTGCTCTCGCTCGTCTCGCTCACCAGCGCCGTCCTGTGGGGCCTGGCGGCCACCGACCGCACCCTCCTCGCGTCCGCGCACCGCCTCGCCGCCCAGGGCGTCCACCGCGGCCTCGCCGTCGCCGGGCTCGGCTTCCTCGGCCTGCACGTGTGGGTCAAGGTCGCACGGTCCCAGGCCGACGGCGCCGCGGTGGTCCTGCCGTTCGCGGACGGGGACCAGCCGCTGCTGATCGGGCTCGGCACCCTCGCCGGGTACCTGTTCGTCGCGGTGGCCGTCTCCGGGGCCGTGCGCAGCGCCTTCGCCACGCGGGGCCGCTCGCTGTGGTGGCGGGCTCTGCACATGGGCGCGTACCCGGCCTGGGGCGCGTCCCTCGTCCACGGCCTCAAGTCCGGCCGGGCGGCGAGCGGGTGGGTGACGGCCGCGTACGCCCTGTGCCTGGTCGCCGTCGCGGTGCTGCTGGCCGTCCGCCTGCGCGCGAGGCTGCGTACGGAGCGTCGCGCGGGGCCCGCGCGCCCGCCGGCCGGGGCTGCCTCCCCGCTCCGGGTGCCGGGGCAGGCGCCGCCGCGGCAGCCGGCGTCCTTCGTGCGCAAACCCGCCGAATGGGCCGCGGAGCTGCTGACCGCGCGCCTGACCCGGCAGTCCGTCCCCGAGGTGTTCCGGCCCGCCGACCTGGCGGCCGACCTCTCCGTCGACCTGCCCGTGGACCGGCCGTTCGAGCCGCTCGACGGGGTGCGGGGGCGGCGATGAGCGGCGTCACACGCCCCGTGCTCGGCTGTGTCGGGCAGCCGCGGCTGCTGGCCGGACTCGACGCCGCCGCGCGGCTCGACCGGACCGGCCACCTGGGCGTGCACGGCGTCCTGCCCGCGTACACGCCCGACGGTCTGGTGGCGCTCGCGGAGGACATCGGCCTGAGGGGCCGCGGGGGAGCCGGATTTCCGTTCGCCCGCAAGCTCCGGGCCGTCGCCCGCTCCGCGCGCGGGCGCGACGGACGCAGCGCCGTCGTCGTCAACGCCTCGGAGGGCGAGCCCAGTTGCCTGAAGGACGCCGCCCTGCTGCTGCACGTACCGCACCTGGTGCTCGACGGCGCCCTGCTGGCCGCGGCGGCGCTCGGAGCCGAGGACGTGGTCGTCGGCGTCACCCGGGAGGACGTCGAGCGGTCGCTGGGGGAGGCCGTCGCCGAACGGGGCCCGGCCGGGCGCCGCGTCCGTGTCGTCAGGCTCCCCGAACGCTTCGTCACGGGCGAGGGGACCTCCCTCGTGCGCGGGCTGGACGGCGGGCCGGCCCTGCCCTCCGGGCAGAAGGTGCGCACCAGCGAGCGGGGACTGGGAGGGCTGCCCACCCTGCTGTCGAACGCCGAGACGTACGCGCAGCTCGCCGTCGCCGCGCGGCTCGGCGCGCCGGAGTACCGCATGGCGGGCCTGCCCGCCGAGCCCGGCACCACCCTGCTCACGGTCGCCGGGTCCACGGTCGTCGAGGTGCCGCTCGGGACCTCCCTGGCGTACGTGCTGGACCTGTGCGGCACGGTCCCCGGCCAGGGCGTGCTGATCGGCGGCTTCCACGGCCGCTGGCTGGGCCCGGCGGCAGCCCGCGAGGCCGTGCTGTCACGGCAGTCGCTGGCGGCGTACGACGCGGTACTGGGCGCGGGCGCGGTACTGCCGCTGCCCGAGGACACCTGCCCGGCCGGGGAAGTGGCCCGGGTCACGCGCTGGATGGCGGACGAGTCGGCGGGCCAGTGCGGTCCCTGCGTCCGGGGTCTCCCCTCGCTCGCCGATGCCGTGGAGCAGCTCGTGGCCGGCGGGGGCGGGGCGGCCCTGGACGCGGTGCAGGCCCGGATGCGCGGGGTGCTCGGACGGGGCGCGTGCTCCCATCCGGACGGCACGTCCTCCTTCGTGGCCTCCGCGCTCGCGGTCTTCCCCGAGGAGTTCCGCGACCACGCCCTCGGCAGCGGCTGCGGGCGGCGCGTCCTGGGGGCGCTGCCGCTGCCCGCGGACGAGAACCCCGAACGGCTCGTCGTGGACTGGACGTTGTGCAAGGGGCACGGGCTGTGCGTGGACCTGCTGCCCGACGTGGTCCGGCTGGACGCCGACGGCTACCCCTCCCAGGGCGTCATGCCGGTCCCGGGGCGGCTGCGGCCGAAGGCGCTCCGCGCGGTCCGCCGCTGCCCGGCGCTCGCCCTGCGCATTCAGGAATGAGCGGGCGGTGAACGGCTGCGGCCGGGCGGAGTTCATGCTTTGGCGCGATCTGACAAATTCCCGGGATTTCGAATTCGGTGGGCCCGGAGGGGCCTATGAATATCCGTAGGAAAACACGCCGGACGGAAACCGAAGGAGAGATCATGGGCAACAGGCTTCATGTGGCCACCGCGGCGGGATCGGCGATGGCGGTACTGCTGCTGACGGCGGGATGCGGGAGCGGCGGGGGCACGGGGAGTTCGGTGGGTTCCGTACGGCCGGCCGCGGCGGACAAGGCCATCGGCGACGGCTACACGGACGTCTACGGCTCCGCCGCCGGGGACGGTTACGGCGCGGGCGCTCCCGCAGGCTCCGGCTCCGGCTCGGGCCAGGCCGGCGAGCTGGCCGTCCGGGACATCGCGAACGTCGGCAGCGTGGTCACGGACTCCGCCGGCTCGGCGCTCTACCGCTTCGACAAGGACACGGCCCAGCCCCCCAAATCCAGTTGTGACGGGTCCTGTGCCACCACCTGGCCCGCGGTTCCGGCGGACGACGCCAAGGCCTCCGCCGGCATCGACGCGGGGGCGCTCGGCGAGGTCGAACGGTCCGACGGCACCCGCCAGCTGACGATCGGCGGCTGGCCCGTGTACCGGTACGCGAAGGACACCAAGGCGGGCGAGGCGAAGGGCGAAGGCGTCGGAGGCACCTGGCACGCGGTGGCGCCGGACGGGAAGAAGGCGGCGGACGGCAAGGCCGCCGGCGGTACGGCGGGCAGTGGCATGGCGGGCAGTGGCATGGCGGGCCACGGTAAGGCCGGCGGGACGGGGGACGCCCTCTCCCTCGCGGCGGACGCGAAGCTGGGCAAGCTCCTGGTCGATTCCGAGGGGCGCACGCTCTACCGATTCGACAAGGACAGTGCCTGGCCGATGAAATTCGGCTGCCTCGACGCATGTCTGAACACGTGGAAACCGGCCGCTCCGGTGGAGAAGGAAAAAGTATCCGGAATTCCCGCCGATCTGGTCGGGTCCGTGAAACGCCCGGACGGCTCGCAGCAATTGACGATCGACTGCTGGCCGGTTTACCTCTTCACCGGCGACACCGCCCCGGGCCAGACCAACGGGCACGGCAAGCAGGGTCTCTGGTTCGCCGTCGACGGCGCGGGCAAGAAGATCCCGGCGGCCTCCTGAGGGGGCGGCCGACATGCTGCCGGACCAGCCCCGCATCGGCGCCCACCACGTGGTGCCCTGCGCCGCCGTGCTGCTCTTCTCCCTGCTCTGCGGCGGCTGCGGCGGCGCGGAGCGGCCGCCGCCCTCCCCGGCGGCCGCCGCCCGCAGTGCCCCCGCGACGCTGGAGCGGATCGAGGCGGCCCTCGGCTGCAGCGCCGAGGTCACCGTCGACGCCGAGGAGGTGCGGGAGGGCGGGTGCGAGGTGGCGGGGCAGTCCTACCGGATGGCCACCTTCGCCGCCGACGAGGGCCGACAGGCCTGGCTGGCCGAATCCCTCCCGTACGGCGGGACCTACCTCGTCGGCGACCTCTGGGTCCTCACCGCCCCCTCGCCCGAGGCCCTGACCCCGCTCCGCGACCAGCTCGGTGGAACCCTGCGATCGGGTTCCTCCCACGCCTCTCACGCCCCTGACCACGGCGGCGGTCACTGACGGACGCCGGATCGCCCTGCCGGTGCGGTCCACGGCCCGGATCTCCGAGGTCACCCGGGCGTGGTCCGCACCTTGATCCACCGTGTCGCATAATCACTCCCACGGTGGTGCGAACTGACCCTTCGTGCTGTCTCCGTCACACAGCCACCAGGGGGAAGAATGATGCACGGACGCCTGCGAACGAACGCTCCTCCGGGGCGGGCGCCACAGGATGTCCAGGAGCTCGCCCGGCTGCTCGTCGCCGTCCGGCGGAGCCGGATCGTCGAGGTGACGGGGCCGCGCGAGGTCGGCGGCCGCCTCGTGCGCGCGGCCGCCGAGCGGCTGGCCTCCAACTTCGTCGACGGCGTCGCCGTCGTGGAGCTCGGGCACCCGCACGGCCCCGCCGCGTTGTGGTCGGCGTTCGGCTCCCTCGGGGGGATGCCCTTCCTGCCGTGCGGGACCGGGAACCCGATCGCGTGCTTCGCCGGCCAGGACATGCTGCTCGTCGTCGACGGCAGCGAGCACCTCTGCGCCGAGGCGCGGACCTGGCTCCGGCGCCTGCTCGAGAGGTCGGCGGGGGTGCGGCTGCTGGCGGCGGGCAGCCGCCCGCTGGGCCTCGGCGGTGCGGGCGGGGCCCGGCTGCGCACGCACGCCATGGCCGTGGGGCGTCCGGCGGCACGCTGACGCGCGCCCCTCCCGCCCGCCGGGGCGGCCCGGCTCTCAGCCGGCCTGGACCGTGACCGTGCTGCCCGGGGCCACGACCGGGGTCACGTAGGTGTACGTCACCCCGTCGACCACCTTGGTGCGGGCCGGCCTGGCCACCCCGTCGACCGTGAGGGTGGCGTACGTACCGGGGAAGCGCGCCTCCCAGGTGTACGAGGCGCTGCCCGAGCTGTGGGTGAGCGAGGACTTGGCCGCGCCGTCGTGGCGCAGGGAGAAGGACGAGTCACCGACCCGGAGGTCGTCGATCCCCAGCCAGTCCATCCCCGAGGGCAGCCGGGACTGGGTGGACAGGGTGTGGGCCGGCGCGTTGGGGACGACGCCCATCAGGCCCTCGACGGTCTGCCCGAGGAGGGTGAAGGACACCTCGGGGTAGTCCCCGTTGGTGCCCTGCTTGGTGTTCACGTGCTGGATGTCCTTGTGGTCGTAGACGTCCTTCATCCACTTCCAGGCGGTGTCGTTGCGGTCGTTGCGGAAGAACGTGTCCGGCAGGTAGGTGAGCGCCTCGATGTTGGTGGGGCGGCCCGAGCCCGAGGCCTGCTGGTCGATGTAGTCCAGGTACGCCTCCCGGCGGGCGCCGGGTTCGATGATCTGCTTCATCGGCATGAACCAGCTGTTCTCCTTGCCCCAGCCGGTCAGGGCGCGCCCGTCCGTGGTGTACCCGCGCACCATGCCGGCTCCCGAACCGGTGCCGCTCCAGGTGGAGTTGAAGTACGCCTTGAGATCGCGCGCCTTGGCCTCGTAGCGGTCGGCGAGGGTGCAGTCCCCCTTGGAGCGGGCGAGCGAGGCCATCGCCAGGTACGCCTGGTACTGGGAGCCGATCGCGTCGCCCGCCTCGGCGAGGGGTTCGCCGCTCTGCTCGTTGTAGCTGGCGGTGCCCTGGAAGATGCCCTTGCCGGTGCCCTCGGCCACCTTGACCGCGCCGTTGTCCTTGAGTCCGTCGTGCAGGGTGACGAACTCGTCGGTGGAGTGCCGGTAGAAGTCCCACAGGGCCGGGTCGTCGATGTAGGAGCGGTCCCCGCTCCAGCGGTACGCCTCTTCGGACTTCTGCACCAGCTCGAAGGTGGCGGGTACTTCGCGGACGAAGTTCGTGGGGCTCTTGTAGTCGATCGAGAGGTAGGTCGACGCGTCGAAGTTGAACGCCCACGCCGGGTAGTACTTGTGCGCGGGGGTGGCGGACGCGGCGAAGGAGCGGAGCATCGCCTTGTTCTCCGCGTGCAGGCCGAGGACCCCGGCGCCGGCCAGCTGGTGGGCCATGTCGCGCGAGTAGTACCCGCTGCGGTTCGCGTAGCCGGCCCAGTAGGAGGCGGCATAGGTGCCGGCTCCACTGCCGGCGGTGTGGCCCTCGTCCACGTTGAGCGGGCCCCGGGTGCCGGGCAGCTGGACCCAGCTGTTGGCCTTGCGCTTCGACCAGTCGAACATTTCGACGATCTTCGGATCGGAGGAGCTGACCCGGGGGTCCGCGGGGGAGGCGGGGGAGAGCATCACGTCGTCGGCGTTGACCCAGCCGTCCCCCGACTCGAAGGCGATCTCCAGCGTGTCGCCGGGGGCGAGCGCGATCCGGCTGAGGGTGTAGCGGCGGTAGTTGGAGGCGCTCGGCAAGGTCTGGGCGGCGGCGACCACGCCGTTCACGCGGGCGACGTAGCGGCCGTTCGGCCCGCCCGTCGCGATCCAGGCGGATATGTCGTAGGCGCCCCGGCCCGTGGCCCTGACGGTCTGGGACACCTTCATGCCGGGCCCGGCGTCGAGGTAGGCGAGCCGTGCCGCACCGTGCGGGTAGTTCGTCGCGACGCCGGTGCCGGCGGTGAACTGCCAGCCCGTACTGCCTTGTTCGAAGCCCGGGTTGACGACGGTGAGCGGTGCGGGCGCGGCGGGTGCCTCGAGCGCGGCCTGCCCTGCGGCCGTGTCCGGCGTCGCCGCCGCCGAGGCCTGGCCGCCGAGGGCGAGCGGGGTGAGCGGCACGAGCAGGGCGAGGGCGGACAGGAGTGACACACGGGAACGCGGCATCGGGTTCTCCCTGATTGGGGGTGGTGGGGCCGTGCGAGGGGGCGGCCGTCTGCGCGGAGCAGGGCGGGCGGCACGCTAGCAACCCCCTCTGAAGATTTGCAATGGTCTTGTCAGAACCAAATGCCGGATCCAACTGAAAGTTTTCATCTGACCCTTGCAAGTAAGTGGACGGCGTGGTTACAGTCCTGGCCAGTCGGGTTCCGCAACGTGTGAGCAGGGGTGGGTCAGGTATGGAACTGGAACGCAGAAGAGTGCTGCAGATGGGTGGCGCCCTCGCCGCGGGGGCCGGGCTCACCGGCCTGACCGCCTGTTCGGGCAGCGGTGACACCGGCCAGAGCGGAACCAGCGGGGAGAAGGACAAGGGCAAGATCTCGGTCTGGTCCTGGCAGGGGCCGGCCGCCGCGATGAAGGCCCTCGTCCCGGAGTTCAACAAGAAGTACCCCGAGATCGAGGTGACGATCGAGGACATCGGCAACCCGGCCATCTGGGACAAGATCACCACCGGCATGGCGGCCGGCGGCCAGGGCCTCGCCGACGTCCTGCACATCGGCGTCGACTACCTGCCTGGCTACGTGGAGAAGTTCCCGGGCGGCCTCGCGGACCTCGGCCCCCTGGGTGCGAACGCCCACCGGGACGCCTTCGCGCCGGGCCTGTGGCAGACCGTCTCTCCCGACGGCAAGCGGGTCAACGCCCTTCCCTGGGAGGCGAACTCGGCGGGCTTCTACTACCGCGCCGACTACTTCGAGCAGGCCGGGGTCGACGCCGGCGCCCTCCAGACCTGGGAGGAGACCATCGAGGCGGGCAAGGAGATCAAGGCGAAGACCGGCGCCTACCTGATGGGCATCGACAAGCCCGCCTCGCAGGCCGACGCCGCGAACTTCTTCCAGATGCTCCTGCAGCTCCAGGGCACCTTCTACTTCAACCTCGCCGGGGACATCACGCTCGACACCCCGGAATCCGTCAAGGCCATGACCCTCATCAAGACGATGAACGACGCGGGCCTGGTCAGTGACCTCTCCGGCGGCTGGAACACCCTGATGAGCTCCCTGAAGCAGGGGACCACGGCCGTCATGCCCATGCCGACCTGGTTCGGCGGCACCGTCGAGGAGCAGGTCCCCGATCAGGCCGGGAAGTGGAAGGTCCGGCTTCCCCCGGCCGTACGCCGGGGCGGGGCCACCTCGGCCACGGTCAACTCCACGCACCTCGCCGTCGCGGGCAGCAGCAAGCACCAGGCCGCCGCCTGGTCCTTCATCGAGTTCGTCCTCACCCGCCCGGCCTCCCAGGTGCAGATCTTCAAGGCCAAGGGCATCGCCCCCGCGCTCATGGCGGCCTACGAGGACTCGGGCTTCCACCAGCCCTCGCCGTTCTTCAGCGGCCAGAAGAACAGCGAGGTCTTCCTGGAGGCCCTGAAGGCCCCCTCGCCCGCCTTCAACTACACCGCCGACTACGCCCGCGCCCTCAAGCTGGTCACCGACGCCCAGACCAAGGTGCTGCTGGGCGGCGCCGACCCGGCGAAGGTCCTCAAGGAAGCCGCCGACCAGCTCGGCCAGCAGACCGGACGCAAGGTCTCCCGATGACCGCGACGGCTACCGCCCGCACGACGCCGGCCGCCCCCTCCAAGGGGGCGGCGGCCCCGCGGCCCAGGCGGCGCCGGCGCGTCGCCCCCTACCTCTTCGTGCTGCCCGCACTGCTGCTGTTCTCCGCCTTCAAGATCTACCCCATCGGCCGGTCCTTCGCGATCAGCCTCCACAAGACCGTGGGCGGGACCGAGCAGTTCGTCGGCGCCGACAACTACACCCGGCTCATGGGCGATCCACTGTTCTGGACCGCCCTGAAGAACACCGCGGTCATCCTCGTCGTCCAGGTGCCGGTCATGCTGGCCCTGGCCACCGGGCTCGCCGTAGCCCTGAACTCCAGGATGCTGCGCGCCCGCGCGGTCTTCCGGCTGGGCTTCTTCCTGCCGATGGTCACCGGCCTGGTCGCCTACGGGGTCATCTTCTCCGTCCTGCTCAACAAGGACTTCGGTCTGGTCAACTGGCTGATGGAGCTCGTCGGCCTGGACCCCGTGCCCTGGCTCACCGACCCCCTGTGGGCGAAGGTCTCCCTCGGTGTCGCACTGACCTGGCACTACACCGGATACAACGCGGTGATCCTGCTCTCCCGCCTCCAGTCCGTGCCCGCCGAGCTGTACGACGCGGCGGCCGTGGACGGGGCCGGCGCCTGGACGTCCTTCCGGCACGTCACCCTGCCGGGCCTGCGCCCCGCGCTCCTGCTCACCACGGTGCTCTCCACCATCGGCACCCTGCAGATCTTCGACGAGCCGTACGTGCTCACCGGCGGAGGCCCGGACAACGCCACCCTGACCATCGGCGTGTACCTCTACCAGAACGCCTTCAAGTACTTCGACTTCGGATACGCCTCCGCCATCGCCTACGCCCTGGCCGTCCTCATCGGGATCCTCGGCTTCATCCAGTTCCGCCTCCTGGGGGAGAAGACGTGACCGCCCGCCACCGCGGCAAGAGCATCCTGCTGACCTCCGGACTCGCCATCGTCCTCGCCGCCGTCGTGCTCCCCTTCTACTGGGTCATGGTCGGGGCCACCCACAGCTCCAGCGAGATCTTCAACAATCCGCCGCCGCTCCTGCCCGGCGGCCACCTGGAGGCCAACCTGCGGACGCTCCAGGAGACGGCGCATTTCGGGCAGGTGCTCCTCAACTCCCTGCTCATCGCGGTCGTCTACACCCTGTGCGCGGGCGCCGTCTGCACGCTGGCCGGATACGGCTTCGCCAAGTACCGCTTCCGCGGCCGCGAACCGCTGTTCGGGCTGCTCATGCTCGGGCTCGTGATCCCCGCCCAGGTCACTCTCGTACCGCTCTTCCAGATGATGGCCGAACTGCAGTGGCTGAACACCTACCAGGCTGTGATCATGCCCAACCTGGCGCTGCCCTTCGGCATCTTCCTGATGCGCCAGGCGATGGCATCGCTGCCCGACGAGCTCCTCGACGCGGGACGCATCGACGGCTGCGGTGAACTGCGGCTGTTCTGGAAGGTGGTGCTCCCGCCCATGAGGCCCGCGCTGGCCGCCCTGACGATCTTCCTGTTCCTCTACCAGTGGAACGACTTCATCTGGCCGCTGATCGTCCTGCGCGACAGCACCTCTCTGACCATCCCGGTGGCCCTGGCCTCCCTCCAGGGCCTCGACAACACCGACTACGGCGCGATCCTCGCCGGCACCGCGGCCGCCGCGATCCCGATGGCCATCGTATTCCTGGCGCTACAGCGCCAGTTCGTGTCCGGCCTCCTCGCCGGCGCCGTGAAGGAGTAACCGTGCAGACCACCACCGCCCCCGCGGACGACACCGAGGCCGTGACCACCGCGGGGCTGGCGCCCGCCACCGAGGAGCCGCTGCTCGACGGGGTCTCGATCGCCGTCCTCGCCCATGCCGACGGCGTGAGGCCCGCCTGGTCCCTCGGCCGGCCCGCCGGCGGACTGCGCGTGCTGGAGGTGAGGGCCGACGGCGCCCCCGTCGAGATCCGCTTCTCCGTGCCCCTCGGCGACGCCGCCGGATACTGGCACCCCAAGGGCGCCTGGCAGCGCACCCTCCTCGCGGACTGGGAGGGCCGCTCCCGGGTCTCGCTGGTCGACGGGCACGCCGCCGGCTGCCTGTACGACCACACCGGCGCCACCCTGCTGACCTTCGCAGCGGCCGACCCGGTCCCGGAGGCGACCCTGCGCTTCGGCGTGTCCGAGGAGAACGACACCCACGTCGTCCACCTCCACCTGCCCGCCTCGCAGCAGCCCCACCGCATCCTGCTCGTCCCCCGCTCGCCGTCCGTGGCCGCGGCCATGCGGATCCTGCGCGCCTGGTTCGGCGCCGCGATCGCCCCCATGCCGGTGCCCGAGGGGGCCCGCACCCCCGTCTACTCCACCTGGTACGCCTTCAACCAGGACGTGAGCGCCGCCGCGGTCGAGACCCAGGCCGAGCTGGCCGCGGGCCTCGGCTGCGGCGCCCTGATCCTGGACGACGGCTGGCAGGAGTTCGGCCACGGGCGCGGTTACGCGGGCTGCGGGGACTGGCGGCCCGACCTGGACAAGTTCCCCGACTTCGCCGGGCACGTGGCCCGGGTCCAGGCCCACGGGCTGCGCTACCTGGCCTGGGTGGCCCCCCTGCTGCTCGGCCCCGGGGCCGCCTGCCACGACCGGTGGGCGCACTGCGCGCCCGCGCCCTCCTCCGTGCCCGGCGCGCACGTGCTCGACCCGCGCCTTCCCGAGGTGCGCGCCCACGTCGTCGACTTCTGCGTCCGGCTGGTGCGGGAGTACGGACTCGACGGACTGAAGCTCGACTTCCTCGACCAGGCCATGGCGTACGCGCACGACGGCGCGGGCGACATCGGAGCGGCCATGGTGGCCCTGCTGGCGGACCTGCGCGCGGCCCTCGAAGCCGTACGCCCCGGCCTGCTCCTGGAACTGCGCCAGCCCTACACGGGACCCGGCATGGCCCCGTTCGGCAACATGCTGCGCTCCTTCGACTGTCCGGCGGACGCGACCGCGAACCGGGTCCGCACCCTGGACACCGCACTGCTCGCCGTCGGCGGCGCCGTCCACTCCGACATGCTCCTGTGGTCACCGGACGCGCCCGTGGCCACGGTGGCCCGGCAGCTGATCGGGGCCCTGCACGCGGTGCCGCAGATCTCCGTACGACTGGACCGGGTACCGCAGGCGCACCGGGACGCGGTCGGCTTCTGGCTGCGGCAGTGGAGCCTGCACCGCGAGCTACTGCTGGACGGGGAGGTGGAACCGGGCCGTCCCGACGAGCTGTACCCGCTCGTGCGGGCGAGCGCCGGGGACCACTGCCTGCTCAGCGTGCACGGCGACCGGGTCGTCCCGCTGGACTTCTCCGCCCACCGGCACTTCCACCTGGTCAACGGCTCGGACCAGGACCGGGTGATGGTCGAGGTGCGGGGCGGCGGGGTCCACGTCGAGGGCGTGGTTCACGGGCCGGACGGCCGTATCATGAACGGTCCGCCCGCGTTCCTGCCGGAGGGAGCACGCTCGTTGGCGGTGCCGCGCGGCGGTCTGGCATCACTCACGATCACGGAAGGACCGCGATGAAGGTCGGGATCACCGAGGTCGCAGCCCGGGCCCAGGTCAGCGAGGCGACCGTGAGCCGGGTGATCAACCGGCGTCAGGGCGTCTCGAAGAAGACCCGGGACGCGGTCGAGCAGGCCATGGCCGAGCTCGGCTACGAGCGCCAGACGCAGGGCCAACTGGTCGCGGTGATCACCGAGTTCGTGTCCAACCCGTTCTTCGCGGATGTGGCCGAACGCATCGAGTCGGCGCTCGCCCCGCACGGACTGAAGACGGTCCTGTGCCCCGCCTTTCCCGGCGGAGTGCAGGAGCGGGACTTCATCTCCGCGCTCGTCGACAAGGGCATCGCGGCCGTCGTCTTCCTGTCCGCGTCCAACACCGTCGAGGGATCCGACACCGAGACGTACGAACTGCTGCGCCAGCGGCGGGTTCCGTACGTCGGGATCAACGGCGAGTTCGCGGACGGGGTGCCCACCCCGGTCTTCTCCACGGACGACGCGCTCGCCGCCGAGCTGGCCGTCGACCACCTCCACCGCCTGGGCCACCGCAGGATCGGGATGGCCTCGGGACCGGCGGGCAACCAGCCCGCCGACCGCCGGGTGCGCGGCTTCCTGGAGTCCATGGCCAAGCGGGGGATCGAGGACCCGGAGCGCTGGGTGGTGCGCCAGTCCTACACGGTGGAGGGCGGCCAGGCCGCCGTCGGACCGCTGCTCGCCCTGGGCGCCACCGCGATCGTCGCGGCCAGCGACTACATGGCTCTCGGTGTGATCCGGGGCGTCCGCCGTCAGGGGCGCTCGGTTCCCGGGGACGTCTCGGTCGTGGGCTACGACGGCTCGGCCATCACCGAATTCACGGATCCGCCGCTGACCACGGTGCGCCAGCCGGCCGACCGGCTGGCGCTGGAGGTGGCCCGGAGCGTCCTGGCGCTGGTCAGCAACCGGGACGTACCGACGGGGGAGCTGCTGTTCGACCCCGAGCTGGTCATCCGGGCCACGACCGGGCCGGCTCCCGGGGAACCCGACGCCTGATCCGCGCCCGGCGGCCGGTCCGCGCCCGGCGGCCGGTCCGGCAGCCCTCAGGCTTCCTCGCCCGCGACGAGGAGCTCGCCGACCGTCTCGGTGAGGGCCGCGCGGGCCGGTGCGGGCATGCCCGGGTCCGTCACGAACCAGTCGGCCTGGTCCAGCGCCGCGAATCCGCTGAGCCCGACCACCCCCCACTTGCTGTGGTCGGCCACGACGGCGATCCGCCGGGCCGAGGCGACCAGGGCCCGGTTGGTCTGGGCCTCCGTGAGGTTGGGGGTGGTCAGCCCGGCCCCTTCCGTCACCCCGTGCGCGCCGAGGACGAGCAGGTCCACGTGGAGGGAGCCGATCACCAGGTCCGCGAGCGGGCCGACCAGCGCGGCCGAGGGGGTGGGGGAGCCGCCGGTGAGCAGCAGGGTGGGGGCCGGGCCCGCGCCCTCGCGTCCGGCGGCCCGTACCAGGTCCGCCACCGGCAGGGAGTTGGTGACGATCGTGAGCCGCGGGATGTCCAGCAGGCGGGCGGCGACCGCGTGGGCGGTCGTGCCCCCGGAGACCGCGACCACGCTGCCCGGTTCCACGAGGGTGGCGGCCGTTGCGGCGATGGCGGCCTTGGCGGCCGCGCCCAGATCGGACTTGGCGTCGAATCCCGGCTCGTGCGCGCTGGCGCCGGAGGTGGCCACGGCCCCGCCGTAGACCTTCTCCACGACGCCGCGCCGGGCGAGGGCGTCGAGGTCCCGGCGGACCGTCATGTCCGAGACGCCGAGCTGACCGACCAGGTCCGCCACCCGTACGGAGCCGTCGCGCCGGACCGCGTCGAGGATGAGCGCGCGTCGCTGGTGGGCCAGGTGGGCAGCCTGCTCGGCCACGGGTCACTCCCGGGGGGTCTGCGAATCCGGTCAGAAGGTCGCAAGATAGCACGGAGCTCTTGTTGGAGTCTGAGGAAATACCTGCCGTCTGCTCTGGTGGATACTGTTTGAACTTGTTTACTCTTGATGAGTGAAGAAGACCATCGTGAATCTCGCGGACGGCCGCGAACTCATCTACTTCGACCGCGACGAGAGCGCCGTACGCGACGCGCCCGATCTGCGCCCGCTGGACCGGGTGGACAGCCGCCCGGAACTGCGGCGGGACGAGGCGACCGGCGACTGGATCACGATCGCCTCCCACCGGCAGTCCCGTACCTACCACCCGCCCGCCGGCGAATGCCCGCTCTGCCCCTCCCGGGACGGCCGGCTCGGCGAGATCCCCGCCGCCGACTACGAGGTGGCCGTCTTCGAGAACCGCTTCCCCTCGCTCGCGGGCGAGGCCGGACGCTGCGAGGTCGTCTGCTTCACCCCGGAGCACGAGGCCGGCTTCGCCGACCTCACCCCGGACGCGGCCCGCCTGGTCCTGGACGCGTGGACCGACCGCACCGCGGCGCTCTCCGCCCTCCCGGGCGTCGAGCAGGTGTACTGCTTCGAGAACCGGGGCGCCGAGATCGGGGTGACGCTCGCCCACCCGCACGGGCAGATCTACGCCTTCCCCTTCGTCACCCCGCGCACCGCCAAGATGACGGCCGCCGCGGCCGCCCACCGCGCCGCCACCGGACGCAACCTCTTCGAGGACCTGCTGGCCGGCGCCCGGGCCGCCACCGGACGGGTGGTGACGGCGGGGGAACACTGGACCGCCTTCGTGCCGTACGCCGCCCGCTGGCCGTACGAGGTGCACCTCTACCCGCACCGCCGCGTCGCCGACCTGACCCGGCTCAACGAGGCGGAGCGGGCCGAGTTCCCCGGCGTCTACCTGGACCTGCTGCGCCGGTTCGACCGGCTGTTCCCCGTACCGGGGCGGCCCGAGGGGTCGGCTCCCACCCCGTACATCTCGGCCTGGCACCAGGCGCCCCGTACCGGCGGCTCCGAACTGGCCCTGCACCTCGAGCTGTTCACCGTCCGGCGGACCGCCGACAAGCTCAAGTTCCTCGCCGGCGCCGAATCCGGCATGGAGGCCTTCATCAACGACGTGGCCCCCGAGGCGGCCGCACGACGACTTCGGGAAGCCTTGTGACGAACCGGACCGATCAGTGGCACGACGCCGGCGGCGACAGCGACGCGCACGAGGACGACGACCGGGCGGGACGGGTCGCGGACTCCTTCCGGCGGCTCTTCGGCGGCGACCCGGACGGGGTCTGGGCCGCGCCGGGCCGCGTCAACCTGATCGGCGAACACACCGACTACAACGACGGGTTCGCCCTCCCGATCGCCCTCCCGCAGACCACCCTGCTGGCCGCGCGCGGCCGCACGGACGGGCTGCTGCGCCTGCACAGCGCACAGGGCGACGGCAGGATCACCGACCTCGCGGTGGCCGGGCTCGCCCCCGGCGCCGTGGCGGGCTGGGCCGCCTATCCGGCCGGCGTGGTCTGGGCGCTCACCGAGGCGGGACACCCGGTCGGGGGCGCGGACCTCCATTTCGACAGCACGGTGCCCACGGGCGCGGGACTCTCCTCCTCCGCCGCTCTGGAATGCGCGGTCGCCGTCGCGTACGACGAGCTGTACGGACTGGAGCTGACCGGGCCCGAACTGGCCCGCATCGCCCAGCGCGCGGAGAACGGCTTCGCCGGAGTCCCCTGCGGGATCATGGACCAGATGGCCTCCGTCTGCTGCACCGCCGAGGCCGCCCTCCACCTCGACGCCCGCACCCCGGAGCACCACCAGCAGGTCCCCTTCGACCTGCGGGGCCAGGGGCTGCGGCTGCTGGTGATCGACACCCGGGTCAGCCACGACCTCGGGGACGGGGCGTACGCGGCCCTGCGCGCGGGCTGCGAACGGGCGGCGGCGCTGCTCGGCCTGCCCGCCCTGCGCGACCTGCGCACCGAGGAACTGCCCGGAGCCCTGCGCGGGCTGCCCGCGGAACTCGTGCCCCTGGTCCGCCACGTGGTGACTGAGAACGCCCGCGTCGCCGAGGCGGTGTCCCGGCTGCGGGAGGGGAACGCCGCGGCGCTCGGGCCGATCCTCGCCGAGGGCCACGCCTCGCTGCGCGACGACTACCGCGTCTCCTGCCCGGAGACCGACCTCGCCGCGGCGGCCGCCCAGGGCGCCGGGGCGCTCGGTGCGCGGATGACGGGAGGCGGCTTCGGAGGCTCCGTCATCGCCCTGGTGCGGGCCGGGACGCAGGACGCGGTGGGCGGCGCCGTCACGGCCGCCTTCGCGGCCGCCGGCTACCGCGCCCCGCGGATCCTCTCGGTCACCCCGGCCACGGGGTCGGAGTTGAGCCACTGGGCGAAGGCGACCGAGGCCTCCTTGTTCTTCGCCTGCGTGGTGACCGCGACCGACGAGCCGCCGTTCTCCGCG
>NZ_JBSGWY010000036.1:6026-85962 GCF_053609145.1 Streptomyces sp. NPDC054961 | reverse complement strand
CATCTACGCCCAGACCGCCGCCTACGGCCACTTCGGCCGCGAACTCCCCGACTTCACCTGGGAACGCACCGACCGCGTCGACGCCCTGCGCGCCACGGCGGGTCTCTAGTGTCCGTCCCCCTCAAGGAGAATCCCGTGCGCATCGCCGTCACCGGTTCGATCGCCGTCGACCACCTGATGGTCTACCCCGGGCGGTTCGCCGACCAACTGATCCCCGGCCAACTGGACCGGGTGTCCCTGTCGTTCCTCGCCGACGAGCTGGAGATCCGGCGCGGCGGCGTGGCCGCCAACATCGCCCTGGGCCTGGGCCGGCTCGGCGTACGGCCGCTGCTGGCCGGAGCGGTGGGCGCGGACTTCGAGGACTACCGCGCATGGCTGCACGCCCACGGCGTGGACACCGGCCTGGTCCTGGTCAGCACCTCGCTGCACACGGCGCGGTTCGTGTGCACCACGGACGCGGACCAGAACCAGATCGCCACCTTCTACGCCGGCGCGATGTCCGCCGCCCGTGACATCTCCCTGGCCCCCGCCGCCGCACAGGCTCCGCTGGACCTCGTGGTCGTCGCGCCGAACGACCCCGCCGCGATGCTGCGGCACACCGAGGAGTGCCGGGCCCTCGGCATCCCCTTCGCCGCGGACCCCTCGCAGCAGCTCGCCCGTCTCACGGGTGAGGAGGCCCGGCAGCTCGTGGACGGGGCCCGGTTCCTGTTCACCAACGAGTACGAGGCCGCGCTCCTCCAGCAGCTGACCGGCTGGAGCGAGGAGGAGGTCCTCAGCCGGGTCGGCAGCTGGATCACCACCCTCGGCTCGCACGGCGCGAGGATCGCCCGCTCCGGCGACACGCCGCTGCTGGTCCCCGCCGTCCCCGCGGCGGCCATCGCCGACCCCACCGGAGCCGGCGACGCCTTCCGCTCGGGGTTCCTGGCGGGCGTGGCCTGGGGCTGGAACTTCGAGCGCGCCGCGCAGCTGGGCTGCGCGATCGCCACGGTGGTCCTGGAGTCGGTGGGCACCCAGGAGTACAAGCTCTCGGCGGCCGACCTGATCCTGCGGGTCGAGCACGCCTACGGCACGGACGCGGCCCGGGACGTGGAGCGGCAGCTGCGCGGGTCCGGGACATGAGCGTCACGGGGGCGACGGCGACGGTGCTCCAGACGCGCGATCCCGGCGGCGAACCGCTCCGTACCGCCGTCTCCCCCGGCGTGCGCGAACTCCTCGCCCAGGGGCGCAAGAGCTTCTCCTTCGAGTTCTTCCCGCCGAAGACGGCGGCCGGAGAGCGGACGCTGTGGGCGGCCGTCCGCCGCATCGAGCCGCTCGCGCCCTCGTTCGTCTCGGTGACCTACGGGGCCGGCGGCTCCTCCCGCGACCGCACGGTGGAGGTGACCCAGCGGATCGCCGCCGAGACGACCCTGCGGCCCGTCGCCCACCTCACCGCCGTCGGACACTCGGTCGCCGAGCTGCGCCACATCATCGGCCGGTACGCGGACGCCGGGATCCGGGACGTCCTCGCCCTGCGCGGGGACCCGCCCGGGGACCCCAGGGGGGAGTGGACACCTCATCCCCAGGGACTGCGTCATGCCAGTGAACTCGTAGGGCTCATACGGCAGTTGGGTGACTTCACGGTCGGGGTGGCGGCCTTCCCGGAGCGCCACCCGCGGTCGCCGTCCTGGACCGAGGACCTGCGGCACTTCGCCGCGAAGTGCGCGGCCGGGGCCGACTACGCCATCACGCAGATGTTCTTCCACGTGGAGGACTACCTGCGGCTGCGCGACCGGCTCGCCGCCATGGGCTGCCTGACGCCGATCATCCCCGAGATCATGCCGGCGACCGACTTCCGGCAGATCCGCCGCTTCTCCGAGCTCAGCGACGCCCGCTTCCCCGCCGGGCTCGCCGCCCGGCTGGAGGCGGCCGCGGACAGCCCGGCGGACGGCCACCGGATCGGCGTGGAGTACGCGACGGCCATGGCCGGACGGCTCCTCGCCGAGGGTGCTCCGGGCCTGCACTACATCACCCTCAACCAGTCCCCCGCGACGCTCCAGATCCACCGGAACCTCAACGTGGCGCCGCTCGCGCAGGAGCCGGCGGCGTAGCCGGTCACGGAGCGCGGGGAGACGCGCGGCCACCGGGAACCACCCGGCGGCCGCGCGAAAAGGGGCGACAGATCGCGGGGGTGAGATCCGGCGCCCCTGTCCTCGGGGCGGGGTCAGGCGGCGGTTTCCTCGAGCTCGAGGAGGTACCGCTTGGCCTCGACCCCGCCGGCGTATCCGGCGAGCCCTCCGGCGGAGGCGACGATGCGGTGGCAGGGCAGGACGACGCACAGCGGGTTCGCGCCCAGCGCCGTACCGACCGCGCGGGCGGCCCGGGGACGGGACAGCGCCCCGGCCAGCTCCGCGTAGGTCGCGGTGCGGCCGTAGGGCACGAACGCGTCCAGCGCCAGGACGGTCTGCCGGCTGAACGGTGTCGCCAGGACCAGGTCGATGGGCAGCGTGAACGCGCGCCGCTCGCCCGCGATGTACTCGTCGATCTGGGCGCGGGCGTCCGCGAACAGCGCGGACTGCTCCGGTGTGTGCTCCCCGTCCGGCGTCCGGCCCAGTCCGGCGCGGGCGATCCGCAGGTCCACCACGTCGGGGTCCTGGAATCCGCAGTACACCAGCGCGTGGTCGGTGGCGGCGAGCCGGAGCTCGCCGATCGCCGTCGCGTGGGTGGTCCGCGCGACGCTCGGTGCGGTGGCGCCGGCGGTGGCGCCGGCGCTGGCGGTACTGGACATGGGACTCCTCGGACGGGTTCGTGCTCAGGCCGGCAGCGGCCGGCAGCTCTTGCAGGCTCGGTAGCCCGCCTGCCGGGCGTCCCGCGCGGTGGCGAACGGCACCCGGTGGGTCGGGGTGATGCGGCGGGCGTGGGCGCAGGTGGGGTGGCAGTAGATGCGGGTGGTGTCGCTGCCGAGGAACACCGAGCCGCTGCGCGACCACTGGTCCACCTCGGCCCTGTCGATGCCCTCCGCGTCGCGCAGGGCGTCCCCGGTGGCCGGGAGGTACCCGGCGTCGCAGGGCGAGCCGTTCTCGTACGTGACCCGGTGGCACGGTACGAGCACCGTGAACGGGTTGCGGGCGAGGGTGGCCGCGACGGCCGCGATCTCGCTCGAACCGGGCAGCCCGGCCTCCCGGAGGATCCAGGAGAGCGGGCGCAGCTGGCCGTGCGGGACCGCCCGTACGGCCCGGAGCACGGCGGCGTCGGACGGGTCCACCGCGTCCAGGTCCAGGGGCAGGCTCCTGGCCCGGCCGGTGCGCAGGGCGCCCACCAGCCCGGGGAAGGGCTTGCGGGCGGCGATCGCGGACCGTCCGGTCCGGGCACGGTGCAGTTCCTCGAACCGCTCGGCCGTCAGCCCGGCGCCGCCCAGCGCGGATCCGCTGACGGCCTCCGCCGTGAACGCCACGAACAGCGGTCCCGCCGGTGTGTCCAGCCGGACGTAGGTGTCGTAGCGCTCGCGCGGGATGCCCACGCGCTGCAGGACCCTCAGTGCGAAGTCCACGGGAACCGGCGGGGTGCCCAGCTCTTGTCCGGGGTCGTCCGCCAGTGGTGGCGCGGATGACCCCTCATGATCGTTTCCGCTCACGTAGCCACCTCCTTCAGTTCCTCCTCCGGCGTCAGCAGCCGGCGCAGGTCTCCCATCCCGCGCGATACCTGGGCCTTGGCCGTGCCCACGGGGCATCCCTGCACTTGGGCCACCTCCGCGTAGCTCATTCCGACCACGTGCCTCAGTACCACCGGTATCCGGTAGTACTCCGGCAGCTCCGACAGTGCCGCGACCAGGCGGCCGCGGTCGTCGGAGTTGACGGCGCGCTCGACCGGTCCGGGACCGGTGTCCGCCCAGTTGTCCTGCGCATCGTCGATGCGCAGGGCCGAGACCGGCCGCCGCATGCTGCTGCGTACATGATTGCGCCATACGTTCGCCGCGATCGTCATGAGCCAGGCGCGCGGGCGCAGCTCCCGGCGTCTGGCCGGGGAGTACGTCTGCAGCGCCGTGTAGGCGCGCAGGAACGTGTCCTGCCCCAGATCGTCCGCTTCCGCGGCTGATCCGGAAACGCGCAGCAGGAACGCGTGCACGCCCTTGGCGTGGACCCGGACCAGTTCCGTGAAACCGTCGTCCAGATCCGTCGCCAACAGCTCCGTTAACTGCTCGGCCACCTTGTCCATCATTAAGGAAACACCGTCCCCGGAAAAAGGGTTGCTGGTTGCTGCGGAGGGCCGGGGCGCGGCGGCGCCGCACGGTGCCGGCTCATGTGGCGTGCAGCGCCCCTGCCGGCGCGCGGAGCACGGGATCGTCGGCGTCGATCGCCTCGTAGAGGCGCCGCAGGCGCGGCACCGGTTCGATGCCGAAGGAATCGCCCAGCCGGCAGCGGAGCCGCTGGAACACGCCGAGCGCCTCGGGCCGCAGGCCGGACCGGTGGAGGGCGAGCATGTACTGGGCGTGGATGTTCTCGTGCGTGGGGTGCTGGTCGGACAGTCCCGCCAGTTCGGTGAGCAGTTCCCGGTGCCGGCCGAGCTGGAGGTCCACCTCGACCCGCCATTCCCGTACGCCCCTGCGGGCCTCTTCCAGCTCCACGACGTGCGCGGAGCTGACGGGCCCGGCCGGTACGTCGGCCAGCGCGGGGCCGCGCCACTGGTCGAGGGCCTCTCCGAGCAGGCGCGAGGCCCGCGCCGGGTCTCCGGCGGCGCAGGCCTCGCGGCCGCGCCGGGCGAGGTCCTCGAACCGGAGGCGGTCGCTGGCCTGCGGCGCCGCCACCCCGAGCTGGTAGCTCTGGTTGCGGGTGACCAGGGCGCAGCTGCGGTCGGTGGCGCCGCCGCGCAGGATCTGCCGGATGTAGAGCACGTAGGTCTGCAGGGTGGACAGCGCGGTCTTGGGCGGGTGGGAGCCCCACAGTTCCGTGATGCATTCGCCCGAGCGGACCATCTGGTTGGCGTGGAGCATGAGCAGGGCGAGCAGCTGGCGCGGTTTGGGGGCGCTCGGGGTGCGGTCCTCGCCGTCGACGACGAGGGAGAGCGGGCCGAGCACGCCGATGCGCACGCCGGGCGGGGCGCCGCCCGGCTCGACGGGTTCGCCGGTGGGAGCGGGACGGGACGACGACGTGCTCATACGAGGTCCTGCTCGTACTCGCTGATGTTCTTGACGATCAGCCCGCGCAGGACGACCCGCCAGATCCGCGCGAGCTGCTCCCCCGGGCCGGGCCCGGCGGCATGGGTCATGTCCTTCGCCCCGCAGGCCCGGACCTGTATCTCGGCGCCGGCCACGAGGTGGGCCGCCAGGGCCGCGAGGGCGTCGGGGTCGCTTCCGTGGCGCAGGCCGCATTCGTCCTGGGCCTGGTGGAAGAGGTCGCGCAGCACGGGCAGCCAGTCGGCGGACCAGGGGGCGACGGAGGGCGGGCATTCGCGGGCCAGCCGGGCCGCGGCACGTACTTCGACGTTGTCCTCCAGTAATCGGGCCAGTGTCAGCGTGAGGGCGACTCCGGTCGCCAGGGCGGGCCGCGGGCGGGAGACGACTCCCGCGACGGCTTCCCGGACGACGGCGCGGCCCTGTTGCTGCACGGCTTCGGCGAGTGCCTGTTTGGTGGGGAAGTGGAAGGTCAGCGCTCCCATGGAGATGCCGGCCAGCCGGTTGATCTGGGTGAGCGTCGTTCCCTCGTAGCCGGAGCGGTCGAACTGGGTGGACGCCGCGTGCACGAGGAGCGAGCGGGTACGCACGGCTCTCTGCTGTTGCGCCATGGACGTTCTCCCATCGAGTCGGGGAGCGGGGGGCCACGGCCGGAGGGCCGCTGGAGCACCTTGCGACCTCCCCCGCGAAGGGCACAACGCCGACTTGCCAAAGCCGTCACGCGTAGGGCGGTCACTCCACTCTAGAACATAGAGAGCGTTCGCTATGCTACTTGGGCCTACCTAACATCAGGGATGAGCAGCAGGGGGAGCGGGCATGACCGCGTACCGCACGATGCACTTGCGGGATCCGTTGGACGACACCTCGATCACCACGTTCGGCGCGTTCGCCCAGGAGGTGTTCGGGCACCTGCCGCGCCAGGACCAGCGCCGCTGGGCCGAGACCTACCTCAAGGGACTTCTGGGGACACCGGGCAAGAAGTCGGTGCGCCGCATGGCCTCCGCGGTGTCCGCCGCCCCGACCGCCTCGCAGTCGCTGCACCAGTTCATCAGCGCCAGCCCCTGGCCGTGGGATCCCGCCCGGCGGGCGCTGGCCCGCTGGTCGGAGCAGCGGGCGGCGGTACGGGCCTGGACCCTGGCGCCGATCGTCGCCCCCAAACGGGGGCTGCACTCCGTCGGCGTGCACCGGCGCTACGACGCCGCGGCCGGCCGGGTCATCAACTGCCAGGTGGGGATCGGCATGCACCTGTCCACCTGTTGCGGTGACGTCCCGGTGGACTGGCGGCTCCACCTGCCGGAGACCTGGTGCGCCGATCCCGAGCTGCGCCAGCGCGCCCGTATACCCGACTCCGGCGACCCCCGGCCACTGTGGGAACTGGGCCTGGAGATGGTCGACACGCTGGCCGCGCAGTCCGCCGCCACGCCCCCGCCGGTGGTCGCGGACGGCAGGGAGCTGGGCGACGCCGTGGCCCTCGCGAACGGGCTGAGCACCCGCTGCTGCAAGTTCCTCGTCTCCGTGCCGGGCAACCTCACCCTGCACGCCGGCCCGCATCCGGGCAGCCGGCCGCTGCGCCTGGACACCCCGGCCCGGCTGCACGCCCCCCGGTCCCCCCGGGCCCTGTGGACCCTGTCCGGGCCGGTCCACCTGCCGGGCGCGCACCACACCATGCGGCTGCTGGCCAAATGGCACCCCGCGCGCACCCGGCCCGCCCGGATCTGGATGACCAACCTCGTGCACGCGGGCCTGGACGACCTGCTCGCCCTCGTCGGCACCCAGGCCGGCACGAAGGCCACCATGCAGTCCTTACGGGAGGACTTCGGCCTCCTGGACTTCGAGGGCCGGTCCTTCCCCGGCTGGCACCGGCACACCACGCTGGTCTCGGCGGCGTACGGCTGGCACCGGCTGTCGGAGGCCACGGGCCACGCCCACGGCCGGGACGGCCGGGACGGCCGGGAGCCCCGCGCGGCGGCCGCGCCGCCGAGCGGGTTCCGTCAGGTCAGCTGTTGAGGACGGCGGGACCGGGAAGTCACCCGACGGCGTCGGTCAGTTCGGTGCCGAGCCTGAGCCGGGCCCGCGCCTGCGGGGTGGCGATGCCGGGAAGCAGGTACCGCCACATGACGAGGATGCGCTCCGGCAGGTCCTCCCTGCCGCTGGAGAGCTCGGACACCAGCTGCGTACCGCTGTACGCGCTGACCAGGAGCAGCGCCAGTTCCGCCTCGTCCACCTCGGGCAGCAGGTCGCCGGCGGCACGCGCCGCCACGAGTTGCTCGCGGAACTGCTCCGCCCAGTTCATGTACGGGGTCTCGTCCCTGATCCCGAAGGCCCGCTGCTCCACCGCGAGCCGCACCCCGGCGCGCAGCAGCGCGTTGACCCGCAACTGGTCGGCCAGGTACATCGTGATGTCGACCAGGTGCTGCAAACCGTCGACCCCGCCGGGCAGTTCGAGGTCGTCGGCCTGCTCGTTCATCACGGCGCGCGCGAGCTCTTCCTTCGACGCGAAGTGGAAGTAGATCGCCCCCATGGTCAGCCCGGACTGCTTGGTGATCGCGGTGAGACGGGACCCGTGGAACCCGTGCTCCTCGAACACCACAGCCGCGGCATGGACGATCGTCGCTCGCGTTCTGGCCGCGCGTTCCAACTTGGACATGGTCAGTAACCTATCTGCTCGAGTCTGCGGATTCTTGGGTACGGCACGGATTTCCGGCCACCCGACCGTACGGTCCCGGCCACGCCGGGACGTCCGGAGCGCGCACGTGCGCGCCACGGGGGTGCCCGGCCTCCGACAGGCCCGGACCCCCGCGGCGTCCGAGCCGGCGGCCCCTCTTCACCCGGGCCGAACATTCCGGGGATTACCCTCGGAAAACCCGCCCGCATTCTGGATCACACGCCCTGGGCCCCTGACCTGTACCGGTCCGAAATATGACGGTCCAAGCGTCTCGACCTCCGTCTCCATATGCCGGTGTGGCGCACCGCATTCTCCCCCTCGACAACAAAAAGAGCGTCCTCTATCTTGAAGCCGCCGACACACCCTAACCGGGAAGCGGCCATGGAGGACACGACCTCTTCGATGACGAAGGAGATCTTCCCTATGCGTGCCACCACGGACACGAGGAACCTGGATTCCGGCTTACCGCAGGCGGGCGGGGACCTGTCCGGCCAGTCCCTGACCGACCCGTCCCTGTCCGACAGATCCCTGTTCGCGTCGCACCCCGAACTCTCCGGGCCGGTCCTGCCCGAGGCCGGGTACCGCCCCGACACCGGCACCACGGTGCCCCGCCGGTACGTCCACCGGGCCGCCCTGGCCGAGGTGTTCCTCACCGGGATGGCGCCCGCGGGCGCCGATTCGTACCTGGTCACCGCGCAGTGGCCGCGGGGTCACAGCCTCTACGGCTCGCGCGGCGGCATGCTCGACCCGATGCTGGCCTGCGAGACCGTGCGCCAGACCGTCCCGCTCCTGTCCCACACCGTCTTCGACGTCCCGTTCGGCCACATGCAGAGCTGGGACCACATATCTTTCGGGCTCGACCCGGACGTGATGACGGCGGGGGCGACGCCCCCCGAGATCGAGCTGCGCGTCCGGTGCCACGACACGGTGCTCCGGGGCTCGCGGCTGATCGCCACCTCCCTCGACATCATGCTCTTCCGTGACGGCGATCTGCTCGGAGCGGCCGGGGCCCGCTTCTCCTGCCACACCCCGGCGATCTACAAGCGCCTGCGCACCGGGCGCGCGGACTCCGATCCGCAGCTGCTGATGAAGGACATGCCGCACCTCCCGCCGGTCGCACCGCCGACCGTGGGCCGGGACCGCGCCGCGGACGTCGTCCTCTCCCCCACCGAGCGGTCCGACACGTGGCTGCTGCGGGTGGATCCGTCCCACCCCATCCTCTTCGACCACCCCGTCGACCACGCCCCCGGCATGCTGCTGCTCGAAGCCGCGCGCCAGGCCGCGCAGGCGGCCTCCCCCAGCGGGAACAGCGTCGTCCTGGGCCTGGACTCCGATTTCATCCGCTACGTGGAACTCGACGCGCCGTGCCGGATCGAGGCCCGGGCACTGCCGGCCGACGCCCGCGGCCGGGTCCAGGTCCGCATCACCGGAATCCAGAACGGCGCCACCGCCTTCACCGCCACGGTGACCACGCAGCCGCTGGCCGCGGCCTGATTCCGGCGGCCGCGCCCTTGCCCGGATCCGGATCCGCGCCCGCCGAACGTCATGTCGGAAAACCGCCAGCACGCGGGGCGCCACCGGAACATCATCACCTCATGGACCTTTCGTCACGTCCCGCACGCACGACCGCACCCGGCGGACCCGATCCACTCGGTCCGCCGGCGCCGGGAGGGACGGGCTCCGGTCCGGCGACGTTCTACAGCACGTTCTCCAGCCCCCTGGGCGAACTGATCCTGGTGGCCCGGGAGTCGCCCGGCGCACCCGGCGGCGCGGCCCTGGCCTCGCTGTCGATGGCCGGCGGGCGCGGAGTCCCGGGCCCGCGGCCCGGGTGGCGCCGGGAGCCGGCGGCCTTCGCCGAGGTGTTCCGGCAACTGCGCGCGTACTTCGCGGGCCGGCTCACCCGCTTCGAGCTGGAGTACGTCACGGAGGGCACCTCCTTCCAGCGCCGCGTGTGGGAGGCCCTGGACACGATCCCGTACGGCACGACCACCACCTACGGGGAACTGGCCGTCCGGCTCGGGGTCCCCCGCGGCGAGGTACGGGCGCTGGGCGGCGCCATCGGCGCCAACCCCCTGCTGCTCGTGCGGCCCTGCCACCGGGTCATCGGGGCGGACGGCGCCATGCGCGGCTACGCGGGCGGCGTCGAGCGCAAGGTCGCGCTGCTCACCCACGAAGGGGCCCTGCTGCCCCTGTTCACCTGACCGACGACGAGAGACACCTCATGACGACCACCCGGACAGAGCCCCCGGCAGCACCGGCCTGGGCACGCGAACGGGCCGGGGCGGCCGACTGGGCCGCGCTCGCCTCCGAACTCGACGCCTACGGCTGCGCGCCGACACCCCGGCTGCTCACCCCGGCCGAGTGCGGTGAGCTCATCGCCCTGTACGAGGACGCCGAGCGGTTCCGCACCACCGTGGACATGGCCCGCCACCGCTTCGGCTCGGGCGAGTACCGCTACTTCACCCACGACCTGCCCGAGCCCGTCGCGGCGCTGCGTGCCGCGCTCTACCCGCACCTGGTGGTCATCGCCCGCGACTGGGCCGAGCGGCTCGGCAGGCCCGCGCCGTGGCCGGACTCGCTCGAGGAGTGGGTCGCGATGTGCCACCGGGCCGGACAGGACCGCTCGGCACAGATCCTGCTGCGCTACGGGGAGGGCGACTGGAACGCGCTGCACCGGGACGTCTTCGGCGACATGCTCTTCCCGATGCAGGTCGTCATCGGCCTCAACGCGTACGGCACCGATTACACGGGCGGGGAGTTCCTCCTCGTCGAACAGCGGCCGCGCGCACAGTCACGGGGCACCACGACCGCGCTCCCCCAGGGCCACGGGCTGGTGTTCACCACCCGCGACCGCCCGGTGCGCAGCAAGCGGGGCTGGTCGGCCGGGGCGGCGCGGCACGGCGTGAGCACGGTCCGCAGCGGCCGCCGCCACGCGCTGGGCCTGGTGTTCCACGATGCGGCGTAGGCACGCGGTGCGGGAGAGGAGCACGTCACCGCTGCTCGGGGAGGCGGCCGCGACGGCCGACGGGGCTCAGTCGCCCGTACCGGCGGCGCACACGGCGGCCGAACTCTCCGCGCTCCTCGGCCTGCTGACCGCGCTGGGGCCACCACCCGGTACGGAGGGTACGGACGGAGCCGGGGGACCGGGCGGGGCGGAGCCGGTGACGGTGGTCGTGGGACACGGACGCGACGAGGCCTCGCGCTCGGCCGCGGCCGCGTTCACCGAGGCCTGGCAGGCCCGGGGCGGGCAGGTCCTCGCGGTGGTGGACTGGCCCGAGAGCGCCGCGTCCTGGCTCCGGCCGGCCCGTCGGATGACCGAGCAGAGCCCGGGAGCGTGGGTGGTGACGGGGGCCCTGACGGGCTGGGCGCAGATGAGCCGGCGGCTGCGGCACAGCACGGACTGGGATCCGGCCCGTACGTTCGCGTTCGCCGCGCTGCACGATCCGCGCCTGCGGACGCTCGCGGGGCCGGACGCCGTACGCGGTCTGCGGGGAGCCACCGCGCGGGGCGGGACCTGGGAGTTCGGCGAAGAGGACGACGAGGGCTTCTTCCGGTACGGCGCCGGTTTGCGGGAGATCCCGCGCGGCGGCGGATAATCCGGCCGGTATCGCCTGTCCTTGCCACGCATTCACCCGGGAGGGGAGATGTTTTCCCGCCCGGCGGATAACTGATTGCGGAGTGTGCCGAAGGAGGTACGAGGGGTGGGATTTCCGGCTGCGAGCCTTCCGGATTCCCTCATTCCGCAGGAAATGGATAACGCGGATCTTCCCGGGCCGCCGGGTCCCCGTTCCGCGGCCCCGCGCGTCCACCGGCCGGCCCGGCCCGCCCCCGGCCCACCCCGGGCGCCCGTCCAAATCTGACGTGATCTGGTCAATCTCCCCGGGCCCCGGAGACGGAACCGCCGTCCGGGCCCGTGCGCAGCCCCGCGATGACCATGCGGATCAGGAGGGCGTAGCTCTCGTCCAGGGCTTCGGGGCGGGCGAAGCCGCCTTCGGACTCCAGGGAGGCGAAACCGTGGGCGGCGGCGCGCAGGCACCGGGCCGCGTGGATGGCCGCCGCGTCCTCCAGGCCGTACGCCCGCAGCGTGGCCAGGAGGATGGTGACCAGGCGTTCGCCGGCTTCGGCGGTGCGGGCCTCCGGGGCGTGCAGGAGTGCGGCGTAGCGGTGGGGGTGGCGGAGCACGTAGGCGCGCCAGGCCGTCATGAAGGCGCGGATGGCGTCGTCGGCCGAGCGGCCGAGGACGGCCCCGCCGACCTCGTCGGCGATCTCGTTCAGGATCCGCGCCGACAGGAGATCGCGGAGTTCCGCGAGGTTGCGCACGTGCTTGTACAGGGACGGAGTGGCCACACCCGCCCGGCCCGCGACCGCCGAGAGGGTGAGGGCCGCCGGGGTCTCCTCGTCGACGAGGCGCAGGGCCACGTCGACCACCGCTTCCGCGGAGAGCGCGGCCCTAGGCACGACCAGCCTCGCCCTCGGCCAGGAAGGACTGGATGGCGGCGGCGGTCTCCGCGGGGAACTGGGCGTGGGCGTAGTGGCCGGCGCCCGCGATCAGTTCGACGCGGCCCAGCCCCGCGGGCATCCCCGCCACGACGGCCTCGCCCTCGGCGCGGGGGTCGGCCCAGTCGCAGTCGAGGGTGCCCTCGATGACCAGGGCCGGGCACGTGATGCCGCCGAGGCGGGCGCCCGCGTCGGTGGGGGCGGACAGGCCCATCTTGGCGACGACGGCCATCCGGCCGGGACGGCGCAGGTCGGCGTCGACGGCGGCCAGGTGCTCGGCGTGCCCGGCGGGGCGGGCGCCCGGGTAGGCGTGGTCGAGGTAGCGCTGCCACACGCCGGCGCTGCGCAGCACGCCGGTGCCCATGAGCAGCAGCATGCCCTTGCGGTAGCGGGCGTTGGACCCGAGGGCGCCGAAGTCGATCTTCTGCTCGCGGGTGAACGGGCTGATCTCGACGATCGCGCTGACCAGCTCGGGTTCCTGGGCCGCCGCGATGGTGGCGGAGCCGCCGGCGAAGGAGTGGCCGACGATGACGGCGGGGCCGCCCAGGTGCCGGATCAGGGCGAGCAGGTCGCCCGCCGTGTCGGTGCGGGTGTACGAGGCCCAGCCGGTGCTCGACTCTCCGTGTCCCCGCAGGTCGGCGGCGGCGACCCGGTACCCGGCGGCGACCAGGAGGGCGGCCGTCTCGCGGAAGGCGCCCCTGTTGTCGCCCATGCCGTGGGCGAGGACGATCAGCGGGCCCTCGCCCGTGACCTCGTAGGCGATCCGTCCGTCACCGATGCTCAGAAAGTTCGTCATGTCCGGTCCCCTGGAAGCGGTTGACTTGCTGGCTAATCTCCGTTGCCTAAAAGCTAAGGGTATTAGCTTCCTCCGTCAACCCCCATGCCGGCGCGGCGCACTCCGACGCCGTGCCGGAGTACGCCGCGCGGGGAGGGGGAGCTGCGGGAGGCAGCCCGCGCTCACTTCGGGTCGCGGTTGAACTTCGAGGTCGACCAGAAGTAGCCGAGCACGGTCAGGCCCAGGCACCAGCCGGCGGCGAGCCATCCGTTGGCGCCGATCTCGGTGCCGAGGAGCAGTCCGCGCAGGGTCTCGATGGCGGGGGTGAAGGGCTGGTACTCGGCGATCGGCTGGAACCAGCCCGGCATCGCGTCGACCGGGACGAAGGCGCTGGACAGGAGCGGCAGCAGGATCATCGGCAGCGCGTTGTTGCTGGCGGCCTCGGCGTTCGGGCTGATCAGGCCCATGCCGACCGCGATCCAGGTGAGGGCGAGGGCGAACAGCACGAGCAGCCCGAACGCGGCCAGCCATTCCAGGGCGGTGGCGTCCGTGGACCGGAAGCCGATGGCCACGCCCACGGCGCCGACGAGGACCACGCTGGCGATCGCCTGCAGCACGCTGCCGATGACGTGCCCGACGAGCACCGAGCCGCGGTGGATGGCCATCGTGCGGAAGCGGGCGATGATGCCCTCGGACATGTCGGTGGAGACGGAGACCGCGGTGCCGATCGTGGTGCTGCCGACGGTCATCAGCAGCAGGCCCGGGACGAGGTAGGCGATGTACGCGGAGCGGTCGCCGCCGCCGATGCCGGCGCTCATCGTGTCGCCGAAGATGTAGACGAAGAGCAGCAGCAGCATGATCGGCGTGAGCAGCAGGTTCAGGGTGAGGGACGGGTAGCGCCGCGCGTGCAGGAGGTTGCGCCGCAGCATCGTGGACGAGTCGCGGACGGCGAGGGAGAGGGAGCTCATCGGAGGTTCTCCTTGGTCTGGCTGTTCTGGTGGGGGACGTCGGCGCCGCCGGTCAGGGCGAAGAACACGTCGTCGAGGTCGGGGGTGTGCACGGTCAGCTCGTCCGCCTCGATGCCGGCGGAGTCGAGCCAGTCGAGGATCGAGCGCAGTTCGCGCTGACTGCCGTCGCTGGGCAGCTGGAGCGTGAGGGCCTCGTCGTCGCGGGTGGCCTCGCGCAGGGCGGTGGCGGCGGCCCGGTACGCGGCCGGGTCGGCGAAGCGGAGCCGGACGTGCCCGCCGGGAACCAGCCGCTTGAGCTCCTCGGCGGTGCCCTCGGCGGCGATCTTGCCGTCGTTGAGGACCGCGATGCGGTCGGCGAGCTGGTCGGCCTCGTCCAGGTACTGGGTGGTGAGGAAGACGGTGACGCCGCCGGCGACGAGCTGGCGGATGATCTGCCACATGGTGTGCCGGGAACGGGGGTCGAGGCCCGTGGTGGGCTCGTCGAGGAAGATGATCCGCGGGTCGCCGACCAGGGTCATGGCGATGTCGAGGCGGCGCTTCATACCGCCCGAGTACGTGGAGGCCGGCTTCTTGGCGGCCTCGGTGAGGTCGAAGCGCTCCAGCAGCTCGGCGGCGACACGGCGGCCCTCGCCCTTGGACAGGCGGTGCAGGTCCGCCATCAGGAGCATGTTCTCCTCACCCGTGATCAGGCCGTCGACGGCGGAGAACTGCCCGGTGACACCGATCGCGGCGCGCACCGCCTGCGGTTCGGCGGCCAGGTCGTGGCCGCCGACGCGGACCTCCCCGGAGCCGGCGCCGGGAGAGATGAGCGTGGAGAGGATCTTCACGACGGTGGTCTTGCCCGCGCCGTTCGGACCGAGCAGTGCGAAGACGGTGCCCGCCGGGATGCGCAGGTCGATCCCGTCGAGGACGGCCTTGTCACCGTAGGACTTGCGCAGCCCGACGGCGGAGACGGCGGCGGGCGCCTCCCGGTCATTGCCGGACTTGGACGTGGACATGACAGACGAAGGCATGGGGCCCTCCCGGGCGAAGGGTGGAGCGGAGCGGAAGCGGATTCTCAGGCGCGGAACTCTCAGGCGCGGAACTCTCGGGCGCGGGACCGTCAGGCGCGGGCGCGGCGGATGTCGATGTTGCCGTAGCGGGTACGGGCGCGGACCTTGACGGAGTCCTCGCTCTTCTCCGGGGCCTCGGAGGCGGTGAGCGCGTTGCGCACCTGCCCCGAGGCCGAGCTGACGTCGAGCCAGGCGGCGGTGCCCTCGCGGATGCCGACCTCGATGGCGCCGTAGGAGGTCTCCAGCTGAAGGGTGCCGCGGGCGGCGTCGGCGACGCGCAGGGTGCCGTGGGCGGTGGTGGCGGTGACGGAGCCCTCGGCGCGCGCGATGTCGATGTCGCCGTTCGCGCCGCTCACCCGCAGGTCGCCGGTCGCGGCGCCGACGGTCGTGGTGCCGTGCGAGTTCTTCAGGACGGCGGAGCCGCCGATGGTGCCGACGCGCAGGCTGCCGGAGCTGGTGGTGATCTCGGCCGCCCCCTCGATCCGGTCGACGGCGATCGAGCCGTGGGAGGCGGTCAGGTGGAGCGGCCCGGTCGTGTCGAAGCGGACGTCACCGGAGGAGGTCTTCACGCGGACCTCGCCGAGCCGGCCTTCGCCGAGCACCTGCGCCCAGGCTGCGGTGACGTCGACGCGCGAGCCCGTGGGCAGTTCGACCGTCACGTCGACGGTGCCGGGACGCCCGAAGGGGTTGCGCTGCTTGGGCGTCCTGACGGTCAGGACGCCGCCCGTGTACGTGACCTCGGTCTGGTCGGCCGACCGTACGTCCTGGTCCCGCTTCGGGTCGCGGGGCCGTACCTCGACGACCGTGTCGAGGCGGTCGCCCGCGGTGAACTGGATGGAACCGGCGTCCACGTGCGCGGTGGCCGAGATCGGTTCGGGGGTGTCGAAAGAAGGCATGGCTGTCCCGTCCTCTTGGGTCCTCTTGCATGTACGCGGCGTCCCCGCTGGTGGGACGTGGTGCGGTGAACTCGTTCCGTGGGGCCGGTCAGTGCACCCAGCCCGTGAAGCTCTGCCCGACGGCCTTGGCCGTCCCGGAGGTACGGGGGGCGGCGCCGCCCGTGTCGACCGCGGCCGACACGACGCGTACGAGCCAGGCGTTGACCGACAGCCCCTCGCCGGCCGCCGCCTCCTCGGCGCGGGCCTTGAGGTGGGCCGGCAGACGCAGGTTGACGCGGGCGGCGGCGCCGCCGTCGTCGGTGTCTACGGGGACCGGGGCCGGCGCGGGCGCCGGTGCGTCCAGGGGTCCGGTCCGGTCCTCGTGCTGGGGCAGTGCCACCACGAACTCCGGGTCGAGCCCGCGCAGTCGTACGTCGACCGAGCCCGGGGCCAGTTCGAGGGTGATCTCGTCCATGGCGGCGGACAGCACGTTGAGCAGGGTCAGGCGGGTGGCCGACTCCAGCGGCGCGGTCAGCCGCTCGGCGAGCTCGCGGGCCGCGTCACCCCCGGCTTCGGCGGCGACCGCGAGCTCGCGGCGGAGGTTGGCGACGTAGGGGGTGAGGTCCATGAAGGAAGCATGGCACGGGGATGGCGCCATGTCGAGCCAAAATGGCGCCACATTGAAAATCCTTCCAGGGTGGAGGGAAAACTCCCAGGTCAGAGCGAGTGGCACCATGACGCCACGCAGGCACAGACGGCGCCACACGTGGAGTCGACGCTCTCCTCCATGGCCCTTGCCTCGACCTGTGGCACGGATGACGCCATCGTGCGCCACGCTGGCACACGAAGGCGCCACGCCTCGCGCGAAACCTATCCGGCCGGCCGTCCTCGCGGCCGCTGCCCTCGCTCGTGCACCATGCCCGTAGGCGGCACCGGCCGGGAGCCCCGCCCCGAAGGAGCAGACATGGTGGAGACGCGAGCCCCGCTGACGGTCGCGGTCGCCCAGCCCTCATGGGCCGCGAGCGGCCTGGCGGCGAACGCCCGCGCACACGCGCGGGCCGTCACCGGGGCCGGCGCGCGCCTGGTGGTGTTCCCGGAACTCTCGCTCACCGGATACGACCTGGCCGCGCCCGCCGTCGCCCCCGACGACCCCCGCCTGCGACCGGTCGTCGACGCGTGCCGACGCAGCGGTGCGATCGCCCTGGTCGGCGCGCCGGTGCGTGACGGGGACGGACGGGAGCACCTGGCCACCCTCGCCGTGACCGGCACGGGTGCGCGCGTGGTCTACCGGAAGATGTGGCTGCACGGCGCGGAGTCCGACCGGTTCGCCCCCGGCACGCAGCCCGAGGTGCTCACCGTCGACGGGTGGAGGCTCGGACTGGCCGTCTGCTACGACGCCGCCGTGCCCCGGCACGCGGTGGACACGGCGGCGCTGGGCATGGACGCCTACGTGGCGAGCACCCTCTACGGCGGCGGCCCGGAGTCCGCCGCCCGCCGGGACGCCCACGTGCGGGAGCGCGCCGTCACCCACCGCACCTGGGTGGTGCTCGCCACCGCCGCGGGCGCCAGCGGGACGTACGCGGAGACCTCGGGCGGCTCCGGCATCTGGACACCGACCGGGGACACCCTCGTCCAGGCGGGCCCGGAGGCGGACCGGGTGGTCACGGCCACCCTGGGCTGAGACGGGCGGATTCGGGCGGGCGGGGGTTCGGGCGGGCGGGTGGGCGGGTTTAGACGGTCGACCGCTCGGTCCGGCCGTCCGCGGACCCTGCCGGACTCGCCGGGCTCCCCGGGCTCCCCGGATCCCGCGCACCCGCCACGCCGGCCGGGCCCGCCGGGCCGCCGGCCGTCCGGCGCGCGTAGTGGCGGGCCGCCTTCGCGCGGTTCCCGCAGCCCGTGCTCGTGCACCAGCGGCGCGTGCCGTTGCGGCTGACGTCGTGGAAGCGCAGCCCGCAGGACGGATTGGCGCAGCTCCGGACGCGGTCGGGGGCGGTGGCCAGGAGCCGGAGGTAGTCGGCGGCCGCGAGGTAGCCGAGCAGCCCGGCCGGGTCCGCGCTCTCCAGCCGCTCGACGGGTCCGGCCTCGGTGAGCAGCGTGCGCGTGCGGCCCGCCTCGAGGAGCCGGTTGAAGGCGCCGAGGGCGGCCGGACCGGCGGCCGGACGGCCGACCACCCCGGCCAGCACGGAGCGCGCGGTCCGGGCGACGGCCAAGGTGGCCCGGTCGGACCGCAGTTCGCCGCGGCCGTAGGACTCGGCGGCCCGGGAGCAGGCCAGCCAGAGCGCGAGCCCGGTGACGGAACACAGCAGGTCGTGGCTGCCGTGGCGGTCGTGCCAGCGGGTGTTGAGCAGGTCCAGGCTGAATGGCTCGCCGGTCAGCGGCCGCGGGTCGGCCGCGCTCACCGCCGCGGTCCCGCCAGCAGGGCCCGGGAGACGGCCGCGGCCTGGGGCCCGGCGTGGGCCCCGGCCGGGGGCCCGCCCTCGGACCCACCCTGAGACCCACCCTCGGACCCACCCCGAGACCCGGCCTCGGACCCACCCCGAGACCCGGCCTCGGACCCACCCCGAGACCCGGCCTCGGACCCACCCCGAGACCCGGCCTCGGGCCCGGCCCCGGCCCGGGACTCAGTCCCAGCCCGAATCCCGGCCCGGATCCCGGTCCCGGCGGCAGTCCGCGACCCGGCCCGGGCCACGCCGTCCGCCACACCCGCCCCGGCCCCGGCACCGGCCCCGGCACCGGCCCCGGCACCGGCCCCCGTCCCGCCCCCGTCGCGGAACGCGCAGTGCGGGGCCGAGCCCTCCGCCCGGTAGAGCTCCGCTCCCTGCGCACCGGCCACGATGCCCGGCAGCGCCAGCCGCCACAGGTGGGTCAGATGCCCGCGCAGCGGGCCGCAGGAGCGGTCCGTGCCTCGCTCCTGGGTACGCAGCCATACGTCCATTCCGATCAGGGAGAACACGAACTGGGACGCGGTCTCGAGGGGTTCGGCGGTGCCGTGCAGCGCGGCGGCCAGCTCCGCGCGCACGGGCTCGGTCCAGGAACCGGTGCCGTCGGGATAGTGGGGGAACTCCCGGGTGAGCCGGGCGCCCGCGCGCGCGACGGGGTCGTGGCCGAGGCGCCCGGCCACGGCGTGCGTCAGGTCGACGGCGGTCTGCACCGGCCGCAGACCGGCCCGCGGTACGGCGTCCAGCGCTTCGGCGGTCGTCCGCCGGGCCTCGCTCCGTACGGCTCTGACCAGGTCGTCCTTGGCCGGGAAGTGGTACATCAGGGCGCCCTTGGTGACTCCCGCGGAGGCGCAGATGACGGCGAGCGAGGCCCCCTCGTAGCCGTACAGGTCGATGGCCTGGGCGGCGCCCTTGATCAGAGCCCGGCGCGTCCGCTCGGCTCTCTCCTGCTGCGCCATCGGCGCTCCTCGTGCATAGGGGGTGGTGACGCCGTACGGGTGGTGCGGCCGCCGAGCCGCACCACCCGTACGGTCAGGCCGCGTTGCCGGCGGGTACGGCGGCCTGACGGTCCTCGAAGCTCTTGCGGAGCTGGGCGCGGCGGAGCTTGCCGATGCCGGTCTTGGGGATCTCGGAGCGGTCCACGGGCAGCAGGTGGGTGACCTCGACACCGAGACGCTCGCGGACCCGGCCGCGGATCTGCTCGCCCTGGGCCTCGCTGAGGACACCGGTGCGCGGGCTGAAGAAGACCGCGAGCTCCTCGGGGCCGCCCGGCACGGCGGTGACGAGGGACGCGACGGTGTACGAGGGCTCGATGAAGGCGAGTTCCTCGACGGCTGCCTCGATCTCGTGGCCGTGATAGGCGACGTCACCGAGCTGGATGACGTCGTCGGTGCGCCCGGTGACGGTGAGGATGCCGTTCTCGACGTACGCCAGGTCGCCGGTCTTGAACCAGCCGTCCTCGGTGAAGGACTGCCGGTTCTGCACGGGGTTGTCGTAGTACCCGGCGGTGATGGTCGAGCCGATGACCTGGAGGCGGCCGGTGGTGCCCCAGGGCACCAGCTCGCCGTGCTCGTCGACCACGCGGATGCGGGTGCCGGGCTGCGGGCGGCCGACGGGTACGTAGCGGTCGTCGCCCGCGGCGGCCTCGGTGAACTGGCAGTCGGCCACGCCGGCGGTGGTCTCGGACATGCCCCAGCCGGGGAACATGGCGGTGGCGGGCAGCCCGTAGGGGGCCAGCAGGTCCAGGAAGCGGCGTACGACGCCGGAGCGGACGGCCTCGCCCCCGTTCATGATGTAGCGCAGCGGGCTGAGGTCCCAGCCGCGGCCCTCGAAGCGGTCCGCCTGGTCGTTGACGAGCACGAAGGCGAAGTTGGGCGCCCAGGTGGTGTCGGCCCGGTGGGCGGAGACGGCGTCGAGCCAGCGCAGCGGGTCCTCGAGCACCCACTGGATCTTGGCGTGGACCTGGGCGCAGCCGAGGAAGACGTCCCGCGCGTGGAACATGATGAGGCCGCCGATGTGGTCCAGCGGCATCCAGTTGAAGGTGCGGGTGTCCGCGTCGAGCCGGTTCACGCGGGCGGTGGCCGCGCTGCGCGTGAGGACGTTGCGGTGGGTGAGGGTGACGGCCTTGGGGACGCCGGTGCTGCCGGAGGTGAGCAGCAGGACGACCGGGTCGGTGGGGGCGGGCTCGTGCCAGTCGAAGTCCGGCTCCCGGCCGGCGCGCAGGGCCGCCACGTCGCCCAGGTGCGCGGCGTCCCAGTCGGGGTGGGCGATGACGGCGGCGGTGATCTCCTGGCCGGTGCCGGTCAGGACGCGGGGGCGGCCGTAGCCGTTCCAGACGCGCTCCAGCAGGCCGGGGCCGTTGACCGGGTCGGCGCTGACGGGCAGCGGCAGGTAGCCGCCGAGGACGCAGGCCCAGAAGGCGGCGACGAGGTCGGTGTCGTCGGCCGCCTGCAGGATGATCTTCTCGCCGGCGGTGGCGCCGGCGGCGCGGAGCCCGGCCAGGATCCCCGAGGCGTCGGCGAGCAGGCCGGCGTAGCTCTGGTGGACCTCGGTGCCGTCGGGGCGGATGTAGGTCACCCCGTGGCCGCCGCTCTGGGCACCGGCGGCGCGGACGAGCGCGGCACCGAGGTGCGTGACGCCGGTTTCGGGGGCGGGCCCGCCGTCGAGCAGCGATATGCCGGTGCCGGTCATGCCTGGTTCTCCTCTTGCTGAGCGGTGTCGGCCGCGGTGTCGGCCGCGGTGTCGGTGTCCGTCGCGGTGGCCACGATGACGAGGGGGCCGCGGCCGTGGAAGGGCGCGGGCTCCTTGCGGAAACCGCCGTACTCGGCCGTGATCGTCAGCCCCGCGGCGGCGAGCAGTCCGCGCACCTCGGGCCCGGTCAGGACGGCCTGGTCGAAGAAGTTGTCGTACATGGAGACCGTGCCGTCCGCGGCGCGGACCAGCAGGGTCTCCTCGTTGCGCCAGTTCGCCGCGTGCGCGTTGACGGCCTGGCGGGCGAGACGGGTGATGAGCACCCCGTCGGGGCCGCGGTGGTGGGCCACGGTGTGGGGCTGGAAGGAGTCGACGAAGTTGAGCATGTGGCCGAACTCCAGGACGACCTGTCCGCCGGGGCGGAGCAGTGCGCGCAGCGAGCGCAGGACGGCCGGGAGCTCGGCGCGCCCCAGGTAGTTGAGCGTCATGAAGAGGCTGTAGACGAGGTCGTAGCGCTCCTCGGTGCGGTAGTCCTCGGCGCGGGTCTCCACGTAGGAGATCCCCTCGTCCCCGGCGGCGCGGGCGTACTCCAGGAACGCGGCGCTCTGGTCCACGCCGGTGCCGCGGTGGCCGCGCTCGCGCAGGGCGCGGAGGTTGGAGCCGGTGCCGCAGCCCAGGTCCAGTACGGTGCCCGCGTCGGGGAGCAGGGACGCGAGGAACTCCGTCTCGGCGTCGAGGTTGCGGAAGTCCTTCCGCATGATCTCGTAGTACTCACCGGGGAATTCGAAGCTCGTGCCGGTCAAATCCGTCATCCTCCTCGGATGTCTGTGCTCGTCGGATGTCTGTGCTCGTCGGTCGCGGGGCGGGCGGCCGCCGTTCGCGGGCGTCCTCCGGTCCCCGGGCGCCCCTCGCCGGTCGCGGGCACCCCCTCGGTGTCCGTGGCCGCGCGCCCGCCCGTCAGGTGCTGACGGGCTCGCGCATGGTGCGGTAGCCGCGGGGGGTGAAGCCGTACCGGTCGCGGAAGAGCCGGCTGAAGTGGGAGGCCTGGTAGAGGCCGGAGCGTTCGCCGATCACGCCGACGGGAAGGTGTTCGAGCCGCGGGTCGCGCAGCTCGGACCGGCAGCGGGCGAGCCGCTCGTCCCGGATCCAGCGGGCGGGGCTGGTCCCGTGGTCCTGGAAGATCCGCTGGAGGTAGCGCAGCGAGATGTTGTGGTGCTCGGCGACCGCCTGCGGGGTGAGGCCGGGGTCGGAGAGCCGTTCGCGGATGTACGACTGGATGTTCAGCATCAGGCCGTGGCGGGCCACCTCGTCCTCGGCGGCGACGTGGCGCAGGCGGTCCGCGAGGACGGCCGCGGTCAGGCCCGCCACGGTGGCTCCGACCCGGTCCACCGCGGAGTGGATCTCGGTGCCGTGGTCGTGGAGTCCGGCGAGCAGCTGGGAGAGCAGGGCGCCGGCGCCCAGGCGCCCGCACCAGCCGGTCGCGGTGAGCTTCTCCGTGTCTCCGGCCGCCATGCCGAGGTGGCGGTGCGGCAGCAGGACTTCCACCACGTGGAAGGCGCGGGGGAAGACGAGGCGGTAGGGACGGCTGCTGTCGCAGCAGATGATCTGGGGTCCGCTCGCCTGGCCACGGCGGCCGTCCTGGTGGACGTGGATCTCGCCGGCCAGGGCCCGGAAGACCCGCAGGGACTCGCCCGGGTCGGGGCGGATGTGGCGGCCGGGGCGGATGGCCTCATGGGCCTCCCCGGTGACGAGGGTGATGGTGACGTCGCCGAAGGCGCGGCGCACGGCGGATCCGTGGACGGACTCGTCGTGTCCGCGGATGATGCGCGCCGTGCCGGGGGCGGGCACGGCTGTGGCGACCGGAGGGCTGCGGTCCGGCACGGATGCTCTCGGCCCGCCGAGGGGCAGCATGTCCATCGTTCTCCTCGCTCCGGGAAGCGTCGTGCCATCGTGACAGGCAAGCCCATAAAAACATACCTTCGTGCACGTACTCACATGACATCAGATGTTCCAATACCACCGCCCCATACCCGTTCCCACCTCTGGGTTTCATGCGTAAACAGGCGAGAAGCGGGCGCGATTACGCAAGCACGACCACCGGTCGGCCAGTACAGTTACGGCCCAGGACTGGCCGGACAACGCGGCTTCACGTGCGGCCATGGATGTGTTTTCCGACAGAGGGGTATCACGTGACGATCAAGGTCGGCATCAACGGATTCGGCCGCATAGGCCGCAGCTTCTTCCGCGCCGCCCTTCAGCGGGGCACCGGCCTGGAGGTGGTCGCCGTCAACGACCTCACCGACGCCGCGACGCTGGCCCATCTGCTCAAGTACGACAGCACCCTCGGCCGCCTCGGCCACGACGTCCGCGCGGTGGAGGGCGACCTCGTCATCGACGGGCGCACCATCCGCGTGACCGCCGAGCGCGACCCCGCGAAGCTTCCCTGGGGCGAGCTGGAGGTGGACGTGGTCATCGAGTCCACCGGCGTCTTCACCGACGCGCACAAGGCCCGCGCCCACCTGGAGGCCGGCGCCCGCAAGGTGATCATCAGCGCGCCCTCGAAGAACGAGGACCTGACGATCGCCTTCGGCATCAACGACGGCCTCTACGACCCGGCCGTGCACGACATCGTCTCCAACGCCTCGTGCACGACCAACTGCCTCGCCCCGCTGGCGAAGGTCCTCGACGACGCGCTCGGCATCGAGCACGGCCTGATGACCACGGTCCACGCCTACACCGCGGACCAGAACCTGCAGGACGGTCCGCACGGCGACCTGCGCCGCGCCCGCTCGGCGGCGACGAACACCGTGCCGACCACCACCGGCGCCGCCAAGGCGATCGGCCTGGTCCTGCCGCAGCTCAAGGGCAAGCTCGACGGGTACGCGCTGCGCGTGCCGATCCCCACGGGCTCCGCCACCGACCTCACCGTCCGCGTCGGGCGCGAGACCACCGTCGAGGAGGTCAACGAGATCTTCGCGAAGGCCGCCGAGGGCGCCCTGGCGGGGATCCTCACCTACACCGACGAGCCGATCGTCTCCAGCGACATCGTCACCGACCCCGCGTCCTGCATCTTCGACTCGGGCCTGACCAAGGTCATCGGCGACGGCCGCCAGGTCAAGATCGTCGGCTGGTACGACAACGAGTGGGGCTTCTCCAACCGTGTCGTGGACACCGCCCTGCTGATCGGTGCCCGTGCCTGAACCGGTGCGCGCCCGTTCCTGACCGGAGGTTCCCGTGATCAAGACGCCCCATCACGAGGGTGAACAGGCCGTCCAGAAGCAGGCCGGCGAAGGCGGTCCCGGCTGGGGATCGCCGATGTTCGACGACGTGATCCAGCCCGGCTTCGACCAGTACCTGATGCGCCAGCGGATGCTCTTCCTGGGCGGCGCCGACGCGACGGGGGCCATGTGGTCCTCGCTGGTCACGGGCGAACCCGGCTTCGCCCTGCCCACGGGGCGGCACACGATCAGCCTGTCGTCCCTGCCCGTGCCCGGCGACCCGCTCGCCGGGGCCTTCGCGGAGACGGCCGACATCGGCCTGCTCGCCCTCGAACCGCACACGACGAGCCGGATCAGGATCAACGGCGTGGCGCGGCGCGACGGGGAACGGCTGCACATCCGCACCGAGCAGGTGCTGGGCAACTGCCCCAAGTACCTCCAGGTGCGGATTCCGGTCGCGGACGGGCCCGCCGGGGTGCCCCGCGAGACCCGGGACGGCGACGAGCTCACGCCGGAGCAGGAGAAGTGGATCCGCGGGGCGGACACCTTCTTCATCGCCAGCCAGGCGAACGGCTACGGCGCGGACTCCTCGCACCGGGGCGGCGACCCCGGCTTCGTCACGGTGACGGGACCGCGCAGGCTCGTATGGCCGGACTACTTCGGCAACTCCTTCTACATGACCCTGGGGAACCTGCAGCTCAACGAGAACTGCGGGCTGCTCTTCCTCGACTGGGAGTCCGGCCACACCCTCCAGCTGACGGGGAAGGCCCGGATCAACTGGGACGAGCGGGACCGGGCGGCCGTGCCCGGAGCCCTGCGGATGTGCGAGTTCGACATCGAGCGCGTGGTGCAGATCGACGGGGCGACCCGGCTGCGCTGGGCGTTCGGCGGCCCCTCGCCCTACAACCCGCCGGCGGCGGCACGGGGCTGACCCCCGGCCCCGCCCGGCCCCGCCCGGCCCCCGGGCCTCCACACCCGGGCCCCGCGCCGCTCCACCCCTCCCGCCCATCGTCCGGTCGTGCCGACTCCCCCGCCGGCCCGGCCGGACGGTGCTTTGCCGGGCGGGGGCCGCCGCCTCGCCGCCTCCCTGTCCCGCAGTCCCGCAGTCCCGCCGTCCCGCCGTCCACCCTCCGCCTAAGGAACCAGGAACCCCGCCATGTCCGAGCCGACCCTCCCCGCCGCTCTCCCGGTCCCCCTCCTGCGCGCGGACGTCTCCACCCTCCCGAGCTACGTGCCGGGGCGCGCCGCCCCGGACGAATCCGTCGACAAGCTCTCGTCGAACGAGATCCCGTACCCGCCGCTCCCGTCCGTGACCGCCGCGGTCGAGACCTGGCTGGGCCGGCTCAACCGCTACCCCGACCCCGCCGCCGCCGAGCTCACCGCCGAACTCTCACAGCGCCTCGGCGTGCCCGCCGACCACCTGGTCCTGGGCACCGGCTCGGTCGGCATCACCCAGCACCTGGTCGCCGCGGCCGCCGGCCCCGGCGACGAAGTCGTCTTCGCCTGGCGCTCGTTCGAGGCGTACCCGCTGCTGGCCTGGGCCGCCGGGGCCACCTCCGTACAGGTGCCGCTGCGCGACGAGGCGCACGACCTGGACGCGCTGGCCGACGCGGTCACCGACCGCACCCGCGTCATCTTCGTCTGCAACCCGAACAACCCGACCGGCACCGCCGTACGCCGCGCCGAGCTGGAACGCTTCCTGGACCGGGTGCCGCCCGAGGTGCTGGTCGTCATCGACGAGGCGTACCGCGAATTCGTCCAGGACCGGGACATCCCCGACGGCATCGAGCTGTACCGGGACCGCCCCAACGTCGCGGTGCTGCGCACCTTCTCCAAGGCCTACGGCCTGGCCGCGCTCCGCGTCGGCTACGCGGTGGCCCACCCGCGCGTGACGGCCGCGCTGCGCGCGTGCTCCGTACCGCTCGGCGTGAGCGGCCCCGCTCAGGCCGCCGCCCTGGCCTCCCTGCGGGCCACGGAGGAGCTGCGCGAACGGGTCACCGAGCTGGTGGCCGAGCGCGACCGCGTCAGCGCGGGCCTGCGCGCCGAGGGCTACGAGGTCCCCGAGAGCCACGCCAACTTCGTCTGGCTCCGCCTGGGCTCCCGTACGTCCTACTTCGCCGACGCCTGCGAAGCGGCCGGCCTGATGGTCCGCCCCTTCGGCGACGAGGGCGTCCGCATCACGATTGGCACCCCGGACGCCAACGACCGCCTCCTGAAAACGGCGGCCCACTGGAACCACTGACCGGACGCGACGCCCCCCGCCCCCTCAACTGCCGACGACCCGCAGCCGCGCGGCCGGCGCCCCTCGGTCAGGCGACCGCGAGCTTCGCCCTGCCGCCCGGCCCCGGAGCGGGGGGCGTCTGGTGGTACGTCGGCAACTTCAGGTTGGGCAGGTCCCCCGCCTGGATGCGGACGTAGGCCGCGCGGAACGCCGCTTCCATGCTCTCCGGCGTCTCGTACTTCGCCGCGAGCGGGTGCAGCCGGTACGAGTTCCCCCTGCGCTCCTCACTGCGCGGCCTGAGCACGAGGTTCAGGTCACACAGCGGTGCCATGAGCCCGCTGACGGCCTGCGGCGTCACCCCGTACTCGGCCGCCATGTCCTTCTGACGGACCGGCAGCACTCCCCCGAAGTCGCTGCGGGAGACGAGGTACTGGAGGAACTTGACTGCGGATCCCGACAGAGGCAGGGCCCAGATGCGCTCCGCGACGATCGGAGACATGACGTTAGCCACGGGTCGGCCCTCCTCTGGAACGGTTCCCCGTACGGGGACGCGGCAGCGCGGTCATCCGGTACGCCGCCTTCCGCGAACAGTGTCTTCGACGACGAGGCCGAGGTCGAGCTCTTCCTGCCGGACGGCCTGCGGCCCCACCCCGTGCGGGAACGCGTCGGCATCGTGCGCGTGCCGGTCGGCGATCTCGGCGAGCACGTGGTGCTGGGCCGTACTGTTGCCGTGGAACCACAGACGCACGTTGATCCGGATGCGCCCGTTGCCGGCCTTCTCCACCCAGTTGTAGCCGCACAGGGCCTGTACCGCGCGGTTGACCGTGGAACGTGTGATCATCTTGCCGCCCTTCTGCGCGGCGATCCTGTTCAGCCCGTCCGTGATCTCCTGCTGCGTGTACTGGGTGATGCCCGTCCCCGGAACCTGTCCCCCTGCCACGAAGAGGAACACGCAGAGCTGGGACTTGGTGATGCTGTTCGCGACGGCCAGCTGCGCGAGCAGCTGTGTGAACCAGTTGCTGGCCAGGCTGTAGCCGGTGTCTCCGGCCATGTCGTGGACCGCCTTGGGGTCCGCCCCGTACTCGAAGTGCACTCCCGTGAGGCGACGGCGGCCGGTCGGGTCGGCGGCCTGTGCCGCCCGTTCCCCGAGCTGTTGGCCCAGTACGGCGAGGACGTCTCCGTACTCGGCCTCGTCGTCGGCGACCCTGGGAGTGGGAACGGGGCGGGACCCGTACTGCCGTTGGCGGGCGGGCGGATCGGATGTCACGGGGCCTCCTCGTGGTTCAGGCGGTCCGAGACTATCCAAAAAATCAAGCCGTGCTTGTCTTTTCGCGACCTAGGGCGTCAGAAGCCTCCCTGCCCCGGTGCCTGTTCGACCGAGACTCCAAAACTCCACGGTGCGTGAAGCCTTTTCGGCTCCGCACGCCAAAAATCCACTCCGGCTTGATTTTCACGTGTCGCAATGACGACACATTCGGCAGCCCGGCGTTCGAGGGAAGCCCCACCCCACCCCTTCGCCCCAACTCCCTGACCTGCGGCGATCGGTGCGCGACAACCACCGCCGAAATCTCCACAGGGGCTTGAGTTTTCCGCGAAATGTGCCCGCCAGGAACACATTCCGAAGCCTCAAATGTGTCCTGGGGGACACATACCCTCGACCGAACCAGCAGGTCACAGCCCTGCGGCGGCCGCGCCCTCTTACTAAAGAGCAACGCGCCCCCGCCCTCTCCACGCACCTCACCCACCGGAGCGGTGTCGCCTCACTTCCACCTGACACACCACCAACGGGCCACTGCGGTACGCCGAAATCCCACCCGGAACCTCAGCCGACACACGCCCGCCCCCTCCGGCCCGCACCCTCGGCAGGACCTCCACCTCCCCCACCTCAGCCCGGTCCTTCGTGGGTCGGCCGCCTTCCCTCGGCCCTCGTGCCCAGTGAGGGCGCCCCGCGCCCGAGGGGTGCCCCGGCGACCGTCAGGGAGCCGGGGCAGGGCACGAGGGGGGCGGGTCCAGGGCGCCTGAGCGCCTGGCGAGGGGGTCTGGGGGGCGAGTAGCCCCCCACGCCAAGGCCGGTCCAGCGCGGCCAGGCGCTGGCGGGGTCCAGGGGCTGGCCCCTGGGACTCACGGTCCGCGCTCGAGTACGGACAAGACCCCAGCAGTACGACCAGATGATCAAGTGCGCGACGGCGATCCGGACCCGCACCGCGTCTACCGAGGCGATCCTGCGCCGCTTCACCCGCGACGCCTCCCACCCCACCTACGCGGCGATGCTGGAGGTCGGCCGCGCACAGAAGACCATCTGCGTGGCCCGCTACCTGCGGTTTCGGGACCTCCAGCGGGAGATCGAGCAGGGCCTCAACGTCATGGAGTCCTCCAACGGCGCGAACTCCGTGATCGCCTACGGCAAGGGCGGGGAGATCGCCTCGAACCGGCGCGACGAGCAGGAGAGTTCGTGCCGTGCCTGCGGATTCTGCGATCGGCCCTACGGCGAGGTGAACCTCGACATGGTCGCCCGCCTCAACCTCGCCGCGGCTTCCGTACCGGGGCCCCGGGCCCCGGCCGGCCCCGGGCAGCGCGACCCACCATGGAGAACGCATGAACCTGCGCCTGTACGGCACTGCGAGACGTCGACTTCACCCCCGCTCCGTGAGCAGAGTCTGATCGCCGCCGGCCTCGGTCAGGCCGCTTGACCCAACGTTCCCGCCTACGCGGCCGCCCTATTTTTTGGACCGGGACGCGGGTCGGCTATGCGGTGAGCCGCAGAAAGCCGACGACAGCCTCCTTCTCCATGTCGATACCCTGCTCGATCTGAGGCGGGACAGGTTCGAACGCATCCACCTGGATGGAGCGCGAGCCGGAGCCACGGGTCCAGGTGGCGATGGCCAGGCCGTCGGCGGTGACGGTGGGCCGGATGAGGCCGCCTCCTGGCCAGACGCGGGCCTGGTGGAGAGCGGGGACGGACACCTCGCGGGTGCGGTAGCCGATCAGGTAGTTGTCGTAGGCAGGCAGCATGCGAACGTCCGGGGTGTCAGACGGGCCCGCGAGTTCTTTCACCCGCCCTGCGAGCATGGTCAACGCGCCGTACTCGGTGATCGCGCCCGATTCCGTCAGCAGCTTCCAGGCCCTGCGGGCCCAGGAGACCGGCAGCCCGGACCAGGCGGCGAAGTCCTCCGAGGTGGCGGGGGCGTACGCGGCCAGGTAGCGGCGGGCCAGCTCGGCGAGGGCAGCGTCGCCCTCCCACCGGAAGCGCCCCGTGGTGGGCAGCCAGTCGTTGAGCAGTACATAGGTGGCCTCACCGGCGCGCTGTGGGCCGTGGCAGAGGATGCCGGTGAGTGCCGCGTGGCGGATCAGGTGGAACGGCGCCTGCCCGTCCGGCGGAATACCGAGGATGGTGAGGTGCTCGGTCAGCTCGGCCCGGGTGAGTGGGCCGTGCGCGGCAAGAGCGCGCCGGATGAGATGGTCGGCGCGCTGGCGCACATCGTCGTCCAGGCCCAGCTGCTGGTAGCGGCGGCTGGTCGCGGCAAGGATCCGCGGGGACAGCAACGGCAACACCCAGCGGGCATCGTCGCAGGGAATGGTGTGCAGGGTGCCGCGCATGTACCAGCCGCGGACGATGCTCCGCTCTTTCTCGTATGCCGTGCCGATGGCCTGGGCGGTGATGTCCCGGCCGCGTACCCGGATGCCCAGGTCGGCGGCCGTGGCGTCCTGGGCCTGGATGGCGAAGACCCGTCGGACGACCGCCTCGGCAGAGTCCTCCCGTGCTCCGCCGGCCAGGGCCTGGGCGTGGGCCCGCAGCCTGCGGAGGCTCTCGTGGTCATGCATCGGGCCGCGCCTCTCAGCCAGCGCGGTCAGGAGACGGCCTTGTCGAGGATGTCGGCGAGTTCGGCGGGCGCGGACAGCATCGGCCAGTGCCCGGTGGGCAGGTCGAAGCGCCGCCACGGCGGCTGGTTCAGGTAAGCCAGCATCGGCACCCCGGCATCCAGCAGCCCCGTGAAGTCATGGCACGCGACCAGGACACGGTCCACACCGGGACCGGGCTCGGCCGGGCCGGCGAGACGCTGGGTGAAGGTGCCGAACGGCTGAGGGGTGGCACACGAGCGCAGAGCGTCCCGCTGGCCCTCACCGAGCCCGTCGAGGCTGCTGGACAAGCCCAGGACCTCAAACGGCGGCATCGGCAGCCGCCACCCGTCACCGGACGCGGAGACCTGCTGGCGCAGCTCGTCCGCTGCCTGCGGTGGCATGAGGTCCAGCATGCACATGCCCACGGCGAACGGGGCGCTGTCCACATAGACCACGCGCTCCAGCCGGTCGCCGAGACGTCCGGCTGCCCCCGTCACCGGAGCAGCCGCATAGCTGTGGGCGACCAGCGTGACGTCGCGCAGATCGTTGCGCTCGACGAAGCCGGCGATGTCCGCGATGTGCGTGTCCAGGTCCGTCTCGGGTCCGCCCTGGTCCGCGTGCTCGGCCAGTCCCGTCAGTGTCAGCGGCAGCGCCGCGTGGCCGCGCTCCCGCAGAGCGCGGACGGTGTCTTCCCAGGCCCACGCCCCGAGCCAGGCACCGGGAACGAGTACGAAGGTGGCCATGTGATCTCCTTGAAGTGAGGTGCTGCGGGGAGCGTAAGGTCGATACAGGACAGAATCCGCCCTGAAATGCCGAGTGATCCATGTCGCATCCCCTCACCCGCGTGCTGACCCTGCTGGAACTCCTCCAGTCCAACGTCCGGCTCACCGGGGCGGAGCTGGCAGACCGCCTGGACACCGACGTCCGCACCGTGCGCCGCTACACGGCCCACCTTCGCGACCTCGGCATCCCCGTGGAGGCCGAACGCGGCCGCTACGGCGGCTACCGACTGGCCCGCGGCTACCGCATGCCACCTCTGGTCCTCACCAATGACGAGGCCCTCGCCGTCGTTCTTGGCCTGCTCGCCGCAGAACGTCTGGGCATGGGCACTGCCGCGCCGGCCAGCGCCGGTGCCTTGGCCAAGATCGAGCGGGTACTCCCGCACTCCCTGCGCGAACCGCTCGCCGCCATGCGGGAGACCCTGTCCTTCACCGCCAACGCCGTGATCGGGCAGGCACCCGGAACCGGCGTTCTGCTGGCACTGGCCCAGGCCTCCCGCGCCCACACGACCGTCGGTATCAGCCACCAGTCCTGGCGCCACGAACACACCGAACGCGACATCGACCCCTACGGCGTGGTCTTCCACACCGGCCGCTGGTACGTCGTCGGCCACGACCACCTCCGCGACAGCCTGCGTACCTTCCGCATCGACCGCATCGCCTCCGTCACCTCCCGAGCCGACAGCTTCACCGCACCCGACGGCTTCGACCCCGTGGCCCACCTGACCTCGACCCTCGCTCAGGGGCCCTACCGCTGGCAGGTCGAGGTGACGATCCACGGCCCACTCGACGAGATCGCCCGCCGACTGCCTCGCTCAGCGGTGACCCTCACCGCCCGGCCCAACGGCGTCCTGATGCGCGCACGGGCAGAACGGCTGGATGGCACGGCCCACCTGCTCGCCTCCCTGGAGTGGCCCTTCACCATCCACCATCCCGACGAACTACGGCAGGCGCTCATGAATCTGGCTGCCCAACTCACTGCAGCCGCCCAGCGGGGACCGGAAGAACTACCGCAGTAAATACCGGATTTACTGCGGCGGAGCCCCCCGCGTGATCATCGCGACCTGCGGCGGGGCATTCCGGCCGCAGGGGCGAGGTGTACGCATTTTTGCTAGCCCGGCGTTCGAGGGAAGACTCACCCCACCCCTCCGCCCCGACTCCCTGGCCTGCGGCGATCGAACAAGACCCCTTGCCGAAGACCCTCCGTACGGTGGCACGTCGCGTAGCTCGTACCCCGCCATCTCCGGCACGTTTTGGGAGGACGCGTTCACCGAGCTCACAGCCGAGGACTCTGCCGCCGCGTGAACCTCAGCGGCCTGACGCCCCGTCGCCCTGTCGGCCCGCGTGATGGCCCTCGATCGGACCCGAGCACGGCAAAGTCCTGGCCCAGCGCCCATCCTTCTTCGACCTCAGCCACCGGCCCGGGGCGGAGGACGCGTTGTCCTTCTCCCCGGCCTCCCCGGCCTCCCCGGCCTCCCCGGCGGGTCAACGCACAGGCGGTCAGCCGAACAGCCGCCCCAGCTCCCCGTGGAACCCCGGGAACGTCTTCGCCACGCACGCCGGGTCGTCCAGCGTGATGCCCGGCACCCGCAGGCCCAGCACCGAGAAGGACATCGCGATGCGGTGGTCCCGGTGGCAGGCGATCGTCGCCGGGCCCGTCGTGCCCGGGTGGACGGTGATCCGGTCCGGGCCCTCCTCGACGCGGATGCCCAGCGCCCGCAGGTTCCCCGCGACCGCCGCGATCCGGTCGGACTCCTTCAGGCGGGCGTGGGCGATGCCCGTGATGGTGACGGGGGCGTCGGCGAGCGGGGCGATCGCGGCCATCGTCATGAAGGTGTCCGAGATGTCGCCCATGTCGACGGTGAACCCGCCGCGCAGCGGAGCGCCGTCCCCGCCCGTGCCCGTGACCTCGGTCCACTCCCCGGTCCTGCGCACCCGCGCCCCCGCGAGCCGCAGGACGTCCACGAACGCGGTGTCCCCCTGCAGGCTGGCGGTGCCGAGGCCGCGGACCCGTACGGTGCGGCCCGTGACGGCCGCCGCCGCGAAGAAGTACGAGGCGGTCGAGGCATCGGGTTCGATCGTCAGGTCGGTGGCCGCGTACCCGCCCGGATGGACCGTGATCGCGCCGCCCTCCTCCTCGACGCGCGCGCCGAACTGCCGCATCAGGGCGAGCGTCATGTCGACGTAGGGGCGGCTGACCAGGCGCGGCACGTCCACGGTGAGCGGTCCGCCCATCAGCGGCGCGGCCATCAGCAGCCCGGAGAGGTACTGGCTGCTGAGCCCGGAGTCCAGCTCGATGCGGCCGCCCGCCAGCCCGTCCGCGGTGAGGGTGAAGGGCAGGCCCGTCCCCCTCACCCGCGCGCCGAGGCCGGCGAGCGCGTCCAGCAGCGGCCTCAGCGGGCGGGCCCGCAGCTGCGCGGAGCCGTCGAAGACGGTCTCGCCGTGCCCGACGGCCACGAAAGGCGGCAGGAAGCGCGCGGCGGTGCCGGCGTCCGCGCACCACACCCGGCCGCGGCCGGCCGGGCCGACGCCGCTGCCGGTGACCTGCCACACCTCACCGGAGCCGTCGCCGGAGCCGTCTCCGGACCCGGACCCGCCGTCCCCGATGTCGCGCACCCCCGTGCCCAGGTCGGTCAGCGCGGCCCGGAAGGCCAGGGTGTCGTCGCTGACCAGCGGCGCGGCGAGACGGCTGCGCCCGGGGGAGGCGGCCGCGAGCAGCAGCGCCCGGTTGGTGATGCTCTTGGATCCGGGGATGCGGGCGTCGAGCACGGTCGCGGTGCTCATCGCCCCGCGCCGCTCTTGCGCTGCGCGCGCTCGAAGCTGGCGCGGGCGGCCGCGGCGACCTTGGGCGCCGTCAGGCCGTGCAGTTCGTAGAGGGACTGGTACGGGGCGGACGCGCCGAAGGAGTCGACGCCCAGCGAGGTGCCGGCCGCGCCGACCAGGGCGTACCAGCCGAGGCTGGAGCCCGCCTCCACGGACACGCGGGCGGCCACCTCGGACGGCAGCACCGCCTCGCGGTACGCCTCCTCCTGCGCGTGGAACCACTCCAGGCACGGCATGGACACGACCCGGGTGGCGAGCCCCTCGGCCTGCAGGATGCGGCGGGCGTCGAGCGCGATGGGCACCTCGCTGCCGGTGGCGATGAGGATGGCCTGGGGAAGACCGCCGTCGGCCTCGGCCAGGACGTAGCCGCCGCGCGCGGCGCCCTCGGCGGGTGACAGTCCGCTGTCCTCGGTGCGTTCCAGGACGGGCAGGTTCTGCCGGGACAGGCACAGGCCGGCCGGGCGGTCGCCGTTCTCCAGGATGGTGCGCCAGGCGACGACGGTCTCGTTGGCGTCGGCGGGCCGGACCACGTCCAGGCCGGGGATGGCGCGCAGCGACCAGAGGTGTTCGACCGGCTGGTGGGTGGGACCGTCCTCGCCGAGGCCGATGGAGTCGTGCGTCCACACATAGGTGACCGGCAGCTTCATCATGGCCGCGAGGCGGACGGCGGGGCGCATGTAGTCGGAGAACACCAGGAAGGTGCCGCCGTAGGGGCGGGTCCCGCCGTGCAGGGCGATGCCGTTGAGGACGGCGCCCATGGCGTGCTCGCGGATGCCGAAGTGCAGGGTCCGGCCGTACTGGTGGCCGGAGTAGGCCTCGGTGGCCAGCTCCTCGGGGATGAAGGACGGTTCGCCCTTCATGGTGGTGAGGTTGGACTCGGCGAGGTCGGCGGATCCGCCCCACAGTTCGGGCAGTACGGCGGCGAGCGCGTTCAGCACCTCTCCGGACGCCTTGCGCGTGGCCATCTGGCCGGAGGCGGGGAACACCGGCAGGTGCTCCTGCCAGCCCTCGGGCAGCGCTCCCGCGCTCAGGCGGTCGAAGAGCTCCGAGCGCCCGGGGTTGACGGCGCGCCAGTCGGCGAGGGTCTTGTCCCACTGGCGGTGCGCCTCGCGGCCGCGGTCCGCCACCCGGCGGGCGTGGGCCAGGACGTCGGCGGGGACCTGGAAGGAGAGCGAGGGGTCCAGGCCCATCGCGGCCTTGGCTCCGGCGGCCTCCTCCGCGCCGAGGGCGGCTCCGTGGATGCCCCCGGTGTTGCGCTTGCGGGGCGCGGGCCAGCCGATGATCGTGCGCAGCGAGACGAGGGAGGGCCGGTCGGTGGTGTCGCGGGCGGTGGTGAGCGCCCGGTGCAGGGCCTCGATGTCCTCGTGGTACCCCCGGTCCCCGCCGCCGGCGGTCCAGTCGACCTCCTGGACGTGCCAGCCGTAGGACCGGTAGCGGGCGAGGGTGTCCTCGGAGTGCGCGATCTGCCGGTCGTCCTCGATGGAGATGCGGTTCTCGTCGTAGAGGACCACGAGGTTGCCCAGGCGCTGGTGGCCGGCGAGCGAGCTGGCCTCGTGCGCGACGCCCTCCTCCAGGTCGCCCTCGGAGGCGATGGCCCAGATGGTGTGGTCGAAGGGTGAGGTGCCGGGGGCGGCCTCCGGGTCGAACAGGCCGCGTTCGCGGCGGGCGGCCATGGCCATGCCCACGGCGTTGGCGAAGCCCTGGCCGAGGGGGCCGGTGGTGGTCTCCACGCCCGGGGTGTGCCCGTACTCGGGGTGGGCGGGGGTCAGACTGCCCTCGGTGCGCAGGCCCTTGAGGTCGTCGAGGGTGAGCCCGTAGCCGGACAGGTAGAGCTGGGTGTAGAGGGTCAGGCTGGCGTGGCCGCACGAGAGTACGAAGCGGTCGCGGCCGGCCCAGGCCGGATCCTCGGGGTCGTGCCGCAGGAGCTGCTGGAAGAGCAGGTACGCGGCGGGCGCGAGGCTCATGGCGGTGCCGGGGTGGCCGTGGCCGGCCGCCTCGACGGCGTCCACGGTCAGGGCGCGGGCGACCTCGACGGCCCGGCGGTCGGCGTCCTCCCAGAGCAGGGCGGGCGCCTGCGGGGCGGGGGCGACGGTCATGACGGGCCTCTCTGTTCGGCGTATGCGGGCGCGTATGCGGGCGGGTGTGCGGGCGTGTACGTGGGCTCGTATGCGCGTCCGTATGCGGGCGCGTACGTGCGCGCGTACGCGTGCGCTGAAGCGGGTGCGGGTGCGGGCGCGGAAGCGGGCGCGGGGGCCGACGCGAGGACGGCCGTCGGTGCGAAGGCGCTCGCGGGTGCTTCGAAGGCGAGGGCGAAGGCGGCGGCGAAGGCCGCGCAGGAGCCCGGCGCGGGCCGGCTCACCGGGCGATCCGCTGGTAGGCCGCCTCGAGGAGGTCCTCGTCCGGGCCGGTGAGCAGGCCGGGCCGGGCCACGGCGTCGAGGACGACCAGGCGCAGCCGGTTGCCCCGGGTCTTCTTGTCGATGCCCATCGCCTCGCGCAACGGGGCCCAGGCGCCGGTGTGCGTGGTGGGCAGCCCGGCGGCGGCGAGGAGGGTGCGGTGGCGCTCGGCGTCGGCGGCGGACAGCCGGCCGGCGAGGTGGGCGAGTTCGGCGGCGAACACCATGCCGGCGGCCACCGCGTGGCCGTGGCGGACGCGGTAGCCGCTGACGCGCTCGATGGCGTGGCCGAGGGTGTGCCCGTAGTTGAGGTGCTCGCGGCGGCCGTCCTCCCGGAAGTCCTCGGTGACGACCTCCGCCTTGACGCGGACGGCCCGCTCCACGAGCTCGCGGGTGTGCACGGCGCCGGCCGGGTCCTCCTCGACCAGGCGCAGGATCTCCGGGTCGGCGATGAAGCCCGCCTTGATCACCTCGGCGAGGCCGCTGACGTAGTCGGCGGGAGGCAGGGCGTCCAGCAGGTCCAGGTCGCACAGGACCCCGGCGGGCGGGTGGAAGGCGCCGACGAGGTTCTTGCCCTGGGGCAGGTTGACGGCGGTCTTCCCGCCGATGGCGGCGTCGACCATGCCGAGGAGGGTGGTCGGCACGAGCACCAGCCGTACGCCGCGCAGCCAGCCGGCGGCGGCGAATCCGGCGAGGTCGGTGGTGGCCCCGCCGCCGACGGCCACGAGGGCGTCGGAACGGGTGAACCCGGCGTCGGCGAGCGCCCGCCACAGGTTGACCACGACGGTCATGTCCTTGGCGGCTTCCCCCTCGGGCACCTCGAGGGAGACGACGATGCGTCCCTCGTCGGTGAGCTCCCGGGCGATCCGGCGGGCCGTGGTCAGCAGGGTGCGGGAGTGGACGACGGCCACCCGCAGCGGTTCGGCGCCGAGCACGCGGCCGGTCTCGCCGGTCAGGGCCCGGCCCACGACGGCCTCGTACGGGCGCTCGCCGCCGACCTGGATCCGGGTGCTGCCCGTCGGGGCGGGGACGGCCCCGGCCGGGGTCCGGGCGCTGCCCGCCGGGGCGCTGCCCGTCAGGGGCGGGGTGGTCCCCGTCAGGGTCGGGGTGCTCATCGGACGGCCAAGTGGTCCAGGTAGCCCCGGTGGTTGCGGGCGGTCTCGGCGACCGAGTCCCCGCCGAACTTCTCCAGCGCGGCGTGGGCGAGGACCAGCGCCGTCATGGCCTCGGCGACGACGGCCGCCGCGGGCACCGCGCAGACGTCCGAGCGCTGGTGGTGGGCGACGGCCGGCTCGCCGGTCGCGACGTCCACGGTGGCCAGCGCGCGCGGCACGGTGGCGATGGGCTTCATGGCGGCGCGGACCCGCAGCGGCTCGCCGGTGGTCATGCCGCCCTCGACCCCGCCGGAGCGGGCGGTGCGGCGGCGGATCCCGTCCGGGCCCCGCTCGATCTCGTCGTGGGCGAGGGAGCCGGGGACGCGGGCGAGGGCGAAGCCTTCGCCGAACTCCACGCCCTTGATGGCCTGGATGCCCATCAGGGCGGCGGCGAGCCGGGAGTCGATGCGGCGGTCGCCGTGGACGTAGCTGCCCAGGCCCGGCGGCAGTCCGTAGGCGAGGACCTCGACGACCCCGCCGAGGGTGTCGCCGTCCCGGTGGGCCCGGTCCACCTCGGCGACCATGGCGGCGGAGGCCCGCGGGTCGAGGCAGCGCACCGGGTCGGCGTCCACGCGCTCGGTGTCCTCGGGGCCGGGCACCACGCCCTCGGGGGCGGCGGCCGCGCCGAGGGAGACCACGTGGCTGACGACGGTGACCCCGTACGCCTGGCGCAGGAAGGCGCGGGCGACCTCGCCGAGGGCGACGCGGGCGGCGGTCTCGCGGGCGCTGGCCCGCTCCAGCACCGGCCGGGCGTCGTCGAAGCCGTACTTCTGCATGCCCGCGAGGTCGGCGTGGCCCGGGCGGGGCCGGGAGAGCGGGGCGTTGCGCGCCTGGGCGGCCAGCAGCTCCTCGTCGACTCCGTCGGCGGCCATCACCGTCTGCCACTTGGGCCATTCGGTGTTGCCCACCTGGACCGCGACCGGACCGCCCTGGGTGAGGCCGTGGCGGACGCCGCCGAGGAAGGTCACCTCGTCCCGCTCGAAGGCCATCCGGGCGCCCCGGCCGTGGCCGAGGCGGCGGCGGGCCAGGGAGTCGGCGACCGCCTTGGTGGAGATCTCCACTCCGGCGGGCAGGCCTTCCAGGACGGCGGTGAGGGCGGGGCCGTGCGATTCGCCCGCGGTGAGCCATCGCAAAGTACTCAAGGGTGATCCTCTGTCGGGCGGTGTGCGCCGCTTGGATGGGTCGGTCTTCGTACGGGTACTGCGGTGGAGACGGCGGCCCCGGGGCCACGGGCGGACGGCGCAGGAGCCGAAGCCGGAGCAGGAGCCGGAAACCGGCGCGGGCGTCAGACGCCGACCACGACCGGCGGGGCCTCGATCGGCCCCATGCGCTGGACCCGCCATCCGGCGGTCACCAGGCGCTGCGCCATGTTTCCCGCGGTGCCGCGGGCCACCATCAGCTCGACCAGGCCGCTCTCGCCGCCGGGCGAGTGGTCGATGGTCATGTCCTCGATGTTCACGTCGAGTTCGGCGGCGCTCGCGAGGAGCCGGGCGAGTTCGCCGGGCTGGTCCCCGATCAGGACCCGGACCGGCGCGCAGGCGGGTACCGGGTGCCCGTGCTTGCCGGGGATGCGGTCGCGGCCGGTGATGCCGCGGCCCAGCAGGTCGGCCAGGAGCGTGGTGCCCTGGGCCCGTTCGTCGGCGTCGTCGGTGGCGAGGCCCCGCAGGGCGGCCACGGTGACCTGGAGGTCCTCGGCGAGTTCGGTCAGCACGTCCGCGACCGCGGTGGCGTTGGACTCCAGGATGTCGCTCCACAGCCGGGGGTCTCCCCCGGCGATCCGGGTCACGTCGCGCAGTCCCTGGCCGGCGAGGCGGCAGGCGTCCTCCGGGAGGTGCTGGAGGCGGGCGGCCATCAGCGAGGCGACGACGTGCGGGGTGTGCGAGACGCGGGCCACGGCCCGGTCGTGCACGTCGCTGTCCATCACCACGGGCACCGCTCCGCACAGCGAGACCATCATCAGCGCCATGTTGAGCGCTTCCCGGCCGGTGTCGGCCGTGGGGGTGAGGACCCAGGAACGGCCCTCGAAGAGGGTGGCGCAGGCGGCCAGCGGGCCGGAGCGCTCGCGGCCGGCCATGGGGTGGCCGCCGATGAAGGTGACGGGGTCGGCGCCGGCGGCGAGGACCCCGATCTCCGGCTCGGTCTTGACGCTGGCGACGTCGGTGTACGAGTGGGCGAGGCCGAGCTTCTGCTGGGCGGCGAGCACCGCGCCGACCTGGGCCGGCGGGACGGCCAGTACGGCCAGGTCCACGGTGTTCTTCGGGGCGCCGACGATGCCGGCGCCGAGGGAGGCCGCGGTGCGGGCCGCCGAGTCGTTCTCGTCGATCAGGTGGACGGCCACTCCCCGCCGGGACAGGGCCAGGGCGATCGAGGTTCCGATGAGCCCCGTCCCCACCACGGCGGCGGAGCGGATCATCTGCGTTCTCCGGCGACCGCGAGGTCGCGCCGCAGTGCCGCGGCGCCGCCCAGGTAGACGTGCTTGATCTCGCGCTTCGACAGTTCCGTCTCGGCGTACGCGAGGATCCGCACCACGCGGGGCAGGGACCCGGCGATGTCCAGTTCCTGCGCGCACATCATCGGCACGTCGGTGACGCCCAGTTCGCGGGCGGCCACCGCCGGGAACTCGCTGACCAGGTCCGGGGTCGCCGTGAAGAACAGGCTGACCAGGTCGTCCTGGTCGAGCCCGTTGGCGGCGAGCATCTCCTGGAACAGCGCCCGGACCCCGTCCAGCAGGTGGGCCCGCTCGTCGACTTCCAGCTGGATGGCACCGCGCATGGCACGCACGGACATGGTCTTCTCCCTTGGGCTGAGGACGGTACGTCGTTCGGTCGCGCGGGCTCAGGCCGCGGCGGCGACGGCTTCGCGGCGGGCCGCGGCAGCCGTTCCCGCGCGGTCCCGGTACAGCTGGGCGACCTGGAAGGCCAGGTCGAGCGACTGCTTGCGGTTCAGCCGGGGGTCGCACGCGGACTCGTAGCGACGCCCGAGGTCGGCGAGCCGGACCTCGGCGCCGCCGCCCACGCACTCGGTGACGTCGTCGCCGGTCAGCTCGATGTGGATGCCGCCGGGGTGGGTGCCGAGCGCGTGGTGGACCTCGAAGAAGCCGGTGACCTCGTCGAGCACGTCGTCGAAGTGGCGGGTCTTGTGGCCGCTGGGGGCCTCGAAGGTGTTGCCGTGCATCGGGTCGCAGATCCACGCGGGGCGGGCGCCCTCGGCGGTGACCTTGGCGACGAGCTCGGGCAGGATCTCGCGTACGTTGCGGGCGCCCATGCGGCTGATGAAGGTGAGGCGGCCGGGCTCGCGGTCGGGGTCGAGCTTGTCGATGAGGGCGAGGGCCTCGTCGGCGGAAGTCGTGGGGCCGAGCTTGACGCCGATGGGGTTGCGTACCTTGGAGGCGAACTCGACGTGGGCGCCGTCCAGTTGACGGGTGCGCTCGCCGATCCAGATCATGTGTCCGGAGACGTCGTACAGCTCGCCGGTACGGGCGTCGCGGCGGGTGAGGGCGGACTCGTAGTCCAGCAGCAGTGCCTCGTGGCTCGCGAAGATCTCGGAGGAGTGGACCGCGGCCGGGTCGGCGCCGCAGGCCGCGAGGAAGGTGAGGGCGTCGTCGATGTCGCCGGCGAGGCGCTCGTAGCGCTCTCCGACCGGGGAGGCGGCGACGAAGTCCCGGTTCCACTCGTGGACCTGGCGCAGGTCGGCGTAACCGCCGGTGGTGAAGGCCCGGACGAGGTTCAGGGTGGCGGCGGAGGAGTGGTACATCCGCTTGAGCCGCTCGGGGTCGGGGGTGCGGGACTCGGGGGTGAAGGCGAGGCCGTTGACCGAGTCACCGCGGTAGACGGGCAGTTCGACGCCGTCGCGGACCTCGGTGGGCTTGGAGCGGGGCTTGGAGTACTGCCCGGCGATCCGGCCGATCTTCACCACGGGCACGGAGCTGGCGTAGGTGAGGACGGCGGCCATCTGGAGCAGGGTGCGGACCTTGTCGCGGACCTGGTCGGAGCTGACCGCGTCGAAGGTCTCCGCGCAGTCCCCGCCCTGGAGGACGAAGGCCTCGCCGCGGGCGACGTCGGCGAGCCGCTCGCGCAGGCGGTCGCACTCCCCGGCGAAGACGAGGGGCGGGTAGGAGGCCAGGTCGTCGAGCGCGGAGCGCAGGGCGACGGGGTCGGGGTAGGTCGGCTGCTGGGCGGCGGGCAGCAGCTTCCAGGAGTCGGCGGCCGTGGCGTGAGTGGCGAGGGTCATGGTGGCTGGGCCTCGATCGGTTTCGATGGAAAGGGAAGAGGTGTGGGCCTGTCGCCGCCCGGATGGCGGCCCGGGGCGCCGGGGGGCCGGACGACCGTGCGGCCGTGCGGTCCCCCGGCAGGCAGTCCGTCGACGGAGCCTGTCCCGGACCGGATCAGACCGGCTCGGGTACCGCCACGGGCTCGGCCGCGGGGGCCTGCGCCTCGGACTCCGGGCCTGCGGCCTGGTGGCCCTTGGTGAGGCTGAAGAAGAGCAGTCCGCCGACGCCGAGGATGGCGATGACGATGCCCATCGGCACGGCGCTGTCCTCGCCGGCGAGGCCGACGAGCGGGACCACGGCCGCGCCGATCAGGTGCTGGGACAGGCCCAGCAGCGCGGCGGCCGAACCGGCCACGTCACCGTGGTCCTGGAGGGCCAGCGCGAAGGAGTTCGGCAGGACGAGGCCGACGCTGGAGACGACCAGGAAGAGCGCGACGAGCAGCGGGGCCAGTCCGGCATCGGTGAGGACGACGGCCAGCAGCGCGAGGCCGCCGACCGCGGAGACGGTCAGGCCGGTCGCGAGCAGGGCGCGCGGGCCGGTCTTGTGCACGATGCGGCCGCTGACCTGGGCGGCGACGACCAGGCCGAGGGCGTTGACCGCGAAGACGGCGCTGAAGCCCTGCGGGGACATCCCGTGGATGGACTGGAGCACGAAGGTCGAGCCCGAGATGTACGCGAACATCGCGGCGAAGGCGAAGCCGCAGGCCAGGTTGTAGCCGACGAACACCCGGTCGGTGAGCAGCCGGCGGAAGACCGGGCCGGTGGCCTTGAGGCCGCCGCGCACGCGCCGTTCGGCGGGGTGCGTCTCCGGCAGGCCGCCCGCGACGCCGAGGAGCATCGCGGCGCCGATGACGGAGAGCGCGACGAAGATGCCCTTCCAGGAGGTGAGCAGCATCAGCTGCCCGCCGAGGACGGGGGCCAGGATCGGCGCGATGCCGGTGATCAGCATCAGCATGGCGAAGAACCGGGCCGCCGCGGGTCCGGTGTGCCGGTCGCGGACGATCGCGGAGGCGATGACGATGCCGGTGGCACCGCCGAGACCCTGGAGGGCGCGCAGCCCGACGAGGGTCCAGATGTTGGGGGCCACGGCGCACAGCAGCGCGGTGACGGCGAACAGCGCGAGGCCGGCGATGAGCGGACGGCGGCGGCCGAGCGCGTCGCTGACCGGGCCGGCGATGAGCTGGCCGATGCCGAGGCCGAGGAGGCACGCGGTGAGGCTGAGCTGCGCGGCCGAGGCGCTCGTCGAGAGGTCCTCGGCGATCTGCGGGAGGCCCGGCAGGTAGGCGTCGTTGGAGAGCGGGCCGAGAGCGGTGAGCGCGCCGAGGATGATGGCGAAACGGGCGAGCCCGGCGCCCTTCGGTGTCGCGGATGAGGTCATGACTGGGATCCCCTCCGGGGGAAAGCGGATCGGTGGCGGATCAGTAGGCGACGGTGATGCGGGACCGGACGGCGTCGCCGCGCTCGAGCACGTCGGCGAAGGCGACGGCGTAGTCCTCGATGCTGATGCGGCTCTTGCCCTCGGCGTCGACGAGCAGCTGCTCGCCGCCGACCCGGTAGGCGCCGGTGCGCTCGCCGGGCTCGATCTGGGCGGCCGGGGAGATGAACGTCCAGTCCAGGGCGTCGGCCTGGCGGTAGAGGCCGAGGGCCTCGCTCTGGGCGAGCGCGTTCTGCTTCCAGACGGCCGGGAAGTTCGGGTTGTCGATGACCTTGACGCCCGGGGCGACCTCGAGGCTGCCGGCGCCGCCGAGGACCACGACACGGCGTACGCCGCTGCGGGTCAGACCCTCGATGAGCGCGTGGGCCGCACCCACGATGATCTTGTGGTCGTCGTCCACGCCGAGCTTGGGGCCGACGGCCGAGGCGACCGCGTCGTAGCCCGCGGACAGTTCGGCGACGGTGTCGGCGCTGGTGGCGTCTCCGGCGACCACGGTCAGCCCTTCGTGGCCGTTGCCCGCGATGTCGCCCGTACGGGTGACGCCGGTGACGGAGTGGCCGCGGGCGAGCAGTTCACCGGCGATGGCGCTGCCGATATGGCCGCTGGCGCCGAACAGCAGGATTTTCATGGTGGGTGTGCCTCTTCTCTTCGGGTGGTACTTCGCGGGGTGACGTACGGTCCTTCGGGGCGTCGACCCGGGCTCTCCGGCTAGTCCTCTTCGAGGAAGTCGGGCTGCTCGCGGACGATTTCGTCCCAGAGCAGCTGGAAGCTGAACCAGCCCAGCTGCTCGTTGCCGAATCCGTCCCCCGCGGCCACGGCCTGTTCGTGGGTGAAGCTCTTGGGCGTGCCGGCCGCCAGCGCGAGCAGCTGCACCTGGGCGCAGCTGTCGTAGGTGAAGAACCAGTGGACGGCTTCGTCCAGCGAGCCGCCGACGGTGATCAGGCCGTGGTGGCGCAGCAGGATCGCGCGGTTGTCCCCGAGCTTCTCGGCGATGTCGCGGCCCAGTTCGGCGGAGACCGAGGGGCCCTCGTACTCCTCGTAGAGGACCTGTCGGTTGTAGAAGGCGGCCGACTCCTGGTCGATGGGCTCCAGCACGCGGCCCAGGGCGCCGAGCGCGCGGGAGTGCGCGGTGTGGCCGTGGGCGGCGGCCGTGGCACCGGGCTGCATCTCGTGGATCGCGGAGTGGATGACGAAGGCGCTGGGGTTGACCCGGTGCTTGCCCTCCACGACGTTGCCGCCGGAGTCGACGCAGATCAGGTCGGATACGCGGACCAGGTTGAAGGAGACCCCGAAGGGGTTCACCCAGAACCGGTCCTCGTGTTCCGGGTCGCGGACCGAGATGTGGCCCGAGATGCCTTCACCGAAGCCGTACTTGCCGAACAGCCGCAGCGCGGCGGCGAGCCGCTGCTTGCGGTGGCGGCGGGTCTCCTCGTGGGTGGCGAAGACCGGCTCGCTGGGGATGGGCAGGCCGGTGTGGGTGTCCGCCAGGTAGGCGGGCCGGTCGGTCTCGGTGACGCTCATGCTCGGGGGTCCTCATCTCCGGATCGTGTTCCGGTGGCGGTACGGGCGGCGGGACGGCGGTCGGGTACGGACGCGGTCGTGCGGGGCGCGGTCGTGCGGGTGCGGGTACGGCGGGTGCGGGTACGGCGCGTTCGGGCGGGGCGGGCGCGGCGGCGTACGGGCACGGGTGTCGCGGGCGCACCCGCTCAGACCGTGAGCAGGACCTCCTCGGCCTCCCGGCTCGCGGCGGTGACGGTCTCGGAGTGCTGCAGGACCGCGCTGACGATGTCCTGGCTGCGGTCGACCAGCGAGGGGATGCCGAAGGTGAAGAAGAGCGAACCGGCGGCGATGTTCCCGAGCCCGTACAGGCGCGGGTCCGGCCGGCCGTTGGTGGTCAGCTGGCTGGTCGGGCGCGCTATGTGCAGGCCGCCGTGGGGGTGGCGGCTGGCGACGCGGTTGCGCATCAGCGAGGTGACCAGGGGGGCGGCGCTGGTGGGGATGCGCCCCTCGGAGGCGTTCACCGCGCTGATGACGCGGTCGGCGGTGAAGTTGTGGCCTTCGGCGGTGACGACGTCGAAGCCCGCCTCCGGGTTCGGCGTGATGTTCTGCAGACCGGCGACGATCTCCAGCTTCCCCGCCTCGACGAGCTCGAGGAGGACTCCCGCACTGCCGGGCGGCATGGGGCAGCACAGGCTCATGATCGTGCGGTAGTGGGCGCGCAGCAGCTGGACCTTGTCCTGTTCCCGCAGCATCGGCCAGACGTCGGGGCCGGTCTCCGGGACGGCGCGCTGCAGGATCCGCAGGCCCATGTGGGGGGAGTCGACCTCTTCGATCTGCCGGCGCAGCCGGTCGACCGGGTCCTCCAGGTCGACCCGGATGATCTCCGAGACGACCGCGTCGAGGTCGGCGCCCACGTCGCGGAACTCGGCCCGCATGATGGTGGCGATGTCCTCCAGGCTGACCTCGGGGTGGTCCGCGGCCAGTGCCTCCATCCGGTGCGGAGTGAAGTGCCGCAGCTCGAAGGGGACCGCCTTCTGCCGTACGCCGGGCAGGACGCCGCGGCGGGACAGGAGGCTGATCTTGCCCTGGTGGCCCTGGGCGGCCAGGGACAGGATGATGTCGATGGCGGTCAGGCCGCTGCCGATGATCGCGACGTGGTCCTGCTCGCCGACGTCCGCCAGCTTGTCGACGATCGGGTACGGGTCCCCGGTGAAGCCGGGGGTGTCGCCCAGACCGTAGACGTCCTTGGGGCTGTCCCCGCCGACGCACAGGACGGCGTAGTCGAAGGCGCGGGCCCGGCCGTTGCCGGTGCGCAGCAGCACCCGGTTGGCGGCGCGGCTGGCGGAGGCGACTCCTTCGCCGACGAGGTCGACGCGCCAGCCCTGGCGGCGCAGTTCGCCGAGCGCGGCGTACGCGGTCTGCTCCAGGTACTCGCCGTAGACGGTCCGGGGCGCGAAGCGGCTCCCGGACCAGCGGTCGACGCCGGTGCGGACCCCTATGACCTTGTCCCGCGTCTCCAGCCACTTCTCGAAGTGGTGGAGGTCGCCCGCACGCACGGACATGTCATCGGGGGTCGCGTTGACCTTGAGGGTCTCGGTGTCGACCTGGTAGGCACGACCGCGCCACAGGTGCGGTGACGGTTCGAAGACCGTGAGGCTGCCTGGTTCGCTCCGTGTCCGGGACAACGCGTCGATCAAGCAGACAGCAGCCGCGCCTCCTCCGACGATACCGATCGAGAATCCACGGGACATGTGTCAGTCACCTATCAATTCGTGGAAGGCGCTGGGTCGTCGTGCGCCGGCCTTGCTGTCCGCGGTCACGGGGCCCTTCCTCGCCTACTCCGGGGATTCGGTGGTGGCCGCCGGCCGCCCCCGGTGCGGCGGGGGCGGGCCGGGCGGCCGATGGGACGGTGCGCCGACTCAGGCGGCGGAGTTCTTGAAGTTCTTCATCGAGACGGTGTAGTCGCCGCGGTTGGCGCGGTAGTCGATGCAGTACTCCTGGGGGTACCAGCCGCCGAGCTGCCACTGCTGCGGCTGCTTGATGGGCCAGCACCGGCTCGGGTTGACCCCGGTGGCGATGCCTTCGAACCAGGCCTTGGTGATCATCGGCTCGAGGAAGCTGATCTTCGCGTCGTAGGCGCCGTAGATGAAGGTCTGGGTGAAGGCGACGGAGCTCCACTCGGGCGAGTTGAGGTCGATCAGGTGGTTGCCCATCGCCGCCTCGGCGACGCCGTTGTCCCTGTAGTCCTGGGGCATGTACTGCGGGGCGACCGGCTTGGTGGCCGTCGCGTAGTCGTCGCAGTTGATGGCCAGGCCGCAGGGGCCGCTGCGGATCGCGTCGCGCTCCGCCTTGGACTGCGTGTAGAAGTGGAAGTCGAAGTGCGGGGTGTCGTAGATGTGCTCGGGGCCGTGACCCATCGGGTTGTAGTTCACCAGGGCCCACTTGAGCGGCATGCCGGGCAGCGAGGTGAGCTGCGCGGGCAGGTCCAGCGGACGCTCGTGGCCGCCGACGCACTCGGTGTGCTGGTCGACCGTGCCGTCACCGTTCACGTCGTAGCAGTGGTGGCCGTCGGTCATGCTGGTCGGCAGGCCGGTCAGCATGGACTTGGGGAAGACGATCCCGACGGTCTGCGGCTTGGAGCCGTTGAGCTGCGCGTAGGTGCGCACCGTGCCGTTGCCCAGCGCGCTCGGGGTGCCGTACGAGGCGCACGGGCCGGCGTACGAGGGCGTCTGCGTGAGCAGGACGTCCGCGGCCCACTCGGCGACCTTGACCGTGCGCTCGCGGGTCGGGGAGTCCTCGGTGACCAGACAGACGGTCACCGCGCCCGAGGTGCGGGCCGCGGCCTCCGGTGTGGTCACCGTGGCCTGGGCCGGAAGGCTGGGCCAGATCATCAGCGTCAGGGCGGATATCGCCAGGGCCGCTCCGAGGAGCGCCCGCCAGCTCAGCAACTTCTTCGCGCGCACGTCACACCTGTTCCAGTTCGAATCTGTGGAAGCCGCCCTGAAGGAAGATCAGGGGGGACTGGGTCTCGCGGGCACCCATGGCGACGACTTCGCCGATGACCATCACGTGGTCACCCGCGACGATGTGGTCGCGCAGGCTGCACTCCATCCAGGCCGCCGCGTCGAACAGCAGCGTTCCGGTGGCCTCGCCCGGGGCGCCGGGCAGCTCGGTCAGCGCCTGGTCGCGCTCGGGCCGGCGGCGCGCGAACGCGCGGGCGGTGGACTCGCCCTCGGCGCCCAGGATCGAGATCCCGACGACGCCGGTCCGCAGCAGCTCGGCGAAGAACTCCGAGTCGTGGCGGAAGCTCAGCGACACCAGCGGGGGGTCCAGGGAGACGGAGGTGAGCGAGTTGACGGTGATCGCGTTGTGGGTGCGCACGCCGCCCTGGTCGGAGTACGTGCTGACGACGCAGACCCCGGTGGCGAAGGAACGCATCACATCGCGCAGGTCGTGGTTCAAGGCCGGGCCTCTCTGCTGGGCGCGGACGGGTGCGGGCGGCGCGGCGGCCGCGCGCACCCGTCCGTACGGGGGCTGACGGGTCAGTTCTCCTGGGCCCAGCGGCCGCGGGTCCAGCCGTCGAGGTCGTAGTCGTCCATGGCCTTCTGGACCAGGTCGCCGTAGTTGTCGAGGAGGCCGGCGCCGCGGGACCAGTTCAGGGTGTCGAGGCGCACCTGGTCGGGACCGCCGGCGTAGTTGAGCTCGTACAGCTCGTGGCGGGCGCCGAACTCGGTGCCGATCGCGTCCCAGGCCAGCTTGAAGAGCTTGGTGCGCTCCTCGGCGGTGGCGCCGGTGCCGCGGTAGTAGCGGTCGAGCAGCGGGCGCAGTTCGGGGTTCTGCAGGTCCTTGCCGCTGGAGGGGGTCATCAGCAGCGCGCCCGCGAGGTGCTCCTCGAAGAAGCGGTGCGTGCGCTCCCAGCTGATCGGGGCGAGCGCCCGGTAGCCGGCCGAGTAGTCCATGCGGGGCAGGACGGTGCCGGCCGGGCCGGCCTCCGGGTCCAGGGCCATGGCGCTGGTGACGGCCCAGGTCTGGTGGCGCCAGGCCAGCAGCTCGCCGAGGCCGGCCTGGACGCCGCGGAAGCCGTCCGTGCCGTTGATGCGCGTGCCGCGGTCGAGGACACCCGCCATGAACTCGAGCTTGACCGACATGCGGATCGCGCCCTGGAAGAAGCCGCGGGAGAGCAGGCCGGAGCGCGGGAAGTACTGGTGGATCTTCTCGGTGTCCCGGTAGATCAGGACGTTCTCCCACGGGATGAACGCCTTGTCGAAGACCAGGACGGCGTCGTTCTCGTCGAACCGGCTGGAGAGCGGGTTGTCGAACGGGCTGGTGGCCTTGCCCTCGTAGGAGGTGCGGCAGACGACCTTCATGCCCGGGGTGTTCAGCGGTGCCATGAAGGCCAGCGCCATGTCGTCGGCCTTGCCGGCCTCGAGGTTGGCCAGGTGGATCTGGCCGACGAAGGCGACGTTGGTCAGCGCCGAGGCGGTGGCCATGAGCTTGGCGCCCTCGACGACGATGCCGTCCTCGCGCTCCTCGACGACCTTGAGGTAGACGTCGCGGATCTCGTGCGCCGACTTGTTGCGGTCGACCGGCGGGTTGACGATCGCGTGGCTGATCGAGAGGCCCTGGCGGGCGTACTTCTCGTACCAGGCGCGGGCGTTGTCGCCGAAGGGCTCGTAGAAGTCGTGGGTGACGGCGAGGCCGGCCATGAACGACGCCTTGTAGTCCGGCGTGCGGTTCATGAAGCCGTAGCTCAGGCGGGCCCAGTGCTCGATGGCGTCGCGGGCCTTGAGGAGCTCCTCGGGCGAGTGGGCCGGGGTGAAGAAGCGGTGGACGCGGTAACCCGTGTACCGGTCGACCGTCGTCATCAGGTCCTTGGTCTCCGGGTGGTGGAGCGCGTCGTACAGGTGCGCCGTCGACCGCGCGGCCATGGCGAACGCCGGGTGCGTCGTCACGTCCTTGACCAGCTCGCCGTCCACGAAGACCTGACGGCCGTCACGCAGGCTCTCCAGGTAGGAGTCGCCCGTCATGAGGTCGCACGGAGCCTCGGCCGACTGATCCACTATCGGGACCTGACCCATTTTGTGTTCCTCTCCAGGGGTAATACACGCGACCACTGCGGGGCGCACAGTTCGATTGATCCGAGCGTAGGCTCGGGTTCCGATCTGCTCTTGCGGGGCCGCGCACGAACAATTGCCCATTCACGCCAACTCTTGGCCTGGTCACATGGTTGACGTTTTGTCAGCAGGCATGCGGATATCGCCCGCCCCCTGGTCGTGCAGGGTTCGCGCGCGAATCCCGCACGGCGGAATGATGAATTCCCAAAGCCCTGAAATGACGCCGGCCCGGCCGTACATCCGGTGAATACGGATGCACGGCCGGGCCGTACGAAAAGGGAATTGGATAAACCGTTCGGCGGCCGGTCAGGCGGCCGGACGGGTACCGCCGGCGGAAGCCGCGTCGATGCACGCCGCTTCGGCGATCAGGATGATCTTCTCGGCGTGCGGCAGCAGTCGCGTGCCCGCCTCGGTGAGCTCCACCCGGCCGCCGGCGCGATGGAAGAGCGGGGCCCCGATGTACTCCTCGAGGTTCTTGATGTGCGCGGTGACGCTGGGCTGCGAGTAATGGAGGTTCCGGGCGGCACGAGTGAAGCTCATCTCGGCGGCCACTTCGCGGAACGAGCGTAGCTGCTGGAACTGCACGGCAGGGGCTCCCTTCTGCGAGGCTTCACGCCTCGGAGACAAGAAACATACCACGCCGCAGGTATAACTGAGGGGTGTCGTGCGTCTGTTCATTCGTACGACATCCTGCGCACATACCTGTGGCCATGCCCTCAAAAGAGGACATGGCCACGGGTCAGCCGCTGCTTCGTGGTTGACAGCGGGTCTTGCGGAGTGGACTAGTCGGACATCTCCATCGGCGAGAGGAGGTCCCGGGCTATCTGGGGAAGGAGCCGGTCGATCAGCAGGCCGGTGCGCGGGGACCCGTCGGCCGCCCGCGGGATCGCGTCCACGGCCACCGCGTGCGAGAGCACCCACGGCAGGCGCCGCTCACAAGCGGCCAGCGCCGCCTGCCGGCCGCCCGCCTCCTGCTCCTCCTCGGGGAGCGGCACGAAGGCCACCACCAGCGTCTCGCCCACCTCGGGCAGCCGGGTGCGCATCACGGCGACGTCCTGGACGCAGGGCAGGTCGAGGAGTTCGAGTTCGAGCGCGTAGAAGGCCGTCTCGAAGTCCTCCACCAGCACGTCGTCGTAGGGCTGGTCGTCGTAGGAGGGCAGGTTCACGCGGACATCTCCTGTTGCATCGACTGCTCAAGCTGCAGGTTCAGAGTGATGATGGGCAGCACCGCGTCGAGCAGGTCCCCGGTACGGATGCGGCCGGTCGGGCTGTACGGGATGGTGTCGACCGCGATGACGTGCGCGGGCAGCGAGGGGACCCGGCGGGCACAGGCCGCGCCGAGCGCCTGGTAGCCGGTGGCCTCGCGGCCGACGGCCACCGCGATGAACGGCACCACGATCGCGTCGCCCAGGACCGCGCTGCTGACCCGCATGACGGCGGTGTCGCGCAGGCAGGGCAGGTTGAGCAGGTCCGACTCCAGCCGGAACAGCTCGGTGTCCACCGCCGAGTCGCGGACCACCACGGGCACGTCGGTGACCCGTCCGGTGACCACCAGGCGGCCGGTCTCGTCCACGTACCCGGCCTCGTCGGTGACCAGGAAGCTCTGCTCGCCGGCGCCGAGGTCCAGGGCGGCCGTGTGCGTCTCGCCGTCCAGGTAGCCGTCCATGACCTGGTGGCCCGCGAAGGCGAGCCGCCCGGTCTCGCCCTGCTCCAGCGGCCGCCCGTCCTCACCGAGGACGGCGACGGTGGTGCCGAGCGTGGTGTGGCCCGACCGCGGCGGCGACACGAGGAGCTCCTCGGGCCCCATGACGGCGCTCAGCCCGGTCTCCGCGCTGCCGAGCGCGGTGTGCAGCACCGGACCCAGGCGCTCCCAGGCCGTGTTGACGGTCCAGCGGCCCAGGTGGGCACCCGGGGTGAGCAGGAACCGCAGGTGCCGGGTGCGCGGCGAGGGCTCGGCGGTCTCCGGCAGCGCGAGCAGCGCGTGCAGGGTGGAGGGGGTGATCACGCCGGAGGTGACGCGCTCGTCGACCAGCAGGGCGCTCAGGGCCTGCGGGCCGATGCCGTCCGCGAGGACCACGGTGGCGCCGACGCCCAGCATCGTGCGGGTCAGGGCGAGCGCCGTGGACTGGGCCGGCGGGGCGGAGGCCAGGTGGACGTCGTCCCGGTTGAGGCCGAACTCGTCGACCAGGTCGACGAGGTGGCGGCCCTCGTTGGGGGTACGGCGCACCGCGATCCGGGCGGGCCCGTCGCCGCGCGAGCCGACCGCGAAGGACTCGTAGGGCCGCGGGGCGGGCAGGCTGCGCAGCGGTTCGGCCGAGGTCAGGCGGTCGAAGTTCAGGGGCTGGTGCGCGGTGGGGGCCACCTGCGCGCCGGGGGCCGACACCCCGTCCAGGAGGACGTGCAGGGCCTGCGGGCCGCTCGGCCAGACGAGCCGGTCGAGGGTGGCGCGGTGGTCCGAGGTCACGAAGACGACGGCCGGCTCCAGCCAGGTGAGCACCTGGCCCAGGTCGTCGGCGCCGCTGTCCGGGTCGAGCCCGGTGCAGGAGACCCCGAGCGTGGCGCAGGCGCTCATCGCGGCGGCGAGCTGCCAGCTGTTGCCCGCGAGGAAGACCGCGCGGACCGGTCCGTCCCCGGCGGGCAGGTGCTCGGAGAGTCCGGCCGCCGTCCGCTCCACGGTCTCGGCGAACTGGCCCCAGGTCAGCCGCACCTGGCCGTCGACCAAGGCATCACGTGTCACGCCGCCCGCCGCGTGCCGGCGGATGTCATCGAGCTTGATCATGTGGGATCTCCGTGGTCGGTCAAGAGCCTCGTCTGTGGCTCGGGGCCGCGCCCATGGAAACAAACCTGCAAGAAGGTAGGCAACCGTCATCGGAAGTTCTGATATCGATGTCTGCCATGCCATGTCGGACTCGTACGGGCCTCGCGCGGGGCTCCTGCGGCCCGTACGGGCTCCGGAGAGCCCCCACATGCCGCTGCCGGGCGTCGTTGACGCCCGGCAGTCGGGACATGCGCGCCCGGTGCTCGGTGGCCGGCGCCCCCGGGGCTTCGTGGCTACGTGGCCTTGCCGTGGCCCCGGGCTACGCCGTGGCCGGGGGCCAGGTGGCTACGCCGTGGCCGCCACCTGATCCGGGGTCGCGCCGTGGGCTTCCTTCTTCGGCTCGGCCCTCTTCGGCTCGGCCTTCTTGGACTCCGCCTTCGTGGGCTCGGCCTGCGTTTCGGCCTGCGCCTCGGCCTGCGCTTCGGCCTGCTCGGCGCGGATCCGATCGAAGTCCGCCCGGACCCGCTCGGCCCGGCCGGGGGCCATGTCCAGCTGGGCCAGGACGCCCGGCAGCGCGATGATCGGAAGGATGTGCTTGAGCAGGACCGAGGTGCGCACCTCCAGGTCAGACCAGTCGGAGAGCACCTCGGACAGCACCTGGATGCCGGTGAAGGAGCCGACGAAGAGCTCGGCGACCGAGTCCACGTCCACGTGCGCGTGGAGCTCGCCGCAGTCCTTGGCCTGGCTCAACGCGAAGCGGTTGTGCTCGATCCAGTCCCGGTACGGGCGCAGGCGGTCCTGGTGGTGGGCGCCCCGTTCCAGCGAGAGCCTCAGGCTGCCCTGCACCACGGGATCGCCGTGGATCTGGGCGGCGAAGAGCATGCCCGAGTCGATCATTTCCTGGAGCCGGGTGCTCCGGGGCACGAGCGGATAGCCGACCTCGTCGATCTGGCTGGCCAGCACGGCCTGGGCGAGTTCTTCCTTGCCCTTGAAGTAGTAGTAGAAAGCGCCCTTGGTCAGGCCGAGCCGCTGGTAGACGTCAGCGATGGTGGCCCCGTTGAAGCCCTTCTCCGCGAACACGGCACCTGCTGCCTCGACGATGAGTCGCCGGGTTCGTCGGGATTGCTCCTTCTGGGTCACGCTCGCTCCCTTCTTGATGTGTGGCGGTCGACGGTCCCACTTGACGAAGGCACCGAGCATGTCACTGAAAACAGCCGTTGCAAATTATACCAGGCAGCACGTATCTTGCGGCGGCCGGGACTTCACCAGCCCGGCTGCGCAAGGTAGTAGGTCCCGAGGGGGGAACCATGACAATCAGTACAGACATAGGTGTGACCACCCATAGACAGCCCGCCCGGATGCCACAGTCCGGGCCGCCGACCGTGCCCAGTTGGCTCGTACACCGTCCGACCACCTCAGACGTGTTCTTGTCGGACTGGGAGAAAACGGGCACGGATCGCTTCGCCGTCACGCTGCGCTGGCCGGAAAAGCATCCGTTCCATACCGCGCTGCACGGTTTACAACCCCCCACCCTGATAGCGGAGACCATCCGTCAAGCAGGCATGCTCATCGCCCACGCCGAATTCGGCGTCCCGCTCGGATACCACTTCCTGATGTCCGACCTGAACTACACGATCGAGCCCGGACTCCTCGACGCCGACGACCACTCGCCGGTCCGGATCGACGTCACCTGCTCCGCGGTGAGGCTCCGGGGCACCCGTCTCTCCGGGATGACCTGCCACATGGTCCTCGTCCGGGACGGCCGCGTCATCGCGACCGGCGACGGCAGCCTCACCTGCACCTCTCCCGCGGCCTACCGCCGGCTGCGCGGCACGTACGCGGACGCCGGCCCGGTCCACTCGGTACCCGACCCGGTACACCCCGCCCTCGTCGGGCGAACCGTCCCCGACGACGTCCTGCTGGCCCCCACGAAGGACCCCAGCTGCTGGACCCTGCGGGCGCCGATCACCAACAAGACCCTCTTCGCGCGCCCCAACGACCACGTCCCGGGGATGGTCCTGATGGAGGCCGTCCACCAGGCCGCCTACGCGTTCGTGGACGGCATAAGGCTGTACCCCACCTCGCTGCGCCTCGGATTCGAGCGCTACGCGGAGTTCGACGCGCCCTGTCTGATCCAGGCACAGGCCGTCAGCAGGACGCGGCGCGAGGCGCTTTCGCCGAGCGACACGATTTCCCTGCGGATCACGGGGCACCAGTCGGGCCGCCGGGTCTTCCTCGCCGTACTCGAGGGACTTCCGGTTTCCTCCTGATCTCCGTTCCTTTTCCATAGAAAAGCGGAATCAGTTCTGCCGATCCAGCAGGCGAGACGCCCGGAGAGCGAAGTGGCGGCCGGAGCACCGGCATGCCAGCCTGTGGCGTCGCAGATCCGTCCACACCACACACCGGAGGAGAACCACTCCTGTGAGCAGGCAGTGCCCGTTCGTCATCGATCCCCTCGGCCAGGACATCCACGGGGAGATCAAGAAGATCCGTTCCCGGGGCCGGGCCGTCAAGGTCGTGCTTCCCGGCGGGGTGGAGGCCTGGTCGGTCACCGACTACGCCCTCGTCAAACGCCTCCTCACGGACCCCCGGGTCTCGAAGGACGCCTACCGGCACTGGCCGGCGTGGATCGATGGCGAGGTCACCGAGAAGTGGCCGCTCGCCATCTGGGTCTCGGTGCAGAACATGGTCACCGCTTATGGCGAGGAGCATGCCCGCCTGCGCAAGCCCGTGGCCCGCGAGTTCACCACGCGCCGGGTCGCGGCGCTGCGGCCGCGCGTCGAGGAGATCGCCTCCAGCCTGCTGGACCGCCTCGAACGGGTGCCCGCCGGCGAGCCGGTGGACCTCCGCGAGGAGTTCGCACACGTCCTGCCCCACCAGGTCGTGTGTGAACTGTTCGGCATACCCGCCGACGCGCGGCAGCGCCTGCAGGAGATCATCGCGAACTTCTTCGCCACCTCGGCCACCGCCGAGGACGCGATGGCCAACGGGATCGCCCTCTACCAGACCATGACCGAGCTGGTCGCTCACAAGAGGGAGAACCCCTCCGACGACCTGACCTCGGCGCTCATCTCCGAGTGCGACTCGGGTTCGTCGCAGATGAGCGAGAAGGAACTCCTCGACAACCTCATCCTCCTCTTCACCGCCGGGTACGAGACGACGGTGAACCTCATCGACAGCGCCGTCGCCCGTTTGCTTTCGCACCCCGAGCAGCTCGCGCTCGTACGCTCCGGCGAGGCCTCGTGGCAGGACGCGATCGACGAGACCCTGCGCGTGGACCCGCCCGGCGCCCACAGCATCCTGCGCTACGCCGTCGAGACGATCGAGATCGACGACGACGTGAGGATCCCGCAGGGCGAAGCGATCGTCATCTGCTTCGCGGGCGCGGGCCGCGATCCGCTGCACCACGGAGCGGACGCGGACGTCTTCGACGTCACCCGCGCCACCCGTGGCGACCACGTGTCCTTCGGCCACGGGGCGCACTACTGCCTCGGCGTGACGCTGGCCCGTATGGAGGTGGCCATCGCCCTGTCGTCCCTGTTCGCGCGGTTCCCGGAGATCTCCCTGGCCGTACCGGTCGAGGCCCTGCTGCCGAAGTACTCCTTCGTCTCGAACGGCCACCTCTCCCTGCCCGTGCTGCTGGGCGCTCCCCAGAGGGGCTGATTTCGGCCACCGAGGCCGATCCGGTGGGGAGGATCCGCGAAGACTTGCCGTCATGACGAAAGGTTTCGACATGACGGCGAACAGCGGACTCCTGACGGGCAAGCGCGCCCTGATCACCGGCGCGAGCAGCGGCATCGGGGCGGCCGCCGCCCGGGTGTTCTGCGAGAACGGGGCCTCGGTGCTGCTGGTCGCCCGCCGTGAGGCCGAACTGGCCACTATTACAAAGGAGTTGAACGACAAGGGCTTCACCGCCGCCTATGCGGTCACGGACGTCTCGCGCACCGAAGAGGTCAAGCGCGCGGTGGACCGGGCGGTGGAGCTCTTCGGCGGGCTGGACATCGCCTTCAACAACGCGGGCGCGGGGGCCGTGCCCGCGCCGATGCACCTCATGGAGGACGCGGACTTCGAGGCCGTCATGGCCACCAACGTCCTCGGCACCTGGAACTGCATGAAGCACGAGATCGCCGCGATGCTCGCGAACGGCGGCGCGATCGTGAACAACAGCAGCGTCGCCGGTCTCGTCAACACCCCCGCGGCCGCCCCCTACATCGCCTCCAAGCACGCGGTCATCGGCCTCACGAAGGCCGCCGTGGAGTACGCCGCCCAGGGCGTCCGCGTCAACGCCATCGCCCCCGGCACCACGCGCAGCGAGATGATGGGTCAGTGGTTCGACCTGAATCCGGGCCTGGAGGAGCAGCTGCACGCGATGGCCCCGCTGCCGCGTACGGCGGACCCCCGCGAGATCGCGTACGCGGCCGCCTGGCTGCTCAGCGATCAGGCGTCCTTCATGGTCGGCGCGACCGTACCGGTGGACGGCGGCTGGACGGCACGCTGACGGCCGGCCGAGGCCACCGGGAGGCCGGCGCCGTTAACGGCGTTAACGCCGTTAACGGTCCACGCACCGCGTCGAGTCGACGCCCACCCGCTCTGACCTGCACCGTCCGGGGACGTGAAGAACGAGATCGCGCCATTACCGGATCTACCCCTCCCGCCCGACGTGCGGAAACACCCGCCCGCCCCGACCGTCCCTCTGCCGTCGGCCGAAAAGAGCTCAGTAAAGTACGGTGATCGTTTTATTTGTCGCAGAAATCGGGGGAAATCATGACAAATACCCAGCAGGAAAACGCAGTTCGGAGATCCGGCGTGATCGTCCTGACGGGGGCCACCGGCTTCATCGGCTCCGGCGCCCTGGAGGACCTGGTCCGCCGGCCGGGCGTCCGCGTACGCGCCCTCGCCCGCACCCCCGGTGAAGCGCGCGAAGGCGTGGAGTGGGTGCGCGCCGACCTGGCCGATCCCGCCTCGCTGCGCGGAGTGTGCGAGGACGCGACCGCGCTGGTGCACCTGGCCTCCTTCATCGGGCCGGACGAGGAACGCTGCCACACGGTCAACGTCGAGGGCGGCGCCGCCCTGCTGGACGAGGCCGCGCGGGTGGGCGTCAAACGCGTGATCCACCTGTCCACCGCCGCGGTCTACGGGCTCCGCCCGCACCGCGGGATCGAGGTCGACGAGATCCCCACGGACCCGGCGTCACCCGCGAGCCGCACCCGGCTGGAGTCGGAGGCCCCGGTACTGGCCGCCGGCGGGGTCGTCCTGCGGCCCGGCCTGGTCCTCGGCGCCGGAGACCGCTGGGTGGTGCCGGCCCTGGCCGAGCTCCTGAGCCGGGTCCCTGCCCAGTGGGACGGCGGCCGCTCGCTGCTCTCCGTCGTGGACGTCACCGAGCTGGCCCGGCTGATCGGCGCCCTCGCCTCGGCCGCGGACCCGGTGCCCGGCGGGATCTACCACGCCAGCCACCCCACCCCCGTGACCACCGGAGCCCTCACGCGGGCACTGACCGCCCACGGGGTGCTGCCCGCGGTGACCCAGGACTGGCCGTGGGAACGCTGCCTCGAGGAACTGCGCGCGCACCCGGGCTGGGTGACCGAGCGCCAGTTCAGCCTTCTGGCCCGCGACTACTGCCAGAGCAGCGAGCCGGTCTGGCGCCTCGCCGGCGTCCGCCCGGAGACCGACCCCCTGGCCTTCCTCGCCACCGCGTCCTCCTGGTACCGCGAGCACCTCGCGCGGGCCTGACCACGGAGCACCGCCGTACGGGCCGGGGGCGCCCGGGCCCCGGCGACCGGGCCCGGCAGCTCCCGTGGCCCCGGGGGAACCGGACCCGCCGGTCCGGCGTCGTCGTAGCGTGCGGCACCGCGCGAGGACGCCGGAACGGAACGAGGACGACCCCATGGCTCAGGCTGACACGGACCCGGCCCCCGGGCCGGGTCCCCGACCGGAACCGGAAACCGGATCGCTCCCCGGGGCCGGGCCCGGCTCCGGCCCCGGGCGGCGCCGTCGCCTCCGTCTCCCCGGCCGCCCGGTCCACCGGATCGCCGCTCTCGCCGTGCTCGTCGCCGCGCTGCTCGCCTTCCCCTCCGCCGTGCCCAACACCATCGGCCACCCCGGCAGCCTGCTGGAGACCTTCCTCCCCTGGCTCGGCCTCGCCCTCCCCCTCCTCCTCGGCCTCGCAGTGCTGCGCCGCTCCGCCGTCGCGGCGCTCGCGCTGCTGCTCCCCGTGGCCGCCTGGCTCGGCCAGTTCGGCGGCCTCCTCCTGCCCGCCGGGACCGGGGGCGGCGGCGAGGGCGGAGGCCGGACCGACGTCGTCGCCGTCCAGCACAACGTCGGCGACGACAATCCCGACCCGGCCGGGACCGCCCGCGCCCTCGCCGCCACCCGCGCCGACCTGATCGCCCTGGAGGAGCTGACCCCCACCGCCCTCCCCGCCTTCACCGCCGCCCTCGCCGCCGACTACCCCCACCACGCCACCCACGGCACGGTCGGACTCTGGTCGAAGTACCCGCTCACCGACGTACGGCCCGTGGACATCAGACCGGCCGGCCTGGGACCGGACTGGAACCGCGCCCTGCGCGCGAGCGCCGCCACCCCGCGCGGACCCGTGGCCGTGTACGTGGCCCACCTGCCCTCGCTGCGCCTGGGCCCCTCCGGCTTCGGCTCCGGCCGGCGCGACGAGAGCGCCGTCCTGCTCGGTTCCGTGCTCGCCGCGGAGCCCGCCGAGCGGGTGGTCCTGCTCGGGGACCTCAACGGCACCGTCGACGACCGCGGTCTGGACCCGCTCCGCGCGGCCGGGCTGAACCCTCCCGCGTCGGGCTTCGCGTTCAGCTGGCCCGCGTCCTTCCCGCTGGCCCGGATCGACCAGGTCCTGGCCCGCTCGGGCACGGTCACCGGCATCCGCACACTGCCCGCCACCCGCAGCGACCATCTGCCCGTCCGTGCTGTCATCCGCTTCGGTTAGCGTGCGGCCATGACTGAATTCGTACTGGTGGCAGGCGCGTGGCTCGGTTCGTCGGCATGGGATGAGGTGGCCGCCGAGCTCCGCGCGGCCGGCCACGCGGTGCACCCGGTCACCCTGTCCGGCCTCGGGGAACAGCGGGAGACCCCGACCCCGGCACCGGCACCCGGTCAGCAGACGCACGTCGAGGACATCGTCGGGGCCGTCGACCGGCTCGGCCTGCGCGATGTGGTCCTGGTCGGCCACAGCTACTCCGGCATCCCCGTGGGCCAGGCCGCCGAGCGGATCGGCGCACGCCTGACCCGGGTGGTCTTCGTCGACGCCAGCGTCCCCGCCGACGGCGAATCGTTCCTCTCGGGCTGGCCCGAAGGCCGGGCGTCGGTGGAGGCCGCGATCGCCGCGAACGACGGCTCCTGGCCCCCGCTGGAGGCCGCCGACTGCGAGGGCCAGGGCCTCACCGACGAGCAGGTCGCCCGGTTCCTCGCCTGCTCGGTCCCGCACCCGGGCGCCACCCTCACCGAACCGGCCGTACTGGCCCGCCCGCTCGCCGAGTTGCCGGCCACGTACGTCATGTGCCTGCTCGACAGCGCCGAACCCCACCCCGCCGTGGCGCGGCTCCTGGCCACCGGTCCGGACTGGCGGCTGACCACCCTGGACACGGGCCACTGGCCGATGTTCTCCGCCCCGTCCGACCTGGCCCGCGTCCTCCTGGAGGCCGCGTCCGCGTCCGCCTTCCGTACGGAACGGGTTTGGGCCGACGGGGCCGGTTCCGAAGCCGCCCTGCGCGACTGGCAGTACGTGCACAATCTGATCATTCCCACGGCCGAGCTGCCGCTCGAAGGCGTACGGGAGCGCGCGGGGCGCAACGTCCTGGACGTGGCCTACCTCGGCGACACCCTCGTCGGATGCATGACGGTCCGCCCGCCGGCCGACGGCTCCGCGACCGCCACCGTGATCGCCCGGATCCTTCCCGCGTACCGGGGCCGGGGGTTCGGGCACGCCCTGTACGAACGGGGCCTCGCCCAGGCCCGGCAGCTCGGAGCCGAGGTGATCGAAACCGTTGTCCTCGCCTCCAACCCGCAGGGCCTGGCCTTCGCGCACGCCCACGGCTTCGTCGAGTTCGACCGCTACGTCCTGCCCGGCGACACCATCCCCTTCGTCGACCTGCGCCTCGTCTGACCACCGCCGAGCGCCGGTCCCCCGGCGGCGCGAACACCGCTGCCCACGCCAGGCCCCACGGTCACGGCGACGAGACCACGGCCCGCCGCTTCCGGGAGACGGCGACGCCGGCCAGGCAGACCGCGCCGCCCAGCAGGGTCAGCCCCGCCGGGACCTCGTCGAGGGCGATCCAGGCGATGAGCACCACGATCGCGGGCACGGCGTACGTCGTCGCGCCCATCTTCCCCGCGGTCGTCCGCGACAGCGCGTACGTCCACGTGGTGAAGGCCAGTGCGGTCGGGAAGAGTCCCAGGTAGACCATGTTGAGGGTGGCGGAGAGCGGCGCCCCCGGGAGCTGGTCGACGAGCTGCCAGGCAAAGGGCAGCGTGACGGCCGTGCCGACGAAGCAGCCGTACGTGGTCACCTGGAGCGGGCTCCCGTACCGCAGGGCCGGTTTCTGGGAGACCACCCCGGCCCCGTAGGTGAGCGCGGCGACCAGGCAGAGCAGCACGCCGCCCAGCGAGGCCGATCCCCCGTCGGAGGTGGACAGTCCGACCACGACGGCCCCCACGAAGGAGACGGCCATGCCCGCCAGCAGCATCGGCGGGAACCCCTCCTTCAGCAGCCAGCCGCTGAGCAGCGCGATCACGATCGGGCCGATGTTGACCACCATGGCGGCGGTCCCGGCGTCCACGAGCTGCTCACCCCAGTTCAGCGTCACCATGTACAGCCCGAACCACAGCACTCCGGAGCCGAGGATGCCGGGCCACGCCTGCTTCGGCGGCGGCGGCACCCGCTTGACGATCAGGACCAGCCCGAGCACGAGCGAGGCCGTGAGCAGGCGTCCGAACGCGAGTGCTCCGGGCCCGAAGTGGGCGGCGGCGGACCGGATGGAGACGAAGGCGGAAGCCCACAGCACCACGGTCACGGCGGCCGCTATGAGCGCGCGCCGGTCGGTCCCGGGCCCGTCAGAGGTTTTGTCCATGCGTGCAAACTACCGGCGTTGATCCAGGCCTCCGAAGGGTGCGGGACAGCGCATCGGGCCTGCGCCTCCGATCCACTCCGGCTCCTGCCTCACGACAGGTCGGGAAGGTCACCGGCGACGAGCGGGAGGACACCCGGAACGGCACCGCGACCCTCCTCGCCCAGCCCCCGGCCGGCACCTCACCGGCACGGCCCCCGTGGACGATGCCGTTGTCGACCACCTGACCCGCGCCCTCAGGCCGCCCACCCCGCCCAGCGGCCTGAGGCCGCGCTCCTCACGCCGGCTCCGTCGGCCGCGAGCAAGACCCGCAGCCGCTCCGCATAGCCCCTGGGGTGCGTGGTGTTGCCGTTGTGGCCGCCGGGAAACCGGGATATCTCCGTCCCCAGGAGAGCCGCCAGCGCCCTCGCGCACTGGTGGTCGAAGACGTCCGGCGGGGTGGTGGCACCCAGGGCCGGAACGATCCGGGTCGGAGTCCGGACGAGGGCGTCCACGTCGAGGTCGTCCCCGACGACAGCCGAGAAGTCGTGCTCGATGAAGTAGTCGAAGTTGGCGCGCCGGCGCGCGTCCAAGGGCTGCGGCGTCAGACCCGGTTCCACGTCCCGCCGGGACAGGTCTATGCCGAGGACCCGGGCCATTTCCGGGAAGGCGGCGTCGAGCCCGCCCTCGCGGTAGGTGTCCTGGAGCCCGGCGAGCTCCGCCTCATGACGGGCCCGCTCCTCCTCGGGCAGCAGCCTCGGAGCGACCGGTTCGTGCGCGATCAGAGTGCTCACCTGCTCCGGGTGCCGGACGGCCAGGTGCAGGCCTATGACGGCCCCGAGGCTGCACCCGAGCATCATGACCGGCTCGTCGGTGACAGCGGCCAGCAGCCGGTGCACGTCCTGCGCGTGCTCTCCGAGCGACGTCGCCCGGCCGGGCTCCTCCAGCCGGCTGCGCGAGAGTCCGCGGCGGTCGTACGTCAGGACCGTGTAGGTGTCGGCGAGATGCGGGACCAGGTCCACGGTGCGGTCGGCGTCGCCCTCCCCGCTCTGGGAAATGAGCAACAGCGGTCCGGAACCTTGGAGTTGATAGTGCAGCGTGGCACCCGGGACGGGGAGCGAGCCGATGACGGCGGACATGGTGACTCCTTCACGTTCGTGCGGCCCCGGACCCTTCGTCCGCTGCTCTGCGATCAGCCTATTCCATCGAATGAGATACATCAATAGAGATGCATCATGAAAGATACATCTCCTTCGATGTAGCGTGTCCGTGTGGATGGAATCGAACTGTTCCTGCTGGGCCGGGCCTTGATGAAGCTCGGCGAGGAGGCCCTGCCGGAGCCCCCCGGCGGCTCCGGCCAGTACGCCGGCGGCACCCGCTCCGTCGTCATCGTGGCCGGTGACATCGCCGCGCACCCGGACACCACCATCGGCGAGACGGCCCAGCGCACGGGCCTGCCGCAGAGCCAGGTGTCCGGCGCCGTCGCCCGCCTGCGCGAGGCCGGCTCGGTCGAGACGGCCCCCGACCCGGCCGACCGCCGCCGTACGCTCGTCCGTCAGGCGCCCGGAACCTCCGCGCGCGTGGCCGCGGTACGGGCCGCGGGAAGCTCGAAGGTCGAAGAAGCCCTCGCCCGCGCCCTCGGCGAAACCGACGCCGGCCGCCTGCCCGAGGTGACCCGCGCCCTGGAGGTCCTGTCCCACCACCTGGTGGCCCGCGAAGCCCGCTGACCACCCCCGGACGGCACGACCGGCAGAGCCGGCGCAACCGGCACAACCCGCCGCCCCGTCGACCCGTCGACCCGTCGACCCGTCGAACGGCGGTCCGACACCGGTGGTCAGCCGTCCCGCCAGCCGGTCAGCCGTCCGTCAACAGCAGCTTCTTCTGCGGCTTGCCCATCGCGTTGCGCGGAATCGCCGCCACGAACCGCACCTCGCGCGGCCGCTTGTGCACCGACAGGTGCGAGGCGACGAAGTCGGTGAGTTCCGCCCCCGTGACGCCCTCCGCCACCACGAACGCGACGATCCGCTGCCCCAGATCCGCGTCCGGCAGCCCGACCACCGCAGCCTCCCTCACCCCGGGGTGGTCCAGCAGCGCGTTCTCGATCTCGCCCGCGCCGATCCGGTAGCCGCCCGATTTGATCATGTCGATGGAGGCCCGGCCCACGATCCGGTGCACGCCGTCCGCCCCGTCGACGGCCGCGATGTCCCCCGTACGGAACCACCCGTCCTCCGTGTACGCGGCGGCCGTGGCCTCGGGCCGGCCCAGGTATCCGGCGAAGAGCGTGGGCCCGGTGAGCTGGAGTTCACCGATCTCGGCGCCCGCCTCCGCCGCGATGCGCGTACGGATGCCGGGGAGCGGGGTGCCGACCGTACCGGGCCGCACCTCGCCGCCCGCGCGCCCGCTGATCGTGATCAGCGTCTCGGTCATCCCGTACCGCTCCACGGGCCGCAGCCCGGTCAGTCGCTCCAGGTCCCGGAAGACGGGCGCGGGCAGCGCCGCGCTGCCGGAGACGAGCAGCCGGGCCCCACCCAGCGCGGCCGCGGCCTCCGGCGCCGCGGCGATACGGGACCACACGGTCGGAACCCCGAAGTACAGGCTCCCTCCGGCCGCCGCGTACGCCTCGGGCGTGGGCCGCCCGGTGTGCACGAGGCGGCTCCCGGTCCGCAGGGCGCCGAGCACGCCGAGGACCAGGCCGTGCACGTGGAACAGCGGCAGTCCGTGCACGAGAGTGTCCTCGGCGCTCCACTGCCAGGCCCCGGCGAGCGCGTCGAGATCGGCGGCGACCGCCTCGGCGGTGAGGACGACGCCCTTGGGCGGCCCGGTGGTCCCGGAGGTGTACAGGATCAGCGCCGCGGCGGCGGGGTCGGGGGCCGGGACGGGAACGGAGCGGTCCGAGCGCCGCGCGAAGTCCACGTCGACGAGCACCGCCCCCGAATCGCGCAGGATGTGCTCCCGCTCGGCCGGCCCGGCGTCGGGCGGCAGCGGTACGAAGGGCACCCCGGCGAGCAGCCCGCCGACGGCGGCGGCGACGGTCTCCAGCGAGGCCGTGGCCGTCACGGCGAACGCGGGTGCGCCGGCCACGTCGGCGGCCACCGCGCGTGCGGCCCCGAGCAGCGCCTCGTAGGAAGCCTCCCGCCCGTCCACCCGCAGGGCATCGGCCCGGTCCCCGAAAACCCCGGTGAGCGCGGTCAGCACTGATTCCCCCTACGAAGCGAAACTGCCATCAACCGCCCCCAGGCTAAGACCAAACCAAGCCCCACCAGCACCGGAGCCACACGATCCGAGGCGGGGCGAGTCGCTCCCCCACCCACCCCGAAACGGCGAGGTCCCGAGACGGAGCGAATCGACCCCCTACCCGCCCCAAAACGGCGGGCCTCCGAGACGGGGCGAAGCACATCAAGCCCCGCCACGGCGGAGCCCCAAGGCGGAGCGAAGCACATCAAGCCCCGCCGGCGTTTGAGGCGTGGGGTCTGGGGCAAAGCCCCAGGAAGCCCGCAGCCGGGCTCCCACAAGCCCGCGCGGAGCCCGGCGACCAGAGGACGGGCGGGCGGAGCGGGCGGAGGGGCCGGGGCGGAGACAAGCCCGCCCCCAGCACACCGCCAAGGCACGGCCCCGCCCACCCCACACCCCACAACCCACAACCCGCCCTACCCCCTCAGGGAGGGGAGACTCAGATCAGCCCCTGCGCCAGCATCGCGTCCGCCACCCGCTCGAACCCGGCGATGTTCGCCCCGGTCACGTAATCCCCGGCGGAGCCGTACCGCTCGGCCGTCTCGTACGACACCGCGTGGATGTCCCGCATGATGCCCGCGAGTTCCTCCTCGACCCGCTCCGCGCTCCACGCCACCCGCCCGGCGTTCTGCGCCATCTCCAGCGCGCTGACCGCGACCCCGCCCGCGTTCGCCGCCTTGCCGGGCCCGAAGGCCACCCCGGCGGACTGCAGCAGGCGCACCGCGTCCGGTGTGGTCGGCATGTTCGCACCCTCCGACACCGCCTTGACGCCGTTCGCGATCAGCGTCCGCGCATCGGCCTCGGTCAGCTCGTTCTGCGTGGCCGACGGGAAGGCGACCTCCGCCGCGACGTCCCAGACCCGGCCGCCCCGAACGAACCGCGCCGACGGCCCGCGCCGCTGCGCGTAGTCGCTCACCCGGCCGCGCTCGACCTCCTTGATCTGCTTCAGCAGTGCGAGGTCGATGCCCTTCTCGTCGATGACGTAGCCCTGGGAGTCGGAGGCCGTCAGCGGGTTCGCGCCCAGCTGCTGGAGCTTCTCGATCGTGTAGATCGCGACGTTGCCCGAGCCGGACACGACCGCCGTCAGCCCGTCCAGCGACAGGCCCTTGACCGCCAGCATCTCGGCGGCGAAGAGCACGCTGCCGTAGCCGGTGGCCTGCGGACGGATCAGCGAGCCGCCCCAGCCCCGGCCCTTGCCGGTCAGGACGCCGGCCTCCCAGCGGTTGGTGATGCGCCGGTACTGGCCGAAGAGGTAGCCGATCTCGCGGCCGCCGACGCCGATGTCGCCCGCCGGAACGTCGGTGTGCTCACCGATGTGGCGGTAGAGCTCGGTCATGAAGGACTGGCAGAAGCGCATGACCTCGGCGTCGGACTTGCCGTGCGGGTCGAAGTCGCTGCCGCCCTTGCCGCCGCCGATGCCGAGTCCCGTCAGCGCGTTCTTGAAGATCTGCTCGAAGCCGAGGAACTTCACCACGCCGATGTCCACGGAAGGGTGGAAGCGCAGGCCGCCCTTGTACGGGCCGAGGGCGCTGTTGAACTCGATGCGGTAGCCGCGGTTGACGTGGACGCGGCCGTGGTCGTCCTGCCACGGCACCCGGAAGATGATCTGCCGCTCCGGCTCGGTGAGCCGCTCCAGCAGGGCCACGCCCGGCTCGGCGTACTCGGGGCGCGCCGCGAACACGGGGGCCAGGGTGTCCAGGACCTCCCGTACGGCCTGGTGGAACTCGGGCTGGGCGGGGTTGCGACGCTCGATGTCGGCACGCAGCGCGTCCAGCCGGCTCTGCGGGTCCTTGGGGTCCGTCACGGTCTGTTCCTCCTGGGTTGCGGTGCCGGGACCGGCGCCGAGATGCGGCTCGGCTCTCCGACGCCGCCTTCCGCATCGCGGAAACCAGCGGCCCGGACGCAGCCCCAGCCGGAGAGTACCGCGCCCGCGGAAGGGGCCCACGCGCCTTTCCGGCCCGCTCGGCAAGGGACTTCGGCCACCGGTCCACCGTCCCTCGTGATCGTCGCCCGAAGGATTCCCCGCCGCCCTGGACCGGACCTGGACCCAACCTGGACCCGCCCTCGACCCGTCCCACCCGTGGACCCGTCCCGCCCCTGACCCGTTCGCCGCGGTCCTCGCCGCACGCCCGCCCGCTGACCGGCGAGTCGGTGCCGTCGAGAACGATCAGGTACGCCGCCGCGGCCACCGAGGTCCGCAGCGCGCGTCGCGCCGCCCGGCCCACGCCTCGACGAACACGGCGGCGAAGGCGGCGAGCAGCGCGACGAGGAAGACCGTCTCGAAGAGGGGGCTGCCGTCGACGACGGTGCCGAAACTCCGCATCGAGGTGACGTACGTACGGTCGGCGGTCTTCGCCGGCCCCGGCATCACCGAGACGTCGAAGGCGAGGAACAGCCCTGCCATCAGGCCGACCAGCACGGTCGACAGGACGAGCAGGAAGGTGCAGAGTCCGGTGCCTTTGGAGCCCATCGCGTGTTCCCCGTCCGATGTGTCAACAACCTGAAGAAGATGACCTCGGAGGGCAAGCACCGCCCCCGCCGAGCACCCTGGAGCGCGCATAGGATGCGGGGGTGAACGCCCCCACCAGGACCTCGTCGGCCCTCCGCCTCGAACCGGTCACCCCGGACAACTTCGACGCCGTCCGCGCCGTGTCGGTCCGCCCCGACCAGGCGCACCTCGTGGCCCCGGTCGTGAAGTCACTGGCCGAGGCGTACGTCCACGGAGAGACGGCCTGGCCGCGGGCGATCGTCGACGGCGACGAGGTCGTCGGCTTCGTGATGGCGTTCCTCGACATCGCCTGGGACGCGGCCGCCGACCCCGGCGACATCCGCTCGGGCCTGTGGCGCCTGAACATCTCGTCCGACCACCAGTCCAAGGGATACGGCCGCTTCGCGGTCGCGGCGGTCACCGCCGAACTCCGGCGCCGCGGCGCCTCCCGCGCCTATGTCACCTGGGAGCCCGGCCCCGGCTCTCCCGAGGCCTTCTACCTCGGCCTGGGCTTCCGCCCGACGGGTGAGGAGAGCGCCGGCCAAACGGTCGCCGTCCTGAACCTGCCGCCGTCCTGAACCCCGACGGCCTGACTCCCAACGCCCGGCGTCCCAACGACCGGCCGCCAACGCCCCACCCCCGAACGACGACGTGCCCCCGGACAACCCGGCCGCCCGCCCCCTACGCCACAGGATCGGCCCCCGCCCGGAACTCCCTGGGGCTGACCCCGCGTACCCGTTTGAAGGCCGTGGACAGGGAGAACGCCGAGCTGTAGCCGACCTGGTGGGCCGCCGAGGCGAGCGTCGTGGCCGGGTCCCTGAGGAGGTCCGCCGCCAGAGCCAGCCGCCAGCCCGTCAGATAGGACATCGGGGGCTCGCCGACCAGCTCGGTGAAGCGGCGGGCCAGCGCCGCACGCGAGACGCCGACCTTGCGGGCCAGCGACTCCACCGTCCAGCCGTACGCGGGGTTCTCGTGCAGCAGCCGCAGCGCCGGTCCGGTCACCGGGTCGTTCTCGGCCCCGCCGCGCTCCGCGAGCCAGCCCCGTACGACACCGATCAGCAGAAGGTCCAACAGCCGGTTCAGGACCACGTCCTGGGCCGGTTCCGTACGGGAGATCTCCCCGCTCAGCAGCGTCACCAGCATGGGGTCCACCGGCCCGACCAGCACCGGCGGAAGCGCGGTCAGCAGCCGGCTGCCGATCTCGCCGGGGTCCTGGTAGGTGCCGCTCAGCAGCACCACCGAACCGGCCGCCTCGCCCCACGTCCGCGCCCCGAGCGCCATGGAGTCGGAGACGTCCTCCCCGCCGTCCACCCTGCTGCACCGCTGGTCCGGACCCACCCTGATCTGCACCGGCGTGTCCTGGGCATCGGAGACGGTGTACGGATCCGGTCCCCGTACCAGCGCCACCTCGCCCGGTGCGACGAGCACCGGCTCGCCCCCGTCCGGGAGCAGCCACGCCGACCCGTTCACCATCGTCATCACCGACAGCGGCGCCCGGTCCTCGATCCGGACCGACCAGGGCGGTCGGAAGACGGACTTGATGAGGAAGGCCGACCTGGCCTTGGGACCTTCGAGCAGAGCCGTCAGCGTGTCCATCCGCCCATTCTCCCCACCCGTCCCCAGGCGCTCCCAGGAGCGCCCCGCCTGCTCCGCACGCGCTCCCGGTGACGTCCCCGCCCGCTCCCTACGCGTCCCAGGCACCGCGGGCCGCCGCCTCCCGGGCGAAGTCCGCGAAGTCCTTGGGCTTGCGGCCGAGTACCTCTTCCACCCCGTCCGTCAGGTGCGCGTTGCGCCCGTCCAGGATCAGCGTGAACAGGTCCGTGAACTCCTCCGGCAGCCCGTTCTCGCGCAGTACCGCCCGGTAGGCCTCGTTCGAGACCGGAACGTACGCGATCTCGCGCCCCGTCGCCTTCGACAGTTCGGCGGCCACGTCGGTGAAGCTGAGCAGCCGGGGTCCCGAGAGCTCGTAGGTGCGGCCGATGTGCCGGTCGTCGGTCAGCGCGGCCACCACCACGTCGGCGATGTCGTCGGCGTCCACGAACGGCTCGACGGCATCGGCCGTCGGCAGGGCGATCTCCCCCGCCAGCACGGGCTCCAGGAAGAAGCTCTCGTCGAAGTTCTGGTTGAACCAGGCCGAGCGCACGACCGTCCAGTCCGCCCCGGACTCCTTCAGCGCGTCCTCGCTCCGCTCCGCCGCCTCCTCGCCGCGCCCCGAGAGCAGCACGAGCCGGCGGGCCCCCGCGGCCACCGCGGCCCTGGCGAAGGCGCCGATCTGCTCGACGGCGCCCGGGAACGAGAGGTCCGGGTAGTACGTGACGTACACCCGGTCCACGCCCTCGAGCGCCGGACCCCAACTCGTCGGCTCGCTCCAGTCGAAGGCCGGCTCAGCGGAGCGCGACCCGATGCGGACCTCCCGGCCCAGGGCCGTGAGCTTCTCGGCCACACGGCGGCCCGTCTTGCCCGTCCCACCGACGACCAGCGTGGGAGAGGCGGTGGACGCACCCTGCGCGGTCCGCGCGGTCCGCGCGTTCTGACCGGCCTGCGTGCTCGGCGTGTTCTGCGTGCTCTGCGTGTTCCGCGTCTTCGTCATGAGACCAGTCAACGCTCCGCGCCTGAGACGCGACATCGCCGAGAAGCTCAATCACATACGCCTGCGTCCAGGACCTGGCGCACGCCCTACCGCTCGGCGAGCGTGTGCGTCACGAGGGCGTTGGCGTGCCCGTGCCCGAGACCGTGCTCGCTCTTGAGCCAGGCGACCAGTTCCATGTGCCGGGTCAGCGGGGAGGGCCGGATGAGCTCCTGCCAGTCCGCGATCGGGCGGCCGTGCTTCTTCTCGATGGAAGGGAAGTAGCTGGCGGGGCCCTTCACCGGCTCGGTCATGGCGGTCCTCTTCCTCTCGGGCGGCCGCACGTGCGGCCGCCTCCCTGCGCCTACGAGAGGTAGACGGACCCCGGACCGAAAACTCATCGGCCCGCCCCGAAAATGTCGGATGATCTTCGAATGATATGGACCGAGCGCACCGTCACCCGAGCCGGCGTACGCCTGATCTGCCGCGACTGGTCTCCCGTCGCCGCCACCAGCGCCGATCCCGACGCCCATCCCCATCCCCATCCCCATCCCCCCGTGGTCCTCCTCCACGGCCTCGCCGGCCACGCCGGCGAATGGGACGCGGCCGCCTCACACCTCTCCACGCGCCACCGCGTGGTCGTGGTGGACCAACGCGGTCACGGAGCGAGCGAGCGCCACCCGTCGGACGTCTCCCGCGCCGCGTACGTCGCGGACGTACGGGCCGTCTGCGAACAGCTCGGCCTCCACCGCCCGGTACTGGTGGGCCAGTCACTCGGCGGCCACACCGCGATGCTCACCGCGGCCGCCCACACGGACCTCGTACGGGGCCTCGTGCTGGTCGAGGCCGGCGCGGCCGCCGCCGCTCCAGACACCCCGGAGAAGATCGGCGGTTGGCTGGACTCCTGGCCGGTCCCCTTCCCCTCGACCGCCGCCGCGCGGGAGTTCCTCACCGGGCAGGGTCTGGACGGCGGGGCTTGGGCAGCCGGCCTGGAGCAGCGCGCGGACGGCTGGTACCCGCGCTTCGATCGCGCGGTGATGGTCGGGGCCATCACCGAGAACACCACCCGCGACTGGTGGCCGCAGTGGCGCGCGGTGCGGTGCCCCACCCTGCTGGTCATCGGGGAGGACGGCATCGTCCCGCCCGAGGAGTCCGTCCGGATGCTCGACTCGGCCGACCCGTCCACGGCGACGACCGCCGTCTCCGTCCCGGGCACCGGCCACGACGTGCACCTGGAGCGCCCCGCCGTCCTGCACGCCCTGCTGTCCGCGTTCCTCGAGCGGCTCCCCCGGGAACGGGCCCTGCCCGCCTAGGCCGCCGACCTCGACCTCGAGGTCTCCCTCTATCTCTCCCTCTGTCTCTACCTCTGCGGGACCACCGTGTGAACGCGAGGCCGAGCAATATGATCACATTGCGGCATGACCACGACGAAGACCCTCTATCTGCTCTGCTCCGCCGCCCCGCCCGTCTTCGACGTGGCCCATGTCATCGAGAACGCCCAGTCCCGGGGCTGGGACGTCTGCCTCGGCCTCACCCCCACCGCCGCGCACTGGCTGTCCGACCACCTCGACGGCCTCGCCGCGCTCACCGGCCACCCCGTGCGCTGGCAGTACAAGCTGCCCGGTGAGCCCGACGTATGGCCGGTGGCGGACGCCCTGCTCGTCGCTCCGGCCACCTTCAACACGGTCAACGCCTGGGCCCTCGGCCTCACCGACCGGTTCGCCGTCGGCGTCGCCGCCGAGGCCATCGGCAAGGGCACTCCCGTCGTCGCGATGCCCTGCGCCAACGCCGCCCTCGCCGCCCACCCTCAGTTCAACCAGTCCCTCGCCGTCCTGCGCACCGCCGGGGTCTCCGTCCTCTTCGGCGAGGACGGTTTCACCCCCGGCCCGGCCGACCCGGACGCCCCGGCGCACTTCCCGTGGCCGGTGGCCCTGGACGCCGTGGACCGCGTCACGAACCTCCCCGGACAGCACAACTAGGCCGTCTCTTTCACGTCGTATCGGCCGGACCCGGCCGAACCCTGGCCGAACCCGGCCGAGCCTGCCCGACCCACGCCCCCGAGGGCAGGCAGCTCCGGAGCGCGCTTCCCTACGCCCTCACTCCCCCGTCGTCCCGTCGATCACCTCGCGCAGCAGGTCCGCGTGCCCGTTGTGCCGGGCGTACTCCTCGATCATGTGGGTCAGCACGTAGTGCAAGGAGTAGGCCTGGCCCTCGTAGGATCCGGTCACGTCCAGAGACCCGGCCGCGTCCACGATCGCCCGCGAGCGCGCGCAGGTGTCCTCCCAGACCGCGAAGGACCCTGCCACGTCCGCGTCGTCGACGTGGAACTCGGTCCTCTCCCCCGCCTCGTTCACCGGGAAGTAGCCGCGCACGTCCTCACCGCCCACGACGTTGCGGAACCAGCCCCGCTCGACCTCCGCGAGGTGCCGCACCAGCCCCAGCAGGCTCAGCCCCGACGGCACCACCGCCCGGCACCGCAGTTGCTCGTCCGTCAGCCCCGAGCACTTCATCATCAGGGTGTCCCGCTGCCACTGGAGAGTGCTGGTCAAAGTGGCGCGCTCATCGCCCACCAGGACGGGCCGGGTCCGCTGTTCGTCGATCATCGGTTGATCATCACAGTCGTACGGAGACCCGCGCGCCCGGTTTCACATCCCGGACGGCCCCGACCCGCTCCAGCCCCTCAGCCCGCCATCCCGCCAACCCGCCAGCCCCGCCACCTTGTCCGGATTCACCTGAAGCCTCAGGTTCACCAACCGCCCGTCAGCCGGATCCAGATCGAAGGTGAGCGCCCCGAGCGCCGCGCCCCCGTACACGAACAGCACCGACTCCTCCCCGTTGACCTGCGCGGGTTCCAGGCTCACGGCGTGCAGGGAGGGCTTGGCCAGCATCCCCAGCAGCCAGCGCGCCACGTGATCGGCCCCGTGCAGCGGCCGCCGCGCCGCCGTCACCTTGCCGCCGCCGTCCGACCAGGCCGTCACCTGGGGGGCGAGCAGCTCCATCACCGCGTTCAGATCCCCGCCCGCGCACGCCGCGAGGAACCTCCGGGTCACCTCGCCACGCTGTCCGGGTGCGGCCGCGAACCTCGGCCGCCGCGCCCGTACGTGCGCGCGCGCCCGGTGCCCGGTCTGCCGCACGGTCGCCTCCCCGCGCTCCAGCACCTCGGCGATCTGCGCGTACGTGTACCCGAAGACCTCGCGCAGCACGAACACGGCGCGCTCCAGCGGGCTCAGACTTTCCAGCACCACCAGCATCGCGGTGGACACGGTGTCGGCCAGCTCCGTCTCCTCGGCCACGTCGGGCGCGATCAGCGCGGCCGCGCCCGGCCCGTCCGCGGTCACCGCGTACGCGATCGCCCCGTACGCGATCGCCCCGTGCGCCGTCAGCAGGGGCTCGGGCAGCCACGGTCCGATGTACGCCTCGCGCGTGGCACGGGCCGAGGTGAGCCGGTTCAACGACAGATTGGTGACCGTGCGCACCAGGTACGCCCGAGGGTGGGTGACAGCCGCCCGGTCGGCGCGGTCCCAGCTCAGCCAGGCGTCCTGGAGCACGTCCTCGGCGTCCGCGACGCTGCCCAGCATCCGGTAGGCCACGTCGAACAGCAGCCGGCGGTGGGCGGTGAAGGGGGTGAGGCGGTCCGGGACATCGGATTCGATCATGAAAGTTCAGGCTGCCATCACCTTCGCGGCTCGCGCAAGCGCCCGTACCCCGTCCCCGCTGCCCGCGTACGACGGCGCCCAGCCCAGCTCCCGCCGCGCCTTCACGTTCGACAGTCGCACGTCTGTCCCCATGATGGCGTGGGCGAGCGGAGCCGCCCTGAGCACCCAGAGCGGTACGGTCAGCGGCGCGGGCGCCCCGAACGCCTCGGCCACGGCGCGCAGGTGGGCGTCCCATCCCATCGGCTCGTCGTCGGCGATGTTGTACGCGTGCCCGGCCCGTCCCGACTCCACCCCGGCGACCACCGCGCACGCCGCATCGGCCACGTCCACCCAGCTCAGTGCCCGCCCCTTCGAGGCCACCACCGGTACGGCGCGCTTGCGCAGCATCGGCACCAGGTGGGTGTCGGTGGTTCCGGCCCCGTAGAACAGTCCGAAGCGCAGGCTGACGCCCGCGATCCCGTCGGCGGTGAAGGCCAGTTCCTCCTTGGTCCGCATCGCGCCGACGTGCCGCTCCAGCCAGGCGTCCGCCCCGGCCGGCCCGAAGCCGTCGTCCTCGCCGATCAGTGCCCCGCCGTGGTCCCCGTACCCGTAGCCGAACATCATCGACTCCACGACGAAGCGCCGCGCCCCGCTCTCGCGGGCGGCCGCCAGCAGGTTCACGGTGCCCTCGGTGCGCAGGACGTTGGTGGCTTCCATGTCCTTGTGCCGGGCCATGGCCTTGCCCGACAGCGCCGTGGCCGCGTGCACCACCGCGTCGAAGCTCCGCCCGTCCACTGCGCGCAGCAGACCCTCGCGGTCGAGCAGGTCGGCCCGTACGTCCATGTCCGCGCCCCGGCCGAGCCCGGCGACCTCGTGTCCGGCCGCACGCAGCGCCCGTACCGCCTGCCGTCCCAGTACGCCGCTCGCGCCCGCCAGCAGAATCCTCATGGCCGTTCTCCTTCTCGCCGTATGCCGGATGCCGTTCCGGTGTCGCCCATGGGACAGACGGGCGGCCCGGAACGTGACATGACGAGAAGGTGACCCGCGCCTCTCCCGCGTCCTCCCCGGCGTCCTACTGCGCGCTCATGCCCGGTCCGTCTGCTCCGACCGCGTGCGGGGACCCGGCACCAGCCCCGCCGTCGCCGCGCGACCCGCGACCACCTCGGCCATCACCCGCCGCCCCCGGTCCTCGGCCATGTCGAGCCTGCTGAGCATCGCCGGGGTCGCGATCCCCGGCAGGGCGTGCTGGTAGAGCGTGGCCACCCGGCCCTCGATGTCCCCCCGGTCGCTGAGGGTCTGCGAGTAGAGCTGCACTCCCGACCAGCAGGCGGACAGGATCCAGGCCGTCTCGGCGGGATCCACGTGCGGCAGCAGCTCGCCCTGGTCCTTCGCGGCGCTCAGCAACCTCCGCATGAGCTCGATCCAGCCGGGGACGGCTCCGCCGCGCGTCTCCAGCGGCTCCGGTCCCAGCGACAGCCGGGCGCCGGCGCTGAGCATCGGTTCGTGCTTCATCCGGTACGCCGACACCATCGCGACGTCGACGAGTTCCTGGAGCTTGCTCTCCCGGGGCGGCACCAGGCACTTGCCGAACTGCGCGTCGAGCACGCCCTGGGCCAGCTCCTGCTTCGAGGAGAAGTGGAAGTAGAGGGCTCCCTTGGTCACCCCCGCGTGGGCGAGTATCTCCGCGATGGTGGCGGCCTCGTAGCCACGTTCGTCGAAGACCACCGCCGCGGCTTCCAAGATTGCCCGACGCGTACGGACCGCACGCTCCTGCCGCACCACGAGCGTCTCCGATCTCCAAGGGGTCTGCCGGTGGATCATGCGTACACGTGATCCACCGGCTCGGCAAACCAAACCTGAAGGTCCGTAAGTTATCAACAGGCGTCGGGTAGTTGTCGACCGCGTCCACCAGCCGAATGCCGACTCCGCGCTTGCCCCGCCCCCGTTTCCCGCCGGATCCCCGCGCCTCTCACCGGCACGGCCCCAGCGTTGCCAGAACCGGACAATCCAACGATCGAAACCGAACGGTGCGTCTGGTTCCGAGGCTGTCCACGCTCCCCCCACGGCCGCCCGGCCGGCCCCGCTGACGCACCTCTCCGCCCGGTCCGGCCGGCTCGTCCCCCGACCGAACCGCCCCGCCTACCCGGCCCGCCGCCCGGAGATGAGCAGCCCGAGCCCGTCGAGGATCCGCTCCAGCCCGAAGTCCAACGCCTGGTCCTGTCCCCCCTGCTCCGCCACGGACCCCAGCGCCGCCCGGAGCGCCGGATAGCTCTCCCCGTGGACCCGCATCACCTCACCGAGCGCCGACGTCAGCTGCGCGTCGGGCCCCTCCCCCACGGTTGGGCCCGCCGCCCGCTCCTGCTCCGCGATCCCCCGTACGTGACCGGAGAGCAGCACCACCGAGTCGATCGCCTCGGACCCCGTCAGCCCGCACCCGTCGAGCGCGGCGAGCGCGTGCTCCATCCATCCGACCTCGCCCGGCCCCATCACCCGCGCCCCGACCGTCGCCTCCAGAAGCCACGGATGCGCCCGGAACCCGGCGAGCAGCCCCCGAGCCCACGCCCCGAGCCGCTCGCGCCAGCCCTCCCCGGCCGGCCGTCCGTCCAGTACCGACGGGTCGGGCATCGCCGACTCCACCATCAGCGCGACCAGCTCGGCCTTGCCCGGCACGTACCGGTACAGCGCCATCTTCGTGACGGACAGCCGCCCTGCCACTCCCTGCATGGATACGCCGGCCAGCCCCTCGGCATCGGCGAGATCGACCCCGGCTTCGGCGATCCCCTCCAGGGTGAGCCCCCGCTTGGGCCCGCGGGCGGGCTGTGCCGGCGGCCCCCAGAGCAGCCGTACGGCCGCGCTCCACTGCTCGTCCGCGTCCGTCATCGGGTCCCCTCGCCTCGCCCCGCCATCAAACTGTGTCTACCGTACACGTTAACGGCGTTAACGGCGTTAACGCCCTCCGGCCCCCCTCGCCCCCGCCCGCGGCGCACGAGAGACCCTCCCGCCGAGCGTTAACGCCGTTAACGATCCGGCCGCGAAAAGTACTGGTCGACTGGTTTGAGATGAGGCCGATGACGCAGATCTCAGCCAACTCCGACTCCCCGCAGCCCATGCCCGACTGACGGCACGTCCAGCCCATCCCGGGTCAAATGGCCCCAGATCCAGTACACATCCGGAACCCATCCGCATCACTTCGTTAGCAAAACTCAAGCGTGGCGCCCACATGCACCCCTGAACGTTAGTAAAGTCCCTCTCATGACTTCGCCCTCGTCCCAGAACGACCGAGAGAAGGTCGTCTCCAAACTCCCTCCGTGGCTGCGCCAGGAACTGAAGATCCGGACCGCCCAGTTGCGGGTGGACATCCAGGACGCCGTCCACCAGGGCATCGCCCACTGGAGCGCGCTCGCTTCCTCCCCGTCCCCCGTCGACACCTCCGGTGCCGAGTCCTTCTCCACCTGGCTGCCCGCCGGGCAGTGGGAGCTCTTCCGCGCTGGATCCAAGGACCGCGGCGTCTCCCTCATCCAGGGACTGGCCCAGGCGGTCCGCCTCTGGCTGGAGATGAACCCCGCCCCCACCGTCAAACGGCCCTCCGTCGTCCGCCGCATCGTGGTGTGCAACCAGAAGGGCGGCGTCGGCAAGACCGCCATCACGGCTGGCACCGCAGAGGCCCTCGCCGAGGATCCCGCGAGCCTCCACCCGGTCCGCGTGGCCCGCCAACTGGCCCGGCGCTCGGCTGCCGAGGACGGCGACGAGCCCGGCTCCGAGTTCACCACGCCCGTCGACCTGGAGGACCTGCCCGGCCTCGGCATGCGCGTCCTGCTCATCGACTTCGATCCCCAGGGCCACCTGACCAAGCAACTCGGCCGCCAGCCGCTGCCCATCGGCGGCGACAGCCTCACCTGCCACATGGCGGGCGAGGCCAAGGGTCCCCTCTCGGACCTGATCGTCCCCATCCCGGACGAGCGCTTCGGCGACCGGCTGCACATCCTCCCCGCCTGCACCGACGCCTTCCTGCTCGACGTCCGCCTCTCCACGGTCCGCGCCCGCGAGGCCGCCCTCGAGCGCGCGCTCGCTCCCGTCGAGGCCGATTACGACGTCATCCTCATCGACTGCCCGCCCAGCCTCGGCCTCAGCATGGACGCGGCCATCTACTACGGGCGCCGCCGCGACACCGAACAGCCGGGCGCCTCGGGCGCGCTGATCGTCGTACAGGCCGAGGACTCCTCCGCGGACGCCTACGACCTGCTCACCTCACAGATCAACGATCTGCGCGACGACCTCAGCCTCGACATCGACTACCTCGGACTCGTCGTCAACCTCTACGACGGCCGACGCGGCTACATCGCGACCTCCTCCCTCCAAGCCTGGATGGACATAAAGGATCCGCGTGTGGTGGCCATCGTCCCGGACCTCAAGGAACAGCGCGAAGCCGTCCGGGTGAAGCAGCCACTGTTCGTCTACTCACCCAAGGGCGACCAGGCGGTCGCCCTGCGCGCCCTCGCAAGGGAGATCTCATGAGCAAGGCCGACAAACTCGGAGTGTCGACGTCCTTCGCACGAGCCCAGCCGGTCGGCGTCAGCTCCCGGCGCGCGGCCATCGCGGAGGCCACCGGCGCGCCCACCTCCGGGGTGGTCCCGCCGTCCGAGGTCCCCATCGAGGCCCTCGCGCACAACCCGTTCAACCTCCGCGAGGACCTCACCGAGATCGAAGAACTGGCCCAGTCCCTGACCGTCCGGGGCCAGCTCCAGCCCCTCGCGGTCGCCACCCGCATGGCGTTCATGGAGGCCCACCCCGGCCACACCGACGGCCTGGGCCGCGCCCCGTACGTGGTCATCGACGGCAACCGCCGCCTCGCCGCCGCCCAGCGGGCCGGCCTGCGGATCATGCACATCCACGTCAACGACTCCCTCGCCACCTCGGCGGCGGACATCCTGGAGTCGGCGCTCATCGCCAACGTCCACCGCGTGGACGTGGCTCCCATGGACCAGGCCCGCGCCCTCGAGCAGCTCGTCGAGGTCCACGGCTCCCAGGCCCAGGTCGCCAAGCGCCTCGGCAAGACGCCGGCCTGGGTCTCCCAGCGGCTGACCCTCCTCCACCTCACCCCGGAACTCCAGGACAAGGTGGAGACGGGCGAACTGAAGGTGGAACCGGCCCGCCGCATCGGCCGCCTCCCCCAGGAGGAGCAGGCGGCCGCGGCGGAGGAGACCGTTAACGCCGTTAATCCCCCGCGCCAGCGCACCCGCCCGGCCACGGAAGCCGCCCGCCCCGCGCCCACCCCGGCTCCCGCCACCCCGGCCCCCACCACCCCGGCCCCCCGCCGGATCACGATCGTGGCGGAGTCCCCCGAAACCGTCGCGGACGCCCTCACGGCACACCTCACCCCGGACGAACTGAAGGCGGTCACGGAGCTCCTGCTGACCCGCATCTGACACGACGGGGGCGCTGACGCACCATGAACGGCGTTAACGCCGTTAACGCCGTTAACGCCCCCACGTGTGTTTCACGTGCGTTCCACGGTGCGGTTCGCATAGGCTGCGGCTGGAGGTTCCCATGCTCAACGCGCACCACAACGAACAGACCACGCTCTTCGCCGCCGTGGACGCCCTACTCGAAGAGGCCGCGGCGCAGGACGCACTCCCGCACCCGGACGAGCGCAAGCGCCTCCGCGAAGCGGCCGGCCTGAGCCAGGACCAGATCGCCCAGGCGCTCTCCGTCCGCCGCGAGACGGTCACCTCCTGGGAAACGGGCCGCACCGCCCCCCGCCCCCCCAAACGCGCCGCCTACGCCCGCCTCCTCAACGGCCTGGCGGAACTCCACCCCGTTAACGCCGTTAACGCCGTTAACACCACCCCCCTCCCGCACGCCACCGAGGCCGAGGGCGCACCCCCCGTTAACGCCGTTAACACCACCCCCGCCCCGCCCGGCGGCGAGGCCGAGGGCACGCACCCCATTAACGGCGTTAACACCACTCCCGACCCGCACGCCGACGGGGCCAAGGGCACGCCCACCGTTAACGCCGTTAACGCCCTCTCCCGCACCAAGCCCACCGAGGCCGACGACACGCACCCCGTTAACGGCGTTAACGCCACCCCCCTCGTCGACCCAGCCGGGTCCGAGAGCTCAGCCCCCATTAACGCCGTTAACGCCACCCCCCACAGCGAAGCCCCCGGACCCGAGCGCGCAGCCCGCGAAACGGAGCCCGGGGCGGAGCTCCGCTCTTACAAAACAGCAGTCAGGGCCGCACCTCCGCAAGGCGCTACCCCGGCACCCGCCCCCGCCTCCCCCCGACCCCGCACAGACGGCCCACCACGCCGAGGGTGCGGGCCGTGCCGCCGCGGGTC